>NZ_NCSR01000001.1:0-396382 GCF_002105485.1 Leifsonia sp. NCR5
GGGTGGGGGCGAGGCGGTGGGGATCGGGCGGAAGCGGCGGCGGCGAGCGCCGCGAAAGAAACGTAAAATGTCTGCACGTGACTCAAACGCGCAAGCTTCCGGTGCTCGTCCTGGCCGGCATGGTCGTCGGCTCGATGGTCGGGGCCGGCGTGTTCTCGCTGCCTGGGACGTTCGCCGGGGCGACCGGCGCGATCGGCGCCATCGTCGCGTGGGCCATCGCCGGGGCCGGGATGCTCACGCTCGTGTTCGTCTTCCAGCGGCTGGCTGTGCGGAAGCCGGCGCTCGACTCCGGCATCTACGCGTACGCCAAGGCCGGGTTCGGCGACTACGTCGGGTTCTTCTCCGCGTTCGGCTACTGGGCGAGTGGATGCGCGGGGAACGTCACGTACTGGGTGCTCATCGGCTCCACCATCGGCGCGCTGTTCCCGGCGTTCGGGGCGGGGAACACCGTGCTCGCCGTCGCCGTGTCGACGGTGGGCGTGTGGGGGTTCTTCCTGCTGATCCGGCGCGGGGTGCCGCAGGCGGCGTTCATCAACACGATCGTGGCCGTCGCCAAGGTGGTCCCGCTGGTGATCTTCCTGGTGATCGTCGTGGCCATCGGCTTCAACTGGGACACCTTCACGCTCAACCTGTGGGGCACGGGCAGCCCGGATGCGTCGTCGCTGTTCGGGCAGATCCAGAAGACGATGCTGCTGACCGTCTTCGTGTTCCTCGGCGTCGAGGGCGCGTCCGTGTACTCCCGCTACGCGAAGAGCCGCCGCGACGTCGGCCGCGCCACGCTGCTCGGGTTCCTCAGCGTGCTGTGCCTGTTCGTGCTCATCACGGTGCTGTCGTTCGGTGTCGCTCCGCGGGCGGAGATCGGCGGGATGCGGGAGCCGTCGGTCGCGAGCGTGCTGCAGGTGATCGTCGGGCCGTGGGGGTACACGCTGATCAGCGTCGGTCTCGTGGTCTCGGTGCTCGGCGCATACCTGTCCTGGACCCTGATGGCGTCGGAGGTGCTGTTCACCTCGGCGAAGAACGAGGACGCTCCCCGGTTCCTGGCGGCGGTGAGCAGGCGCGGCGTCCCGGTGGCCGCGCTGGTGCTGACGACCCTGCTGGTTCAGGCGCTGCTGATCGTGACGCTGTTCTCGGAGAACGCCTTCCAGTTCATGCTGAGCCTGTGCAGCTCGCTCGCCCTCATCCCGTATGTGCTGACCGCCGGGTACGCGCTGAAGCTCGAGACGCGGGCCGGCGACGATCCGGGCGGTCGCAGCCGCCGCGGGCTGACGGTGGCGATCATCGCGACGGTCTACACGCTGTTCCTGATCGTCGCCGCCGGGCCGGGCTACCTGCTGCTGACGTTCATCATCTACGCCCCGGGCACGCTGCTGTTCGTCGCGGCGCGGCGCGAACGTGGCCTGCGGGTGTTCCGGCCGTTCGAGGCGGTGCTCTGCGTCCTGGCCGTGTTGCTGGCGGTCGCGGCGATCGTCTCGCTCGCGGCCGGCTGGATCACGATCTAGGGAGCGTCACCCGAGATCCACGGCCGAGCGGCCGCGCCCCGAGACCCGGACCGCGACGGCGATCATCAGCAGCACGACCGCCGCGGCGATGGCCGTGATGGCGACGGGCGCGGACTCCAGCGTGCCGGTGAGCCGGGACACACCGATCCAGGCGAGGCCCCACGCGCTCGCGATGGCGGGCGTCAGCCTGCCGCGGTCCCAGATCGCCAGGGCGGCGCCGAGGATGGCGGCGACCACCACGAGCGCCATGCCCCAGGCGTGGGGGCTCCAGCCGAAGCCGTCGAAGCCGGCGGCGACGAGCAGGCTGGTGACGTTGGCGACCGTCGCCACCGTCACCCAGCCGAGGTAGAGGCCGGTGGTGCCGTCGAACAGGATCGCGTCGGCCGTCGTTCCGCCCGGGATGCGCTGCAGCAGCACGAACGCCACGATCAGCACCACGAGCAGCGCGGCGATGAGCACCGCGGAGAGGGCGAGCATCCCGAACTGCACGCTCAGGATCCAGGCGGCGTTGAGGAGCAGCGAGGCGAGCATCCAGTATCCGATGCGGCGCTGGCGGGTCTTGGCGGCCTGCGACGGGAGCGCCTGCCAGATGGCGTAGCCGAGGAGGCCGAGGTAGATCACCGACCAGATCGAGAAGGCGGGGCCCGCCGGGGAGAGCATGGTGGCGTCGGCGCTGAGCGCTCCGCCCGCCGCCTTCTGGATGGGGGTGCCTCCCGCCGCTCCGGAGCCGACGAACGCGCCGATCACGGCGAGGACGGCGCCGACGATCACGGCGATCTGGCGCACCCGGTCTGCGGCGACGGGTCGGGTCGCGGTGGCGGCGTCGGTGACAGCGGTGGTCGACATGCCGGTCACGATATCCCTAGCCCGGCTAGATATCAACGGGACGACGTGGCCACCACGACGGTCGTGTCGTACTCGTCGGACACGACCGTGCGCACCAGCAGCCCGGCCTCCTCGAACAGCGCGGCCGTCCGGGCCGCCTGCTCGCCGCTCGTCTCGATCAGCAGCGAACCGCCGGGAGCCAGCCACGCGGCGGCCTCTGCCGCGACGCGGCGTTGCACGGCGAGCCCGTCCGCCCCTCCGTCGAGCGCGACGGCCGGCTCGTACAGGCGAGCCTCCGGAGGCATCAACGCGATGGCCTCGGTCGGGACGTACGGCGCGTTCACCGCGAGCACGTCCACCCGCCCGCGCAGGGAGACGGGGAGCGCGTCGAACAGGTCGCCCTCGTGCACCGTGCCCCTCGGCTCGATGTTCTCCCGCGCAGAGCGCACGGCCGCCGGCTCGATGTCGCAGGCGACCAGCTCGACGCCGTCTCCGACTCTGGATGCAATCGCGGCGCCGATCGCACCGGCACCGCAGCACAGGTCGAGCACCACCGCATCAGGAGCCGCGAGTGCCACCGCCTGCTCCACCAGGAACTCGGTGCGGTGCCTGGGCACGAAGACGCCGGGAGCGACCCGGATGCGCAGGCCGCAGAACTCCGCCCAGCCGATCAGCGGTTCGAGCGGAAGGCCGGAGACGCGCTTGGCGACCAGCTCGTCCAGCTGGTCGGCGTCCGTGGCCGCCTCCGCGATGAGGCGCGCCTCGTCCTCCGCGAACACGCATCCCGCCGCGCGGAGACGGGCGACGATGGCGGGATCGGGATGGGGGTCTGTCACGGTGGTCATGTTAGCTCGCGCGACAGAATCCCGAAGCGGGCATCCGCACAAGACCTTGACCTGACCGGCTCAGGCGGTATGGATGGTCTATGAAACGCATCCACTACGCGAGCGGGTCCTTAGTGACCGGTGACGCGATCGCCGACGTGATTTTGCGTTATGCCGCTGCACTGGCGGAGCATCGAACAGCCGCCGAGCTGTCGGTGCCCGCTGTCGGAGAGGACGGCGCGGTCACGGAGGTGCTGCTCGTGCTCGGTCCGGCCAGTCAGATGCTCGCGGAGCACCTGCCGGGGACGGACGAGTTCGTGGACGAGGAGTTCGTGGACTCGTTCGAGAAGAAGGTGGCAGCGCTGGGCACCAAGGCCGGGTTCGTCACGAAGGGAACGGAAGAGTCGGACGACCTCGACTTGGACTATCTCTGATGCTGAGTTTCCTGGCAGCTTCCGAAAGTTCTCCCGATGCACTGGCGCATCCGGAAACGCCGCGTACTATCACGACGAGATAGCTAAGGACACGGGAGAGGGCATGCAGGTGTTCCACGTCTACATCGACGACCTCCGGTTCACCTTCGTCGACCGCGCTCCCGTGGAGGAGCTGAAGAGCAGTGTCGTCAAGGCGAGCCGGTCCGATGGTGATTTCATCCAGATCACCCAATCGAGCAGGCCGCCGAGCGAGGTGTTCGTCACGGCGCAGACGAAAGTCAGGATCGAGACGGCCACCATCCCGCGCGATCCGGGCGACGGCGGGTCGGACGACGACGACGCCTTCTGGTTCGACTTCGACTCGCTGAACTGAGCGACACCGCACCCCGCATGATCTCGCTCTGGCGCGACGTCGCCGCCCCTATCCCCACCGATCCCTTCGTGGAGGGCGGCGAGTACGACAGCGTGATCGTCGGCGCAGGACTCACCGGCCTCACCACCGCCCTGCTGCTGGCCAGGCGCGGGATGCGCGTCGCCGTGCTCGAAGCGCGCTCCGTCGGCGCCGTGACCACCGGCAACACCACCGGCAAGGTCAGCCTGCTGCAGGGCACGACGCTCTCGCAGATCCGCCGCCACACCACGGACAAGGTGCTCTGCGCGTACGTGGACGCCAACACCGCCGGCCAGGGCTGGCTGCTCGACTATCTGGACGAGCGGAGCATCCCGTACGACGTGCGCGACGCGTACACGTACGCGACGACACTGGATGGCCGCGACAAGCTCGACGCCGAACTCTCCGCCGCCCGCGTCGCCGGGCTGGCGGCGACGGAGGAGCGCGGGTGCGAGCTGCCCTTCGCCGTCGAGGCCGCACTGCGGCTGCCCGCGCAGGCGCAGGTGGACCCGATGGCACTGCTCGCGTCGCTCGCCGCCGACGTGCGGGCGCTCGGCGGCGTGATCGTCGAAGGGGAGCGGGTGACCGGCGTCTCGGCGAGCGAACCCGCGGTGGTGACGAGCACCTCCGGCACGACGCGAGCGGGCAACGTGGTGCTGGCGAGCGGAACGCCCATCCTGGATCGCGGGCTCTACTTCGCCAAGACGGAGCCGCTGCGCTCGTACATCACCGCGTTCCGGGTGCCCGGCGAACTGCCGCGCGGGATGTACCTCTCTGCCGACGAGCCGACCAGGTCGCTGCGCACGGCGGGGTCGCCGGACGGCGAGCTGCTGCTCGTCGGCGGCAACGGGCACGTCGCCGGTCGCGCGGAGTCTCCGGCGGCTCTCGTCGCCGATCTGACGGCGTGGACGGAGACGACCTTCCCCGGAGCGGAGCGCACGCATTGGTGGGCGGCACAGGACTACCGCTCGGCCAACCAGGTGCCGTTCGTCGGCTGGCTGCCGCGCGGACGCGGGCGCGTGTTCCTCGCGACCGGATACAACAAGTGGGGCATGACGAACGGCGTCGCCGCCGCGCTCAGCCTCACCGCAGACCTCACGGGCGAGACCATCGAGTGGGCCCGCGTGCTGCACCACAGGGTCACCCACCCGATCGACATCGCCACCGGCGCCGTCTTCAACGCGGGGGTCGGCAAGGCGGCGGTCACCCAGTGGGCAGAAGCGGAGACGGGAGGACAGCTCCCGGTGGATGCTCCCCCGCCCGCTGAGGGGACGGGCGTGGTCGGCCGCCGGGGTGCTTCGCCCGTCGCCGTCTCGACGGTGGACGGCGTCACCTGCGCCCTCTCCGCCGTGTGCACCCACCTCGGCGGCGTCGTGCGCTGGAACGACGCCGAACTGTCCTGGGACTGCCCGCTGCACGGCTCCCGCTTCGCACCGGACGGCACCGTGCTCGAGGGTCCGGCCACGTCGGCGCTGAAACCCGTGGATGACGCCGAGCCCGCGGGAGAGTAGTCACGGCGAGTGCAGCTGGCTCATCGTTACGTAACTCGAAGGAATTGCCGCTGTCGGGGTCACCAAGTGGCGTGGGTGCACAGCTGACATAGCAATGGGTATCAATTATGTGTTGATGGGATGTTTGAGACCTGTTAGGTGACGATTATTGATCTGGGACGAGAGAGCAGCGCTGCTCTGGAGCTTCAACGGGGCGAAACGCGCGGCACACGCGACGCCACGGTGCACGTGAATGAAAATCCCTCTGAAACGGAATGCGGGCGTGGCGAGACCAGGTCGCTCGGCCTAGCGGGGTCCCGGGACGCTGGCGGCGACACGGCTGGATAACGGGGTTATCACTTCCGGGTGCACTCTTCCGGAGATTCCTAGCCTGCGGGGATGTTCCTGCGCCAACTATTCGAACGCGGGCGAAAGCTTATATGTGTGGTTTCTCATTATTTGGATGGTGTGTTCAGCTGTGCTGCCCAAGTATGTTCAGTTTTGCTGCCTCGGGGGTGGCGGAGAGCTGAGGCGCCGTGTTGAAGTCGGGGGACTGGTTTAGGGCGTGTTTGTCCGTCGTTGCGGCATCGGTGATGGCAGTTGCGGTAGCCGTGCAGCCGTTCACGGTGCCGGCTGCTTCAGCGACTGAGACTTCGGCAGGGGATCTCAGTCCGCTGCCGAGCCAGTCGGCCGCACCAGTCGTGGGGGATCCGTTGACGGCGGGCGGTGGGGTGCGGGCCGAGGGAGAGTTGCCGGGTGCGCCGGCTGATCCTCATCCGACGAAGACGATGTCGGGAGCTGCGGGATACAACCCGGATACTTCGACTCCAATTTCGCGGTCTGAGTTTGAGACGGTGTATCAGAATCAGGATTCGACGAAGACGGCGCAGTTCTCGACGGAGCCGTTGAATGTGTCGCGGTCTGATGGTTCGTGGGTTCCGGTGAACACAACGGCGACGAAGACGTCGAGTGGCGGGTATGCGGTTGCGGATCACCCGTTGGCGCCTAAGTTCGCGGCGACGTCTGGTTCGTCGTCCGGTGACTATCAGGTCTCGTCGTCGAGCTACACGGTCTCCTTCAGTTTGGAGGGGGCGAAGCCGCGGCCCGCCACGCGGGCGAGCGCAGTCGATCGGACGGCGTCGGGTGGCGATTCCGACTCGTCGGTCGCGTACACGGGCGTCGCGGCTGGTGAGGATCTCGCGTATGAGGTCACGGCGGGCCAGGTGAAGGAGACGTTGGTTCTCAACCAAGCTCCGACTGAGGCCAACCCGTCATGGACATGGAAAGTACACGCACCCGGCTTGCAGCTTGGCCGGGATCAGTTCGGGGACGTTACCTTCACGGACGTCCTGGGCAATGTTGTGTTCATCACACCGATTCCCGCGATGGTCGACTCTTCGGCCGTCCCCGGCGTCTCCGGGGCTGCTGTGACCAATGTGCCCGTCTCCTTGGCTCAGGTGTCCGATGACGACTGGACGATGACGTTGACCCCGGACGCGACGTGGCTGAACGACCCGTCCCGGGTGTATCCGGTGTTCGTCGACCCGTCCACGGCCTCCCCCTACGCGGATGACGCGCATTCTTATGAGAGCACGGGCTCTCAGTTGACTGGTGTCGCCTACGTCGGAAATTCGCGAGCTAGCGGAGACACGATGTGGCGTACGGTCACCCACTTCAACTATGAGCAGCTTTTCGGGTATCAGGTTCTCGGAGTGAACCTAGAGGAATGGTACGGCGGCGACGGCTCCACTGACGCAACGAATGCGTGGGTGTTCTGGGCGAATGCGATGAGTTTCAACGGACAGGGGACCACTCTGTCACCGATAACTGTCTCGTCCGGAACCTCAGGCTACGGTGTCGCGAACGATGCTCGTCTGACGAATCAGTACGCGACGTGGGTGAACAATCGCACGTCGGGCGCGTACTTGATGTTGACCGGCCAGGAAACGCCTGGGGCGTACACGTACAAGTCGCTCGGCTTGCAGATGTTTATCTCGTATGAGTCGAAGCCGACCATCGCGGCGTCGACGGTCTCCGTCGCGGACCCGAACGGGTTCGCGGCGACGTCGTCGTCCCCGCAGGGTGGAGCGGTTGGGTCGTCGACGCCGACGTTGGCGACGACGACGACGCAGGACACCTCGAATGGTTCGGCGCCGGTGAACCGATGGTATTCGGTGTCGGCGAACGCGAACATGTCGAGCCCGTTGTGGCAGTCCGGATGGACGTCGAGTTCGCAAGTGCAGGTGCCGCCCGGGATGCTCGCTCCGGGAGCTACGTATTACTGGCAGGCAGCGGTGCAAGACCAGTACGGGACGACGGGGTCGAGTTCGATCTATTCGTGGAAGACCAGCACGAATCCGACACCCGGTGCCGGGGCGACCACACCATCAGATAATTCAGTGGTCGCGACAACCACACCGACGCTCACCGCACCGGCGGCCACAGCAACCAATGGCAAACCGTTGCAGTATGTGATGAGGCTCGCGTCCGGGCAGGACGGGGCAACAGGGCAAGTGGTGCTTTCGCAGGTGCTGACTCCTGTCGGCGGCGTGCTGACCTGGACGGTGCCCGCGAACGTCCTGCAAGACAACACCGGGTACACCTGGTCGCTCGTCGTCAACGACGTGTACGACGACTGGGCGGCAAGCGTGCAGCGGATCGTCGTGAACCGGCGAGTCACAACATCCGGACCAGCCCCCACCGACACCGCCGGGCCCGTCACGGTCAATCTCGCCAACGGCAACGCCTCCACAAGTGTGCCCACACCAACCGTGAACACGGTCGGCGGCCCGATGGGCTTCCAACTGACCTACAACTCTGAGCAGGTGTCGAACGCTGGTCTGATCAGCCACTACTACAATCTCGATCCCAACAATCTGACTCCCTCGTATAACCCTCTGCCTGCGGGGGCGAAGGTCGCGTTGGTACAAACGGACAGTCAGATCGCTGACAACTGGGGTCAACTCGATTCACCAGCACCAGGAGTGAACCAGTCGAACTATCAGGTGCAATGGACGGGGTTCATCAACCCGCCCGCGGGCTCGTACGCGTTCGGCTTCCAAAGCGACGATGGCGCTGAGCTCACACTAAATACGACACCGGTGATCACCGATCAGTGGACAGCGCACCAGGCGCAGGGAACCCCGCAATTCGAGACCGCGGCCTCGCAGGTCCTTGTTGTCGCCGCCGACGGGACGGCAAAGTTGGGCGGCGCGACGGTGCCGTTACCGCTGCCGATCACGGTGAACTACTTCCAGCGCAGCGGAGCAGCCTCGGTGTCCCTGTCCGTGGAGAGCACCATCGCGCCGGCCAATCCGCAGCTGGTCCCGGCGAACTGGTTCACGCACACGAACCCGCCGCTCCCGGACGGGTGGGCCGCATCCGCCCCGATCGTCGGAGCGGCAGGTCAGTATGTGTCCTTGAAGACCAGTGGAAGTTCAGTCACCGTCACGGACTCCGCCGGCGGCACCCATGTGTACACGAAAGCGGCCGGGGCGGGCGGGTACACACCGCCGGCGGGGGAGCGGAGCACGCTGACCACCGACACAACGGGAGCGTTCACCCTCACCGCCGAGGACGGCACCGTGTACCTGTTCAACACGGCGGGGAAGCTCACCTCCGCAACCCCACCGGTAGATGCGGGCAGCAAACCGGCCACTCCGATCCCCAGCTATGTCAGCAACAGCAGCCTGGACAACGCGCTCCGCAGCCTGTCCGACCCGCTCTCCAACACCGGCACCGCCAGCGCCCCCTCATACCAGCGGGCCGCGTACTTCGCCTACAAGGGGGAGCAGTACTCGAACCTCGGCATCCCGGCGAACGCGGGTATCACCGCCACCGGACCGGTCTGCCAAACGCCGTCCGGGACCGGCTGGGCAGCAGCACCCGATCAGATGATGTGCGCAATCGTGTACCCCGACGGGACAACGACACAACTTGAGTACACCAGCACCGGTCAACTCGGCGGGGTGTTGAACCCAGGTGGTGCGCTCACCCTGTTCAGCTACCAGGCCGTTGGTGGATCGAATCTACTCAGCGCCGTGTCCACCTCGTTGCAAACGGATTGGTCGGCCCTGCACACCAGCTCGCCGCGGCCAGTCACCGCGATCGGCTACGACACGAGTGGGCGGGCGACGAGCGTGAAGCTCGCGGCGCTCGGCAGCGACCCGCAACCATCGAAGACGTACACGTACTCGTCGGCGCCGACAGCAACCCAGGACGGGATCTCGTTCGTCGACGTCGCAGGGCTCACCCCACCCGCCGGTGGCCCAGGTCACGAGCTCAAAGTCACCTACAACACGGCTCTACAGAAGTCCACGTCAACGACCGCATCCGGGCTCATTTCCAAGACACTGTGGAACAGCCACGACAACGTCCTCGCCACCCTGGATGCCCAAGGCCACGAATCAAGCACTGTCTACGACACCCAGGACCGCGCCGTAGCGACCTATGGTCCGGCACCCGCCGCCTGTTTCGGCGCCACCGCAGCGCTCCCGTTCGGCCCATCCACTCTCGACGCCAACGGAACGGCAGACCCGGCGGACGCGCCCATCCCGACCGGAACCTGCCCGGCCATGAACGGGACAGCGATCGCCACCAGCACCTCCACGTACGACGGCACTCTGCACGGCCTCAATGCGACCTGGTACAACAACAGCAACCTCGCCGGCCCGCCCGCCGCGTACTCGCTGTCTGTGCCCGCAGCAGCCTCCACCCCCGCCACCCCCGAGAACAACGGAGCAATCAGCCACGACTGGGGAACCACCAATGGCGCCTCCACCACCGTCTCACCCATCACGGGCCCGACCGGAACCGTCGTCGGCGGGTCGACCGGTATCAACTGGACCGCACAATTCACCGGCCTGCTGACCTTCCCGTCGACCGCGAACTACACCCTGTACACGTACGCGGACGACGGGACCATGCTCTGGGTCAACGACAAACTCGTCATCAACACCTGGGGAGGCGGGTCCGCCCGCTACTCAGCCGGATACACGATCCCCGCGACGCTCGGTCAGACGGTACGCATCCGGCTTGCCTACCAGCAGATGACTGCGCAAGCACACCTCGAGCTGGACTGGACGACAGGGGCGGCGCTGCCCACAGCCCCCGCGAACAATGTCGCCATCCCAGGCGCAGACCTCTCACCCGCCTACAATCTCGTGACGAAGACCTCCACCGCCGACTCCGCCCCGACCGGCGTGGCCGGGGTCAGCAATGCCAACGTGCCCGCCGCGTCCACGGCGACCACATACTCGAACCCCTGGTTCGGGACGGTCGCCTCCACCAGCGTCGACTCGGCTGGACTGAACCTGACATCCACGTCAACAACCGAAGCGCCCGGGACCGGATATCTGCGTCAACTCACGTCGACGAAACCGGCCGGCGCGGCAACGAAATCAACGACCGCCTACTACGGCGGAACGTCGACCCCGACGGTTTCCTACGGCACCGCCCTCGGAGTGAGCAGCCCGATCTGCGGGGTACCCGTGAACACCCCGCAATACGGTTTGACCGCATCAGCGACCGGTCCCACACCGGCCACAGGGGTGGCCCGGACAGCGAAGTATGTGTACGACGTCATGGGTCGCGTCGCCGCAACCCTGAACCCCGGTGACACCACCTGGGCATGCACCACCTACGACAGCCGCGGCCGGATCGCATCCCAAACCTTCCCCGCGTTCGGCGGATCCCCCGCGCGGACCGTCACCAACAAGTACACATCCGACGGGACCGCCACCGGTGACCCCCTCACCTCTAGCGTGTCCGACGCCTCCGGAACCATCACCAGCACCATCGGCATTGACGGGCAACGGCTCACGTATACCGACGTGTCCGGGACCGTGACCACCACCAGCTACAACCAGGCTATGCAGACCGTCTCCGCCACGGCGAAGCTCGCGGACGGCACCACCCACACCGAGGCGTACACCTACAACGGTGACGGGCAGGCCCTCACCGTCTCCGAGGACAGCAAGACGATCGCCCAGAATACCTACACGGGCGGAGTCCTCACCGGCGTTGCCTATCCCTCCGGGGCTGGCAACGCCGGCAACGGCACCTCCGGAACGCTCGGCTACGCACCAACCGGCGCCGCCTCATCGCTGGTATGGAGTCTCGCTGGCGGGGCGACTCTCTCCGACAGCCACGTGCTATCGCAGACGGGGCGGATTGTGCAGGACACCATCGTCGATGGTGCAGCCACGTACACGTCCACATACGGGTACGACGGCGCGGGCAGGCTGACCTCCGCGAAGGTCCCGTATAACCAGCTCACCTACTCGTATGCAGCGACAGGCGGCTGCGGTGCCAACACAACCGCAGGCGCGGACGGTGACCGGACTGGGATGACGGACATCACCACCGCACCTGGTGCGAGCACGCCGAATCCGACCCTGTCGATGGGGTATTGCTACGACAACACGGACAGACTCACCGCCGACACCGTGAGCGGCGCGCCGACCAGCCCCGACATCGTCCTCGGGACTGCGCTCACCAGCACTGGGGCTACCCCAAATCTGGTCTACGACAGCCACGGGAACATCACCAAGCTCGCGACCGAGACTCTGGCCTACGACGACACCAACCGACACATGAACACCACGCTCTCCGACGGCACCACCATCGTCTACAAAAGAGACGCAACCGACCGGATCATCAGCGTCACCCAAACCCCGGCCGGTGGTAGCGCAACCGTTACCAATTACGCCTACGCGGGTGGGGGAGATGCGGCCGCGTTCACACTCACCAGCGCTAACCACGTCCAGGAGCAGACACTCAGCCTCCCCGGCGGGGCCAGCGTGTCCATCCAGTCGAGTACGCAGGTGTGGTCGTATGCCGGCCTCAGCGGGCACGTGATCGCAACCGCGGACGCTGCGGGTACGCGAGTCGGCGGGATCTTCCTCACCGACCCATACGGCGACCCCATCGACCCCGCCACCGGGTGCATCGGCACCACAACCGCCGACACCAACGGACCCGCGAATACAACTACCCCGAACGTGTCCAACGGATACGAAGGACAACACGGTAAAGGCATGCTCACCCTCGGCGGGCTCGACACCATCGAAATGGGTGCACGCCAGTACGTGCCCCTCCTCGGCCTCTTCCTCTCCGTCGACCCCGTCCCAGGGGGCAACGCCAACGACTACACCTACCCAAACGACCCCGTCAACAGCAATGACCTCACCGGTAATTACTCATTCCGTTTATCGGACTACGGCACGACCACGCCGATCGTTGGCTCAACCGCGAGGACGGCCTATTCCCCTCACGTGAACCGCGGAATCAAGGCATCGTCCTATCGTGCGACGCGGCCGCTGTCGAGCTACTCCATGCCAGAGCTGCTTGCGAAATACAATGGAAAACAGGCGATTCTGAATCACGAGCCGCCTGCGCCAGAGTGGGTGAAGAAGGTGGGCGTAGGCGCGGGTGCGAGCTTGTGCGCACTGGCGTGCGTGAATGTTGACGTCGGAGCAGACGGTCACGGTCGCGTTGGTCTGGGCGTCGGACCGGAGGCCGGAATCAAGTATAAAATTGGCTTCACCACGGAGACGGAGCCCGGTTGGTATATGGGCGGTGAGTGTTCGGCCGGACTGGGACCCGTCGGTGCTTACGTTGAAGGCGGGATTCAAGAGCACGGTCCGCTCGGCTATGGTGGCGGAGGGTACTCACCTGGACTAAACCTTGGGTGCAGTGGCGGCGTCGGATGGGGTTGGTGACATGCACTTGCTAGATCCCGGGATTATTGTTCCCAACATGATCATCGGCCCGCTCGTCTTAGTGAGCGGCATTCTGATCGTTGTCTTTCGCAGACAATTGAGAGACTGGATCGTTTCTTCCGAAAAGTCCGCGCTCGGCGATGACCGCGGAAATTCGCTCGGTCTGCTGCAGACGCCTTTTTGGGCTGGCGTCACCGGGGTTGCAATTGCGCTCTTGGGGGCAGCCATGCTCACGTTCGGGGTTGTGTCGCTCATTCAACACCTAGGCGGTTCGTAACGTGTTCTCGGTACTCGCCGTTATCCTCGGTCTGTTGTTGGTCCTGATTGGCATCGCGACCATTGTTCTTCGCTCGCGTATTGAAGGGCTCGTACACCGTTCGTCCTCATCGAGTCGCGCACCGACCTGGATGTTCAGCGGCGTTTACCTCGGCTCGGTGGGGGCTTTCGCGATCGTCATCGGGCTAGTGGCCATCATTGTGGGAGTTACGCGTTGAACCCAACGATCACCATGATTCAGAAGAGCTGCTCGCCTTGATCGCAGAGGTCCTGAGGGAGCGTGCACCTGCAAATATTGCTAATACACACGATACAAACTGACATAATATATATTATCGGCTATCTATGAATAGGGTGTTTATGCCTCGGTGTGGGACATGGCGAGTCTTGGTAATTGTCCAGCCGGCAGGGTGGAGACTGCTCGTCACCGTCGCATATGTGTAAGCGTGTTTGTTGTGGTCGCAAGGGGCGGTGCGGACCGGCCTGTCGGCGGCGACGTGACTGATGGCGATGGTGGTGATTCCATCCCAGCCCCAGCGCTATCGCATTGCGACGACGACCATTGAGAATCCGCCGACAAGAGCAATGATGGCAAACGGAAGATCGACCGGAATTGATGGTGACCTGAACTGTTTCACTCCCGTCCGGTGGCGAACGCGATGCTTCTTCGGTGGCTCTCCGGCGTCGGACTCTTCGCCACCTTCGCCTTCACGTCGGCTGCCGCATGATTCCGTATAAAATATATTGCGCGGGAGCTGCGGCTAGATTCGAGAACTTCGGAGCGGCGCAGTTTGGGAGTATTCCGCTTGCCGTGGCTACCGAATTTCAGGCCTGGTTTGTCGCTGAAGCTGAGCAACAAGCGAGTCGACGGCTGGCTTTGCGGCAGGTCGCGCGATTAGTGAGCGGGAGTGGATGATCGTGAGGGCTACTGATACATGGGGATTGCTTTTGAGGTTTAGAACCAGTTTCCGCCGTCTCCGAAGGCCGCCCCGAACGCGACGAACCTCGACCGAGGTCATCGAGGTATATGGGATCGTTGCTACTAGTTGCGGGTATCCGGTTCCTCGCCAGACCCGCAATTCGTCTCCATCAAGTTGAAGAACACCGAGGGGGGGCATCCACGCCATGCGGTGCTCGGATGCTAACTCGTTCCAGACGACGCTGTCTGCTGAGAACGGGTACAACTGAGTACCGGGGTACTGATCGCGGACGGTCCTCACTTGTGCCGCCGAGTAGAGGCCAGATCCGATGTAAATGATCGCGACGATCACTAGGACGACAATGAGGGCGATCAGCCACGCTGAGAGTGGGTTTCGACCGTTGATGGTATCGACGATCGAGCGTGCAAGCGCGGGTATCCCGACCGCAAGTGCGGCGAGATGGAGCGTCCATCTTTGCGCGGACCCCATGTAGTTTTCCTCCTGTGCTGGCCACGTTGTCAGTGGTACGACGGAAACAATTCATGCTTACCAGGGATTCTCGGTTTCCCCGGGAAACCGTCAACGCCGAACGCCCCAGCTCGGCATGTGTTTCCGGCTGCAAATGCCATACAGCTAATTGCAAGAGAGCTCGCTCCAGAAACGACCGCGGCTATGTCGAAGAGCGGACCAGCGAGCGCCCCGATTTCGCCACCGAATTCGCTGACGAGTGGACCGGCAATGGAGAACAGACCCGATGCATTTGACAGCACTCTCGCCGTAAGTTGGCCGCCGTCGGGCTCAAGCGCCCAACTCTGGACCTGATCGGTGACATGGCTCCACATTGCAGCGGTTTTGATCTGCGTCGTCAGGGGGTTCAGTAGATTTAGTGGCAGCAAGTCTGCCGCCAATCGGGCGCGAACGCCGAGCGAATTGAATGGGCCTTGTGACCAGCCGATCACAGTTGGGCTGAAGGGCGACTGCGTCTTGCTGCCGCGAATAGGAGTGTTGCCTCCATCACTCAGCCTGAATCCGCTTCCGAACTCTCCGGATAGGTCGAAGCTGTTTAACGGATCAAGTGGGTAAGCATAGTCGGTTGGGTTGCCACCGGTCACGGGGTCGACCTCTAGGAAGCGACCGAGCGCCGGGACGTATTGCCGAGCTCCCATCTCGATGGTCGCGACACTCCCCAGGTGTTCGAACATTTTTTGGGCCCCGCCCAGCCAAGCGTTGTCCAGATCGTTGGCCAGGCTATTGGCTACCGCGTCATCCGCGCTTGCGCTGCCGATAGCTCCAGATGCTGGGTCCATCGGTTGACCGAACGGATCGTAAGTATTTGAGCTCCGCGATCTGAAGCCCGCTTGGTCCGCGGCGGCGACGATATCACCATGCAGATTCGGATAGGACCATGTCCGGGCTCCGCCTGCTGTGGTGAGTGTGGTCGCTCCGCCGGGAAGCGCCATTTGATAGGTCGTAAGCATCCGTGCTTTGTCGAGTATGAACGATGGTGCGCTCGAACCGGTGAATCCGAAGAGGATCGTGGTCTCGATCCCTGCGCTGTCCTTGGTTGTGCGTTGCACGATGCGGTTGGTGGCGTCCCGTGTGTAGGTGACTTTCGTGCCGTCGGGAAGTGTTGTGCTGGTGTGTCGGTCGGCGGCGTCGTAGCTGATGACTTGGTCTGCGAGGCGGACGGTGTTGCCGTGTGCGTCATAGGACAGTGAGACGGCGGGGACCCCCGGGTAGAGCGTGGCTTGGTCAGCTGGGGTGGGTGCTCCGGTGGTTGTGGAGAGGTTGGCCCCATTGATCGGGTTCGCGTCGATCTGCCGGTTGGTGACTCGGGTTCCGGTGAGTCGGTCGGCGTGGTCGTAGCAGGAGGTGATGGTGGTGGGTGTGGCGCCGTCGAGGCTGTCGGTGTATCCGGTGCGGTTGCCGCTGAGGCCGGCCATTGTGTTCACCCCGCACCCGCTGGTGGCAGCGTATTGGTAGGTGAGCTTGTGCCTGGGGATGGTTGCGGCGATGAGGCGTCCGGCGGCGTCATAGGAGTACGCGGACTTGCTGGTGGTTGTGCCGTCGGCGAGGGTGTTGGTGAGGATGCGGCCGGTTTGTGATCGGACGACGTCTTCGGTGATGGGTGCTTGGTCGCCGAAGTCCCAGGTCATACCGGTGGTGGCACCGGCGAGGTTGGTGCGGATTTGTGACAGGGCGGTGCCGTTGCCTGCGTTGCCAGGCCCGGCCGGGTAGGCGACGGATGCGAGCTGCGATCCTTGGTAGGTGTTGATGGCGATGGTGGCGCCGTTGTCGAGGACGGTGAGGAGACGCCCGTCGAGGTCGTAGGTATATCCGCGGGTGGAGGTTGTGGTCCCGTCGGGCATGGTGCTGACTGATTTGGTGATTTGGGTGAGGTGGTTCCAGGTGTTGACGGTCTTCACCCCCCACACGTCGGTGTACTCGGTCTGTCGGCCGAGATAGTCGGTTCGGGTGGTGATGGTGCCCGCGGGATCGGTGACGGTGGTGAGAGTGGGGTCGGTTCCCTTCCCAAACGTCGTCGTGACGGTGCGTGCGGGGTTGCTGCCGTAGGCGGGATAGGTGACCTTCGTGATTCGGCTGCGGAGGTCGTAGCTGGTGCAGGTCCAGTCGGCGTCGCCGCTGCGTTTGCTGGCGACGGTACGCCCGAGCAGGTCGTGGATGACTGTTGTGACGATCGCGGAGCCGACCGCCGGTGTCGGGCCGGTGGTGGATTTAAGCGTCCCGTACTGGGGTGTTGTGAGCGGGAGGCCGCACACCGCGGTGGTCAGGCTGAGCTGCGTGCCGTATCCGCCGGCGTCGGTGTAGTACTGGGAGGTGGTGCCGGCGGTGGCGGCGGGGTGGCCTGCGGCGGTTGCGGCTGGCAGCCTGCTGCTGAGGGGGCGGAGGTATCCGGCGCCGGCGGTTTCGTAGGTGGCTTCGGTGCGGAGGTTCAGTCCGGCCGGGTCGACGGTGGTGGCGATGGGTTGGCCGAGCCAGGGTGCCGTACCGTAGTCAGTCGTGGTGACCGCGGGGAGGGCTGCTGCGCCGGTGACGCCGGCGGGGATGGACTCGTCGACGGTGGTTTGGGTGGCGTAGCCGTAGTCGGGTTTCAGAGAGCTGTCTTTGACCCAGTCGAATGTGGAGGTTGCGACGGCAGCGTTACGCCAGAGGAGCTGGAATCCGGCCGATCCGCGGTCTTCGAGGATGTCGATCCGAACGGGTACGTTTCGGCCGTTCAGCGAGGTCGGCAGCGTAGCTTGCCTGGCGTGCAGTGGGCCGTTGATGGGGTCATCGATGTAGAGGATGTTGTCGACCCAGACCTTGACGGCGTCGTCCACCTTGGTTTGGATCTCCCATGTTCCGGTGGCGGGGATGGTGATGAGGCCGGTGAGGCGGGCGGTCCAGCCGTCGGCGGTGATTTCCGGGGTGGGGCTTCCTGTGCCCCAGTCGGCCGTCATTTTTCCGGACCCGGCGGGGTCGATACCGAGCCGGTAGGCCTTGGGGGCGCCGGCCCATTGTTTGTTGTCCCAGGTGGCCATGGCGAGGCCTTGTCGGCCGGTGTCGTAGTCGGTGTGGGTGTGTCCGGGTTTGATCGGGCATGACGCCAGTGGTTTCCGGTCGGCTCCGAAACAGGATGCGGGTGCGGGGCCGTACGTGTCTGTGAGGCGGTCTTGCTCGTTGTAGAGCTTGGTCGACATGAACCCGCGGGCGTCGGTCTCCGACCAGACGAGGTCCTTCTCGATGGTCTTGTCTGCAGGGTTGTTGGGGTCTTTGGCTTGCCACCGTGTGTTTGCGGTGTTGCCGAGTGCGGATGTTCGTGACAGTTGGCGGAGGGAGTCGTCGAAGGTGACGGTGGCTGAATGCCCGTTGGACGGTGCCACGTTGGGCACGGTTTGTCCGTTCGCGTCGGCGTAGGTGACGTTGTCGCCGTAGACGTAGCTGGTGGCGGTGCGCGCGTTGACGGTGACTCCGTCGCCGGCGGGGAGGACGATTTTGGCGATCCTGTTGGAGGTGTCGTAGGAGATCGAGGCGTAGTCTGCTGCCCGGAGCGCGCTGCCTGGGTTGACCGTGTACCAGTCGTTCGCGGCCGCGTCGCGTACCGCGCTCATGAGGCCGTTTGCTGCGTAGCCGAAGCTGGTGATTTCGCTTCCGGGGTCGTCGATGCGCATCAGCTTTGCAGCGTTTGCGCTGGACGTGTTGTAGAACAGGCGGGTGTAGTCGCGCTTCCCTGAGACGTGTCCGGGGTAAATGATCGCGCAGAGCATCCCTGCCGGTGCGGGCGGGAACAGAACAGTACCTGCACTATCCGTGACCTGTGGGCAGGCGAGAGAAGAGTTGGTGTCCGCACTGGTCAGTCCGACCGATGCTGCAGTGTCGCCGCCGTAGGCGAACACGACTTCGCGGTCGTATTTCGCTGGCGATGAGCCGGCGACCTTGGACAGCGGGTCACTGATCCGATCAATCCGGCTGGACCCTGCCCGGTACGAGCTGATCGGGGCGGCGGACTTCTTCGCGTCGACAGGGCTGGAGACGGTGGTGACGTCTCCGGCTTCGTTGAACGAGTAGATGCTGCCGTCGGAGGTGGTGAACGACACTTGGTTGTTTGCGTCGAGGGCGACGATGCCGGCCTCGCCGGCGGGCGGGGTGTACCCGGTGTTCGTTTTGCTGAACACGTGCACACCACCGGTGGAGTCGGTGAAGGTGACGCCCGTCTCGGTGACTTTCGCCTTCGAGAACGCGCCAGCGGACCCGGCGACCGGGGTGGACGCGGCCCAGCCGGCTGGGAGGATCTCCGGGGTGAGCGTGAACCAGCTGGCGGGAACCTCGAACGGTGCTCCCCCGTCCTTCTTCGCCATCAAGGTCACATAAGCGCCGGCGACGACCTCCTGATACTGGAGTTGGAAGGCGACGCTCGAGCCGTTGAGCGCGATCGCCGGCTTGTCCCAGACAGGAGTCGTGCTGGGTGCGTTCCATTTGTCGATGATGACGGTGTTCTGGATCCACGCCCGGACGCCGTCATCCTGCAGGGCGGAGAACTGGTAGCTGCCGGGTGCGTCCGGGGTGAGGAACCCGGACCAGCGGACCAGGAAGTAGTCGTTCTTCAGGGCGGGGCCCGGTGAGCCGTTCTTCCAGTCGAAGTTGATTGCCGGGTCCGTGCGCACCATCACCGGTGACTTCCCGGTGAAGCTGTAGTCCGGGGATGCGCCGGCGGCGGGGGTTACGTCGAAGTACTCCCCCTTCAACCCGCGGTTGGAAGGCTTCAACGTGTTGTAGTTGAACGACATCCCCATTGGGCCGCCCAGCGTCGATACCGTCGGCGACGAGAACGAGAGACCCATGTTGCCGTTGGCCATGTTCACCGTCGCCGGTCCGACCTTGTCTGTCGGAGCCGGGCCCGCGTCGCCGATGCGGAGGTTGACGGTCATCTTGTTCGTCCACCAGGGCTGATACTCGGTGGTGCCGTCCTTGATCAGGACCCCCCACCAGTAGATGGAGCCATCCTGCAACGTTCCGGCGGGCGGGGTCCAGGACGTGCTGTCCACCCAGCCCGAGTTCGCGATCTGCCCGCTCACCCCGTCCGATCCGGTCGTGATCCGGTACCAATACTTCACCGCACCACCGGCGGCGCCAGTGACCTTGTCGATCGACAGCTCCGGGGTCAGATTCGTGACCACCGCTCCGTCGCCCGGACTGGCAGTGTCCCGGTTCGGGGACGTCATATTGCCGGTCGTGAACGACCAGATGGCGCTGCCGCGCACGGTCGAGGACCCGAGGACACCGTTGTACCCGTCCTTGATATTCACCCGCCAGTAATACTTCGTGTTCGCCTTCAACTTCGTTTGCGGGATCTGCGTCTGCGGGGCGCCGATCCAGAGGATGTCGTTGACCACATTGAAGTCCGGGTTGACGTTCTCGGAGACAACGAACTGGTACGCAAGACCAGCCCCGCCCGGGTCCGTCGACCCTGCAATCTTCAGAGTCGGCGTCAGCGAGCTCTTCCCACCGTTCGCCGGTGACGGCGACGTGAGGGTACCGGGGAGCGGGTAGTCCTTCCACGCGACATACAGCGCTGTCTGGATCTGCTTGTAAGTGAATTTGCCTGCAGTCTCGTCACCGGTGATGGTCATGTACGCACCGGTCGTGCCCGCGCGCACCCACGACGCGATCCGCGCTCCCAAAGCAGCCCCGGTGGACTGGCCACCCGAAGCGCCGACCGAGAGGGACGCGAGACTGTCGCCGACGCAGCTGTAGCCGAAGCAGGGAGCATAGTAGACGCCGCCCGCGAATGTGCCAGTGCTGCTGTCGCCGGACACCGGGTTTGAAGCGACGATCGCCGCGTCGAGGATCTGCTTGCCGAAGAACTGCTCGTAGTTGTAGTGAACCTGGGTGCGCCACATGCCGCCGTTGTTCGAGTTGCCGATGAACACACCCTGGTTCGTGTTCGTCGGACCATTCGACTTGAACGCCAGCTCCGCATCATTCATAGCTGAGGACGTCGTCGGATCGACGAACACCGGGTACTGACGCGCGGCATCGTTGAGCCAGGCCGCATCCGGAGTGACCTTCAGCTTGAACCGGTCACCAGCCTGCGAAACGGCAAGCTTGACAGAACCGACGGCTGCCGCTTTCTTGCCGTCGACGTCCGACGAGTCCCACATCGTCGGCGCTGGCACCTGGAACACGTCCGTGCCCGTCGCGTCCTCGAACACGACTCCGCCCCGCTCGTCCAGCTTTGCCGTCAGCCCCGGCGCGTCAACGACCCACGTCCACGTCGGGTCCTTGTCGAGCTTCTTCGCGACGCGGAACAGCTCCTTCACCCCGGCGGTGTCCACGTCGTAGGTCAGGTCGACGTTGTCGAACACGTGCTTGTACTCGAGGTGATTCTTCTCCTCCGACCACGGCGCCAAATCACGCTCGAGCACACTGTGCGCTGCGCCATCCAGACTGAACGTCACGGTGTCATCACCACGCGACATCGTGAGCAGCTTCGCATCGTCCGCGTGTTCGGCGAACTCCGGTTTGAGCGGGTGCTGCTGCACTTCCGCGCCGCCCTGGCCCAACCAGGACAGCGGCCCTGTCGTTGACAGATCGGTTTGGATGGGCACCCACGCACCGTCGTCGGCTTTCACGTTCACTGGCGTGGGCGAAATCGCCGACACCAGGGAGTCATCCGGGCCCTCGTAGGTGGTCGAGAACTCGTCTCGATCCACCACCTGCTGGTCGCCATCAGCGAACTCGGAGAGGTCCGGTTTTGCACCCTGCACCGGCTCAGGCGCAGGCGGGGACTCAGGAAGACCGACAGGTGGCGCATCCTTGAACGAGCCCGCCGGCGCTGACGCCGACGTATCCGGCTCACCTCCCGCATCCATCGACGGCACCGATGGAATCGACGAAGAACTAGGTGACTCCTCATCTGGGGCGGCAGCGGCAGGCGTCACCGAAGACACCACCAACACCGTCGAAACAAGCATTGAAAGCACGACAGAAGACGCCACGCGACGCGACATGAGACCCCGAAACTCGACACCACGCAAAACGCATGGCCAGCCATTCGCGACGAGTTCGACTAATCCCCCACGTGCGATTCCTGAGCGCAACCTATCAAACCTGTGAACCCGCTCACAAATTGGGGTCGAAACGGAGGGGCTGCTTGCACGCCGAGGTCAGCAGGGCGGAAGGACGAGCTGACGAAATCGACATTATCAGCCATTATTTCACGCAGTTGACCCGGTCGTTCACCAACCATTACGCGGAAGAGTTCGCAGGAATGTGGGCCTAATGGGTACAAACATCTACTCCGCAGTAGCACCCGGCCCTACCAGTCATCCCTGGAAACCGGTACGCAAACGACCCTGGTCTCAGACAGCTCAGGGCTGATTCTGGCGCGCACTCGCGCTTCGTTGCGTGAAGGCGATATGGTCACGAACGAGGAGGCCGAGATGTCGGAACTAGCTCCATCTGAAGCACTCGAGGTTATCGAGCGCGCACTCCGGCAGCTGTACGAGTCGGCATTCTCCGATGCGTACGGCACGGACTGGCTAGAGCGGGTATCGACGCCGGAACAGCGGGCCGACTGGGCTGAGAAGCGGGCGACCGAAGCCAGGCGCCGCGAGCCTCGCGGAGTCGCAACCGTGTCAACGCATCTCCTCGACTACGCCGAGTTCTACCAGCTGGTCGCCATTGCCGACCGGCATTGGGCGGCTCTCGCGGCGGCGCTGGGTGACAAGCGAGACACCTTGGCGCTGATCCGACGATTCGATCAGCTGCGGAACACGGTCGCTCATAACCGCACCCTTCTGCCGTTCGAAGAAGACCTTCTGTCAGGAATCGCGGGTGAGATCAGGAATCGGGTGACAATCGCAGTGAGTCAGAACGAACCAGACGAGGACTATTGGGCTCGAGTGGACTTCGTGAGGGACAGCTTCGGAAACGAGATCGACGGGATCCAAACCCTCGCGACGGAGAACCCGAGCGCTGGCACCGGCCTGGTGCTCCGAGTCGGCGACACCGTCTCGTTTACCTGCAGCGCATCTCACCCTCAGGGTCGAAAGATTCGTTGGACGCTCACCCCGTGGCCGGGCCATGAATCGGCCCAAACACTGACCGGGAACAATGTCACCTTCACCTGGACGGTCGGCACCGAGAACGTTGGGGCGCAATCGAGCGTCCAGATCAGAATGATCGGAGACACCACTCACTACCGCTGGGCGATGGGTTACGACGCCTTGGCCATCTTCTACTACCGCGTCCTTCCTGCTGAACAGCCCGGCACGTCTGCCTCATGATGACGTGAGGCCGGTGGTAGACGTTCGCGTCGCTGAGCCGTTGGTTCCGTGCACTACTTTGTCGATGTCGAGCGCGCCGACGTTTCCGAATTCGCACATCGCGCGAGTATGCCGACTAGGCGATTCCGAGGCGGCCACTGCAAGTTCCGACGTGGCCTTTGATCCGCCGACGGCTTTCGCGCGGTGCCGCGCCGGTCAGCGGTCGATGGTGTGCTCGTCGATGAAGTACACGATCGCTGCCCCACACATGCGCACGACGAGAGCGGCCTCATCGTTCGATACTTCCGCGTCGGTGTACGACGAGTGCCGGGCGCCAGGCACGCTCGACACATAGCCGTAGAGCGACTTCAGCGAGGCGCCGAGTGCGTTTCGCCAGTCGGTCGTATCTCGAACGAGCTCTGACGCTGCGTCACCGAGCGAAACGCTCTTGCGGCCGGTGATGATTTTCAAGACACCCTCGAGCGCGTTGACCGATTCGCGGATCGCGTCCTTCGGCCGGGCTGGTATCGCGTCGAGCGCCCGCACCGCAAGCAAATAATGTTCGCGTGCCGGTTTGAACCGGCCGACCAGCACCTCGAGGGCGTCCCGTTCGCCGCCCGCGACTCCAAACGCAGCACCTGTCTCATCGAGCCGATGAAACTCTCCCTCCACCATCTCGTAGGCAACACCTGCACGCGCAAGCACCACGTTCACCTCAGTGTCGTAGGCCGCCAGACTGCGGCGCGATGGCCGATGCTCCTCAAGGAGCCTATAGACGCTGAGCCAATCGAGGTCGGCCATTAGTTCGTCAAGCCTGTTGGCCACCCAAGATGGACTGTTGTAATCGCTCGTATCCTCGTCGAGTTCGGCCCCGACCACGGTGAGTGCGCCCTTCGGTCCCAAACTCCCAGCGAGGTGTTCCCTCAGGAACCGACGCAGTACCTGGGGTGCGTGCTCGACAATCGTCCGATCGGGCTGACGAGACGCAACGCCGAGGCGGGACTCAAGTGACATGCTGCTCCTCCGAATTCGTGCGACCACGGTATCAACTAACGCAGTGTTGACCGGGAACGACGCCGCTACCGGAGCGACCGGTTTTCGGCTGTGTGAGCCGAAGTGACGAACCTGCCGCAGTCTGCCCGCTGGACTCGGTTGCGAGACGCGGATGCCACCCGCGCGCGCATCCTGGAAGCGGCCGCTGGGGAGTTCGGCGCCCTGGGTATCGCTGGTGCCCGCGTTGACCGGATCGCTGAGGACGCGGACGCGAACAAGGCCATGATCTACCGGTATTTCGGTACCAAGGACGAGCTGTTCGACGCCGTGTTCACGGCCCACGTCGAGCACATCCCCTTCGACCCCACTGACTTCCCCGGGAACGCCACCCAGTTCTTCGACTCCTACTAAGATCGCCCGCGCACCCTCCGCCTCACCCACTGGTTAAAGCTCGAGCGCCCCGACGACGAGCCCCTTCGCGCAATCGTCGAGTCCCACGGTGTCACAGCTCAGCGCCACTGCCGACGCCCAGGCCGCCGGCACGGTTGGTGTCGGCCTGGCCGGGAGGCAACTCCCGTCTCACTGACACCCGCTCCTGCCAGTTCGATCCGGGTCTCAATGCCCCGGTACTTCGAAGTCGACAGGCTGTTTCAAGGCCCCGATTGCATGGACTCTGGCGCACCGCGCAGTCGGGGTGTTTCATTGGCGCTATGAGCGATGAGCAGGCGGGCGCACCGGACTTTGTGAAGGTCGAATTTATGGACGGGCCACACGATAACGAGACTGACCGGTATGCGTCAGCTGGCGGGAATCCCCCCAACCGGATAGGGCGCACTGTTGCAGCGACGGGTGAGACGGCGTGGTATTTCCACGCGGGCGGCCACAGCAACCGAGACGACTGGACGTACACGTTCAAATGGGACCACACCGATCCGCCTCTGGAATTGCCTTTCACGCCGAACGGTTAGCATTCGTGCATGACCTTCACGAACAATCACGCGGGGATACTCGTCTACAATCTCAATGCCCTTGCGGCGCGGGAGCCTGAGTACACCGTCCACGATGCGGCACGCGACGCTGAGGCTGGGTTCGTCGACTCGTTGCTCGCGAAGCTGCGGCAACACGATCTCGACACGTCGATGCTCGAGTTGTACTTCGCGGACGGAACGACGCGCGAGGACCTGGACGACATGTTCGCCCGCTGGACCAACGCCGCTGACAGTGGCAAGTTCCTCTTATCCTACGAGGCCAACGGGTGGCTCTGGCTCTCCTCCATCGCCGTAAACGTGTTCCTCGTCAGTCCCTACGGCGATCAAACCGCCAACGTGAACTGATTCAGCCCGGGATGGCGCGCGCGGACAAGCCGGTGTTCCTCGTGGATCTTTCGACCGCCGACCCAGACCGCAGCCTACTCGACCGTGGCGGCAGCCTCCCGGGTCATGCCAGGTTGGGTTACTTTTCAGTTACTTTTTTGACATTCACTTGTCAAAGGCGCGTAGAGTCGATGCATGAGCATCCACACGCCGGTGACGCTGCACCGGAGCACGAACCGCAGTGATCCGCACGAGATTGTGCGTCAACTCAACGAGGCGCTCGGTTCGACGCTGGTGGCGGCGTTGGCCGGGGCAAAGAATCGGAAGCAGCCGTACGACTGGGCGCGCCCGGACGGCCCGGAGCCGCGGGACGCTACTTGGAACCGTCTGCAGTTCGCTCACCAGATCTGGATCTCCCTGGAAGCTGTTGAAGGACGAGACGTCGCACGGCGCTGGTTCATCGGTGGCAACCCACTGCTCGGCGAGGGCACTCCGGTGATGGCGATCCGGGAGGACCATCACGCCGAGGTGCGTCGTGCGGCTCAAGCGTTCATCGACGACGACGTCGACGAGTGAGCCCCGCCGAGATCCACACCTGCACGAAGAGCGGGCTGCGGCTGATCCCGGTCGATGACGCCGTTGGCTTCCATGTGGCCAAACGTGACTACGCGCAGCCGTCCGCGCCGTACCGATCTGCTGATGTGCATCGCCAGGAGTGGGGCCGCTACGACACACTCGGGCGGACCTACTACCTCGCGGGATCCGACGAGTGCGCTTTCGCAGAGGTGCTCTCTCAGCTTCGCCGCGTGAACGGCAGCAATGACTCGCTGGCTCCGATAGCGGCCACCCTCAACCTCACAATCGACGAGACTGTTCGCGCGATCGCCGAGGAGTGGGACGAGGCAGACTTCCGCGGCGTCGGGGCTCTGCCATCGAGCTGGTACGAACGTCGCCGGATGTACCGGGCACGCACCGTCGGTGGAGGATGGCTGGTCGATATTGAGCACCCCGACACCATCGCGGCGCTCCAGGGTCCTGCCGATGGTGACGTGGCGCGTTTCCTCGCCAACCAGGGCATTCCGTCGCTCACGACGGGCGCGCTGCGAAGCGAGAATCGACTGGTGACCACAATGCTCGCCGAGCTCGTGCGCGACGCGGAGCTCGACGACGGGTCGAACCCGCGCGGAATCCACTTCGGCAGCAAGCACGGCGGGACCTGGTGCCGTGCGGTCTGGCTGCCCTACAACTCGGCAGCTCCCCCCGGCATCGAGATTGCAGGTACCGACGAGATCAAACGCGACGATCCGGCGATGCGTGCTGTGGCAAGACGCTTCGGCCTGGTCGGATAGGCGGGAACGTCCGGCCGCAACACACTAACCGGATCGACCAGGACGAGAGGTGTGCACGTGCGTGTGAGAGTGCGGATAGAGGACAGGGCCAGCCATGAGCTTGGCGAGGAGATCATCGAGCAGGGTGCCGAGTACGAGATGTTGAAGGCGGCCGCGTTGGCGAAGGTCCCGGACGGGTTCGTGGCCAACGCCATCTTGATCGACCGGGAGGCCGGCTAGCCCGCAATCGTGGCGGTGTGCCGGTAGTAGACCGCATCCGGGAGGTCGTACGGGTCGTCGAGCGTGTACACCTCGAGCAGCTGCCTGCCGTCGACGTGGGTGCCGATGCGGATCTCAGCCGGCGGCGGCCCGGTCGGGCCGAGCGCCAACGGCACACGCTCCTCGTCCTGGTAGCTCGGGTCGTCCATGTCCGCCCAGTACAGGGTCGCTGTGAAGATCACCGCGTACGTGCGCTTCCACGAGGCCGTCGTCCGGCCCGATGTCGAGGTGATCGCCTGGAACGAGCACGCCGTGCAGATCCGATTTACCAGTCGCGACGGGCAGCAGCACGAGGGCTGGGTATGGAAAGACGCCGTCCGCCCGAGGCCGCGGCGGGAGATCCCGCCGCGGCGGTGAAGTGGCGTCACTATCCCCGCTGCCGCGCGTCTCACAGGTGTGGTGCCTTCGCGCACGCACGCCGCTCTCCCATCAGAGTGGCGGTGACACCGCCGGCGGTAGGTCCCCTCTACGGTCGGCGGTGTTCGTATGCGGCGCCGAGCTGCTACCTCACGACGCTCCGCCACCGGGGAGGGCGGCCAGTGCGAGGCGCACCAGCGCCAACGCATAGCCCTGCGCGTCGGGATTGAACAGTGGCACGATGACCACGGTGGCGGCGACGATGAAGGACGCCAGGGTGATGGTCCCCTTCAGGGGCTGGTTCGGTTCCACGGTATTCCTGCTTTCCGGCCGACCGTGCGTGGTCGGCTTGTTCGATGGGTGGACTGTTCAGTTCTCCCTATGCACCGGCCCTCTTGCCGGGTGTGCGCTCGCCTCGAAGTGCGAGCGGGTGTTGATCGTTGAGAGGGCCGGGGAGCCGGATCGGCTCCGAAGTAGGAGTGCGCCAGACTGTGGGCTGGTGCCCACGGAAGCTCTACAACCACGTGCATGTGCGGCAGATTCGCGATAGACGACACGGTCAACGAACGCGTGACCGAGTTCGTCATTCCACAGGCCGGAAGCCGGAGGAGTGGCGGATTGGTCTTGGAATCGCGTGCGTTGCGCCAGCGCAAGCAGCCGCTTCCGGCCGGTGCGACGATCTTCACCGAATCGGCTCCAGCCCGGGATACCTCCAAGGCTTTGCTTGCACTAGGACCGTCTCGATTTCATGGACTGCTCATCGGACCCGTTCTTCAAAACCTAAAACAAGGTCACGCTCAGGTACGGAACAGGTTCTCGCAACCCGAAAATACTGGGCGCGTAAATCCGGATATCCAAATTCGTGGGCGACCAGCTGGGGCCTTAGCTACAGCTGCGATTAGAACTTCACTCATCGCGAAATCGATTCGTAGGTTGCAAGCGCTGTCGGCGCAGCATCTCCGCGTCCGATGTGGACGCTCGACGACGCACCGTCTAGGGCTCTCTTCACGGCGAATTGGTCGACTGTCGCTTGAGCGCCGGACGCCTCCGTCGTTTCCCGGGTTGCGGTCCTTCGGCTGACGACACAAATGCGGGCAGAACGCCTCGGCGGCCTTGCACGGCGATCTCGCGTGAACCGCAATCTCTGTCGTTGCTGGAGACGGAGCACAGCCGGTAAGTTTCCGGGAGAGTAGTCACGGCGGTCTGTCCGGCAGTAGGGTCGCGGCATGACTATTCCCAACGACGACAGCACGCCGGAACAGCCCACCGGCGGAAATGTTCCTCCTGCGCCGGACGCCGGAGGGGCTGTCCCGCCTGTTCCGCCCGCACCTCCCGCCTCCCCCGTTCCGCCGGCCGCGCCCGTCGAGCAGACGCCGCCGACCCAGGCTCCCGGGTATCCGTCCGCTGCCGCATCCGGTGGCTTCCCGGCATATTCGGCCGCGCCTTCCGCACCGGCTCCCGCCGCACCGACCGAGCCGCCGTCGCAGATCACCATCGCGTTCTGGCTGTACATCGCGGCGGCGGTGCTCAGCGTGATCAGCGGTATCGTGACGGCGATCTCCGTCTCGGCCAACCGCGACACGATCCTGCAGCAGATCACCGACAGCCTGGCGAAGTCGCAGACCACCGGGACGAAGCTCGACCCGAACACCCTGACGGACGCCGCCATCACGTTCGGCATCGTCTGGGCGGTCGTCACCCTGATCTTCTGGGCGCTCGTCTTCGTGCTGTTCGCGGTCTTCATGCGCCGCGGCCGCAACTGGGCGCGCATCGTCCTGACCGTCCTCACCGTGATCTCGCTGCTGAACCTCGGCGGCCTGTACTTCATCGGCGGCGTGCAGGTGATCGCGGCGATCGTCGCCACGATCCTGATCTGGCTGAAGCCCGCCTCGCAGTACTTCGCTGCGGTGAAGGCGTCCCGCGCCCCGCGCGCCTAGGTTCCATCGACCCGGAGACGGCCGCCTGCGTCAGGCGGCCGTCTCCGCGTCTGCGGGGGCGTGCTCGTCGACGGTGCGCGCGTTCGTCAGCGTGAGCGCGCCGATCCCCGCGATCAGGCCGACGGCGACCGCGAGGATGCCGAAGATGATCTGCTCGCCGTCGAAGTACGACGCGACCAGCTGGTGACTCCACGCACCGCTCGGCAGAGTGGTGGTGACGAGGACGGCGATGAGCGTTCCGACGACCGCGGTGCCGATGCTCGTGCCGACCTCCTGCGCTGCGTCGTTCATCGCAGCGCCCATCGACGTGCGGTTCTCCGGCATCGCCCCGACGAGGGCCACCGCGCAGATGGTCATCACAGTGCGGAGGCCGATCGTCATCACGATCATGGAGAGCGCGACGGCCACGTAGTTCTGCTGGACGCTCCACGCCATCATGCCGAGACCCGCTGCCAGGAGCAGCGCACCCACGAAGCAGGCCATCCGGTGGCCGAGGCGACGCACCAGCAATTCGGTGAGCGGTGTCGCGAAGATCATCGTCAGGATGATCGGCAGGTTCGCCAGTCCGGCGACCAGAGGCGACCACCCCCACGCGTACTGGAAGTGCAGCACCAGAGCGAACATGACGCCGGACATGGCGAGCGAGGTGCCGATCTGGGCGATGGCCGCCCCCCGGACGGTGCCGCCGCGGAACAGCGACAGGTCGAGCATCGGCGCTGCCGCCCGGCGCTCGCGCACGATGAACAGGACGAGGGATGCGACCGCACCGAACGCGACCGCGATCGTGGCCGGCGACAGCCACCCGTTCTGCACTCCGCTGGTGAGGGTGTAGCAGGCGAGACCGATCGTCAGGATGCTGAGGACGGCCCCCGGCACGTCGAGCTTGTCCTTCGTGAGACCGTCTGCCGTGTCCGGCGCGACGCCGAAGTGCACGCCGAGACAGGCGATGAGAGCGATCGGCGCGTTCACGAGCAGCAGCCACTGCCAGGACAGGTGCGCGAGCACGGTGCCCGCCAGGAGCGGCCCGAGGACGAAGCCGGACATGCCGACCACCATCATCAGCGTGATCGCGCGCATCCGGAGCTTCTCGTCGTCGAACAGCCGGAACACGAGGGAGTTGGTGATGGGCGCCATCATCGCCGCCGCGACGCCGAGCAGCGCACGCAGCGCGATGAGCTCACCGGTGCTCGTGACCAGCAGCACCCCGAGGCTCAGCAGGCCGAACAACCCCAAGCCCACCTGCAGCACCCGGCGGCGCCCGAAGCGGTCGGCGATCGAACCGGCGGTCAGCAGCAAGCCCCCAAAGGTGAGCGAGTACGCCCCGGTGATCCACTGCAGCGACGTCGTGTCGCCTCCGAGGCTGCGGGCGATCGTCGGGAGGGCGACCGACAGCAGGGTGTTGTCGACCATCTCGACGAAGAAGGCGAGGCAGAGCGCGGCGAGGGGGATCCAGGCCGCCTTCATGGATACGTAGCTGCGGGATGTGGTGATGGATTCGGTGCTCATAGCGACTCCAGTATCGAACGGTGTTCGAGTTTCGAACGCCGTTCGATAGAATAGAACAGTGTTCGATAAACTGCAAGGGGCAGGTCGACTGTGATGGGATGGGTGGCATGAGCAGCACACAGCGAGACGCGGAGCCGCGCGCACGGCGCCACACGGCTTCGCAGCGTCCCCGCGCTTCGCTGTCCCTCGAGTCCGTGCTCACCGAAGCCGTGGCGATCCTGGACGAATCCGGCGCACAGGGGCTCACCATCCGCGCCCTCGCCTCCCGGCTCGGAGGCGGCCCGGCGAGCGTGTACTGGTACGTGTCCGGACGCGACGAACTCCTCGACCTCGCGGCCGACTCCGTTCTCGCCGGCGTGCTGGAAGACGTGGCCGACGTGTCCTCAGCAGATCCGATCGCCGAACTGCGTGCCGTCGCCCACGCGCTCTTCGACACCATCGCCGACCGCCCCTGGCTCGGCGCGTACGCCATGCGCGACACCGGGCGCCAGGTCCACTCGCTGATGCTCTACGAGCGCATCGGCCAGCAGGTCATGCGACTCGGCCTCACCGCGCGGCAGAGCTTCTACGCGGCATCCGCCGTCGTCGGCTTCGTGATCGGCACCGCCGCCGACATGGGCCAGGAACTGCCGGACGCCGTCATCTCGGGCGAACTCGACCAGCGGCAGTACCTGGCCGAGGCGACAGAGCAATGGCGCGCGCTCGACCCGGCGGAGTATCCGTTCATCCACTACATCGTCGACGAGTTCGCCGTGCACGAAGACCGCGATCAGTTCCGCGCCGGCCTCGACCTGCTGCTGGCCGGGCTCGAACTGCAGGCGGGGCGCGGGTCAGGGTCGGCCGGCTAGGCGATCTCGCCCGAGGCACTCGACAGGCTGCGTTCCGAGGTCTACGGTGGGCGCCGGTCGTCGTCATGGTCGACCGCAAAAGAAAGCAGGTAACGGAAAATGAACATTCTGCTCATCGTGATCGCGATCGTCGCGATCGTGCTCCTGTTCACCGGCGGATTCGTGCAGGCCCTCAACTGGCTGCTCTGGGTGGGAATCATCCTCCTGGTGTTCGCCATCATCGTGTGGCTGGTTCGCATGATCAGCGGTCGGCGTTCCGTCTAGAACCACCGAACGTCCAAGGGCTCCGGATGCACCCGCATCCGGAGCCCTTCGCCGTTGCAGGGCCATTGCCGGGGAGGCGGTGGCGGGGTAGCGTGCGCGGCGACAACGGATCAGACGGAAGGGGCGGTCGATGCCTGGGCGCAACGAACCGGAACTGAAAGACCAGAAGCTCTACGAAGAACTCCGCAAGGAGGGCAACTCGAAAGAGAAGTCGGCGCGCATCTCGAACGCCGCAGCGGCCCGCGGGCGCTCGTCCGTCGGCACGAAGGGCGGAGAGTCCGGGTCGTACGACGACTGGACGGTGCCCGACCTCAAGAAGCGCGCCAAAGAGCTCGGCCTCAGCGGCTACTCGAAGAAGACCAAGAAGGAACTGATCAGCGCGCTCCGCAACCACTGACCGAGCGCCCGCCCGCGTCGTACACTCACGGCATGGACCTGCGCGAGGTGGCCGACGAACTCTACGCGCTGCCCGCGGCCGAGTTCACCGCGTCCCGCAACGCGGCGGCAGGGAAGGCGGGCAAGCCGCTCGCCGCGGACATCCGCGGGCTGCGCAAGCCGTCGGCAGCCGCGGCCGCCGTCAACGCGCTGGTGCGCGAGCATCCGGATGTGGTCGACGCCATCCTCGACGTCGGCGACCGGATGCGCGAAGCGTTCGCCGAGCGCGACCGTACCGCCATCCGCGAACTCACCGGCGAGCGGCAACGGCTGCTGCAGAAGGCGACGAGCAGCGCCGGCACCGCAAGCCCCGCCGTGCTGCGCGAGGTGGAGGACACGCTGCAGGCCGCCGTCATCGACGCCGCGGCGGCCGCGGCGGTGCGCAGCGGGCTGCTGGTGCGGTCGCTGGAGTCGACCGGGGTGGACCAGGTCGACGTGTCCGACGCGGTGGCGCTGCCGGTGGACGTGGAGGCCGCGACCGTCGCCCACACGGCCCGGAAGACGACCCGCACCGCCGCGAACGCACCCGCCCACGCCGAGCCGACGGAGACGCCGAGCGAACGCCGGGAACGGGAGCGGCGCATCCGGACGGCGGAGAAGGCGCTCGAACGGGCGCGCACCGATGCGGACGCCCTCGACGACGAGCTGGACGAGGAGGTCGACAGGCGCACCGACCTCGAAGCCGAACGGGATGCGCTCGCCCGGCGGCTGGAACGCACCCAGGACGAGCTCGCGGAGTCGCGGGCGGCCGAGCGGGAGCTGCGGAGGAGGATCACCCAGGCGCAGGCGGCGCTGCGGGAGGCGGAGAAAGCGGTGAGGGCCGCACGGGACTGAGCGGGCGTGCGTGCGTGCGCGGGCCGGTGCCGCGGTCAGCCGGGGAGGTGCTGCCCGACCGTGTCCTCGCTCATGACCACCATGCCGCCGGTGCGCTGCGAGGTGTGCATGAGCGCTTCGAGCCACTGGGTGTTGATCGCGGGCGGGCGGCTGCCGCTGAACTGGAACGACAGCGGCACCTCACGGCTGATCCAGATCGAGACGCGGCCGGAGCCCTGCTCGACAGGCACGTCCCAGTTGAGGAGAAAGCTCTCGTGCCGACGAAGCTTCGCCACGATGGCGAGTTTGACGTGGCTCAACACGCGATCGTCGAGGTCGTACTCCTGCCCGGAGCCGTAGACCAGTTTTCCCATGCAAGTATTCTCCACTATGAAACCGGTCGAAACTTTTCGGGGCGGGGGGATTGACCCGAATACTTTCTTCCAGTAACCCTGCGAGCGCGGCTGGACAACGGGGCTGGAACTTAGCTCCGGACGACATAGAGTGGGGCCCATATGGCAGATCACCCGTCTCCCGCCCTCTCCGACCACCCTGAGCCCGTCGTCGTCGTGGGCGACACCCACACGAGCAACCCGACCCTGCGGCGCGACGACGTCGTGCTGCGCAAAGGCGTGCTCACCCTCGTCTCCGGGCCGTTCACCCCGCGCGAATCGATGGTCGAAGACCTGCTGGCCGTGCGGGATGCACTGGATGCGGCCGGCATCGAGCACCTGCTGGTGCGCGGCGACGACGACAGGCGCGTCATCGCCGTCGACCGTCGACGCCGCAAGGAGATCACGGCGGCGCTCGCGACCGCGTTCGCCAACGAGCCGTTCTACGCCAGCCCGGTCGACGTGGACGGCGCGCCCACGCTGATCGCCGACGGCAGGCTGTCCAGAAGGAAGGCGCACGTCCTGCGGCTGTTCCGCCCGCGGCTGGAACCGATCGGACGGCTCCGCTACGGAGCCGAGACCGCCATGCAGCTCGAGTTCTGGCGGTTCGGCGACGAGGACATCGAAGCCCCGCGGCCGAACGCGCTGATGCGCACGCGCCTCCCGCGCAACGAGGCGATCGAGGAATCGGTGACCATCTACGGGCGCACCTGGCGCACGCTGGAGCACATGTTCGACCCGCTGGCGAGCGACATCGCCTTCGACATCGACATCGTGTTCTCCTGGGTGGACGGGTCGAGCGCGGAGTTCCAGCGGAAGCGCGCTGCGCAGCAGGCGGCGTACGTGGTCGGCGACGGCGACGACAACGAGGCCCGCTACCGCCAGATCGACGAGCTGAAGTACGCGATGCGGAGCGTGCACATGTTCGCGCCGTGGGTGCGCAACATCTACATCGCCACCGACTCCCCTCTGCCGTCCTGGCTCGCCCCGCACCCGAACGTGCACATCATGCGCAGTGAGGACTTCTTCGTCGACACGTCGACGCTGCCGACGCACAACTCGCACGCGGTGGAGAGCCAGCTGCACCACATCCCGGGCATCGCGGAGCACTTCCTGTACTCGAACGACGACATGTTCATCGGGCGCCCGATCTCGCCGGACATCTTCTTCTCGCCCGGCGGCGTGACCAAGTTCGTGGAGGCGGGAACGCGGATCGGGCTCGGCGAGAGCGACCCGGCGCGCAGCGGCTTCGAGAACGCGGCGCGCGTCAACCGCCGCCTGCTCTGGGAGCGATTCGGCGCCGTCACCACCCGGCACCTCGAGCACTGCGCAGCCCCGCTCAGGGTCAGCGTGCTCAACGAGATGGAGCGCGAGTTCCCCGACGACTTCGCCAGGACGGCGGCGAGCCCCTTCCGCTCGGCCACCGACATCTCGGTGACCAACTCGCTCTACCACTACTACTCGCTGATGACCGGGCGGGCCGTCGTGCAGACGCAGGCCCGCGTCCAGTACATCGAAACGACCCTGCACGAGGCCGAAGAGAAGATGCGCAGGCTGCTGAAGCGCCGCGACCAGGACATGTTCTGCCTCAACGACGGCTCCAAACCGGAGATCGGCGTGGAGGAGCGCACGAGGATCGTGACCGAGTTCCTGGAGAGGTACTTCCCGTTCCCCGCTCCGTGGGAGCGCGTGGAAGGGTAGCCGGGCCGGGGACGGCGCGCGCCCGCGTTGGCAGGGAGGGCGCGCGCCGTTCGGCCGCCGCTCAGCCCTGACGGGCCCCGCGGCGGTTCGGTCGCTCGATGACGGCCGCGTCCACGAAGGTGCGCGCGACGCACCGGCCGTCGGCCTCGAGCCAGAGGTGCAGCCGTGCAGCGCCGGGCGGCGGCGGCACGGTGAGGGTGACCGGCTCTGTCACCGCGAACGGTGCGGCGGAGACGTCCGCCCGCGCATCCGGTGCTTCATCGGCGGTGGGCAGCGGCGAACCGGCTGCCGACCAGGCGGCGTGCAGGATGCCGTCGACCGGGGCGTCCCCGTGGTGCGAGACCCGCACATCCACCCCGAGCGGGCTCGTGGGGATCGGGATGTCCGCCCCGGCCCTCTGCGGCACGATGTCGACGACGAGGACGGTCTCGGCGTTGCTGTCCGCCGGGTTCAGCCCTCCCCAGTCCTTCCTGCGCCGATCGGCGTCGAGCAGTCCTGCCATCTCGTGCTCCACATCCGTGAGCTCGGTGTAAACGTAGCCGGCGAAACGGTCGTGGCGGCGGATCTCCTGTGTCTGCCAGCGCACGTGCCAGGCCCGCTCCAGACTGGTGAACCCCGCCCCGAACTCGCTGTTCAGGATGGGCACCCCCGTGCGCGGGAAGTCGGCGGAGCCGTAGAAGGACTTGTCGACGACGAAGTCCGGACCGAGCTTCACCTCGAACGACTCCTTCTCTCCGGAGGCGAGGGCAGCGACGTTCGCCGCCCACGCCGCAGGGTCCTCGTCGTAGTAGTGCCAGTCCACCAGGTCGCTGCGCACGTGCGCCCAGCCCGAGTTCTCGACGATGGGACGCGAGTCGTCCAGGGCGCGCATCGTGTCGTACGCGTGCACGGCGGCCTCCGCACGCTCCTGGCTGCCCGGGATGTCCCAGTCGAGCCCCCACTCCTCGTTGTAGAGACCCCAGACGACGATCGACGGGTGGTTGCCGTCGCGGCGCACCAGCTCGGGGAGCTGCTCCTCGAACGCGGCCGCGGCGTCCGGGGTGAACCGGCTGGGGCAGGCTGGCTCCGCCCAGACCAGCATCCCCATCCGGTCAGCAGCGTGCAGCCAGCGCGGCTCCTCGAACTTGAGGTGCTTGCGCACCAGGTTGAAGCCCAGCTCCTCCGCCAGGTCGAGATCCCGGACCAGGGAGGCGTCGTCCGGGGCGGTGAGGCCGGAGTCCGGCCAGTAGCCCTGGTCGAGCACGCCCCGGAGGTACAGCCGACGGCCGTTGAGGAACAGCTGCTCGCCGCGCACCTCGATGCTGCGCAGACCGGCCGTCGCCACGACGCGGTCGGCGGCCTCCCCGTCGCCCACGCGGAACTCGATGGCGTAGAGGTGCGGGTCGGCCGGACTCCACAGCCGGGGCGCATCCACAGTCACGGTGCCGTCGAACCGGCCGTGCGCGTCGGCCGCGATGGTCGTCTCGCGGCCGTCGACGGTCACGACGACCGCAGCGCCGGCCGGGGCGTCGCCGATCACCCGGCCGGAGACGGCGAATCCGGTGAGCGAGTCACCGCGAACCGCCGCGGACTCCACGTAGCTGCGGCCGCGCGCCTCCAGCCAGACCGACTGCCAGATGCCGGACGTCGGCGTGAAGGAGACCCCGTCGTAGTCGTCGCGCGGGATGGAACGCTGCTTGCCGTGCGGGATCTCCCGCTTGTCGGCCGGCGCATCCACCTCCACCACGAGCTCGACCGGCTCCCCCGGCGTCACGAGCTCGGTCACGTCGAACTCGAACGAGGTGTATCCGCCGGTGTGGACCCCGACGACCACTCCGCCGAGCAGCACCCTGGCCACGTGGTGCACGGCGCCGAAGCTCAGGATCACCCGGCGGCCGTCCCACGCGCGCGGCACGGTGACGGAGCGGCGGTACACCGCGCGTTCCAGCCAGGTGCGGCGGACACCGGATGCTGCCGTCTCCCAGGCGAACGGCACCACGATCGTGGTGGGCTCCTCGCCCTCCGGCTCGAACCCCCAGTCGCCGTTGAGGGTGAGCCAGCGCTCTGACCTGTCGAAGTCGGGCCGCGGATACTCGGGCTTCGGGACGGACATGGATGTGATGCCTTTCGTTCGTTCGGCGCGCATGAGGTCAGCCTTTGACGCTGCCGGCGAGGATGCCGTTGATGAAGTGCTTCTGCAGCACGATGAACAGGATGAGCAGGGGGATGAGGGCGACGGAGCTGGCGGCCAGCAGCTCCCCCGTGACCGTCGCGTAGTCTGCGCCCACCTTGTTGCCGGAGATGTTCTGGGCGAGGGTGGACAGCACCACTTGCAGCGTGGCCATCTTGCTGGAGCTCGCGACCACGACCGGCCAGACGAAGTCGTTGTAGATGTTCATGATGGTGAGCACCGCGAGGCCGGCCAGACCCGGCCGGATGACCGGGACGACGATCCGCCAGAAGATGCCGAACTCACCGCAGCCGTCGACCCTGGCCGCGTCGAGCAGCTCGTCCGGCACGGCGGAGATGACCTGGCGCATCCAGAAGATGGCGAAGGCGTCGACGGAACCGGGGAGGATCAGCGCCTGGTAGGTGTTGACCCAGCCGAGCTCCTTCATCTCCAGCAGCAGCGGGATGATGAGCACGATGGTCGGCAGCATCAGCGTGAGCAGCACGGTTCCGAAGATGAGGTTCTTGCCCCGGAAGTCGTACTTGGCGAACGCATACCCGGCCAGCGGGGCGCAGAACAGGGTGATCGCCCCCTTGAACACCAGCACGATGCCGGTGTTCACGAATCCGGATGCGATCGGAACGTCCTGGAACATCCCGCGGAAGTTGTCGAGCGTGAACGTTGTCGGGTCGAAGCCCAGCGGGTCGCGGATGATGTCGCCCGCCGGTTTGAACGCCGAGAGCACGGCCCAGACCACCGGCGCGAGGAACGCGACGGTGAGGATCATCAGGAACACGTTCGACCCGATGAGCGGCCGTCGATGGATGCGGGTCTCTGCTGTGGTGGTCACGGTTCAGTCCTTCGCCCGCAGGAGTCTCACGAACCCGAGCGACAGCGCCATGACGACGATGACGAGCAGGAACGAGTTGGCCGCGCCCGTGCCGAGGTCGGCGCGCGTGATGTGGTTGTAGAGGAACAGTCCCGCCGTGGTGGTGGAGCCGTACGGCCCTCCCTTGGTGACCACGAACGGCTCGGCGAACATCTGGAACACGGCGAGCGTCTGCAGCACGACGGCGAACATGATCGTGCGCCGCAGCAGCGGGACCGTGATGCTCCAGACCTGCCGCACCCGGCCGGCCCCGTCGATCGACGCGGCTTCGTAGATGTTCGCGTCGATCGACTGCAGGCCGGAGAGCAGGATGATGATGATGAACCCGCTGGTCTTCCAGAGGAAGAGCAGCGCCAGCGTCGGCTTGGCCCACTGGCTGGTCACCAGCCAGCCGACGTCCGGGAGCCCGATGAGGTTGAGCACCCCGTTGACCGCCCCGTAGTTCTGGTCGAAGAGCACGATCCAGATCTGCGCGACCGCGACGAGCGGGGTCACGAACGGGACGATGAACGCCACCCGGTAGAAGCCGCGCAGCCGCAGCTTCGCGTTGTCCAGCAGCACGGCCACCACGACGCACAGCACGATCTGGATGGGGACGATCAGCAGCCAGAGGATGCCGGAGTTCGCCAGCGACGACCAGAAGGCGCTGCTGCCGAGGAGGTAGGCGTAGTTGCCGAGGCCGACCCATTCCGCCGCTCCCGCTCCGTGCCAGTTCGTGAAGCTCAGTCGCAACGTGAACACGAGCGGATAGATGCTGAACGCGAGGAAGATCGCGACGAACGGCAGCACGAACAGGTAGGGCGCGAACGCTCTGCGGAACGCGTATCCCCTGCTCCCCCTCGCCGCGCGGGGCGGAGAGGGGGGCGCGGTCTGCGCGGCGGTCGTTGTGGTCACGGGTGTTCCTCGGTTCGGCGGTCGGGTCGGCCTGGCAGCACTACTGGCGGTCGATCAGGTTGGTCTGGATGTCCTTCGAGGACTGTTCGATGACCTGATCGGGCGTGAGCGAGCCGTCCAGCATCTTCTGGATGTCGTTGCCCAGGTAGTCGACAGCTCCGGCCCACCAGGTCGGCAGCGGTGCGCCGCCGGGGATCTCCTTGCCTGCTTCGATCGCGGTCGACCAGAGATCCTGGTTGCCCATCGCCTCGATCGGCTTGAACAGCGGCTTGTCCGGGTTCGCGGCGGGCTGGTACGCGGGGATGGACGTGTTCAGCCCGCCAGGGTAGACGTCGTTCGGGCCGTAGACCGCGGTGTATCCGGCCTCGTCGTACATCAGGAACTTGTAGAAGAGCCAGGCCAGCTGCGAGTTCTTGCCCTCCTTCGGGAGCACGAACGACGATCCGCCCATCGCGCCGCTGCGCGCGCCGCCGTCCTTCCACGCCGGGAGCGGCATCGCGCGCCAGTCGCCCTTCGTGGCCGTGAGCTGCTGCTGCGGCGCGAAGTCGAACCAGATCGACCACGGGTAGAAGACCTCGTCACCGGAGTCGAGCGCTCCGATGTCGCTCGGGCTGAGGTATTCGGCGCGGGTGCCGACGCCCTGCTTCTGCACCTCGTCGAGCCAGCCGAGGATCTGCTTGTACTCCGGGGAGTCGAGCCGCAGCTTCCCGTCCGCGTCCGCCAGGCTCGTGCCCAGCTGGCTGGCGTACATCTCGAGCTGCAGCTGTCCGAGGAAGGCGCTCTGCTCCAGGTGGATGGGCTTCGACCCCGGCTTGTACGCCTGGTACTTCTTGCCGGCGGCGAGGAGGTCGTCGTAGGTCTTGATCGAGTCCGGGTCGATCCCGGCGGCGGCCACGGCCTTCGCGTTGTAGAACAGCAGCCCGGGATCGAGGTCGAACGGGACGCCGTAGATGCCGCCCTTGACCGTGTTGACGTCGACCTTCTGCTGCGCGATGTCCTTGGTGTACGGGGCGAGCACATCCTTGAGGTTCCAGAGGTATTCGGCGTAGCCGCCGACCTTCGCGTCGTCGAGGAAGACGCCGTCCGGCACGTCGGTGCCGGTGATGAGGGTGTTCTGCAGCTTGGCGTCGATGTCGACGGCCTCGTGCTTGACCGTGATGTCCGGGTAGACCTTGTTGAAGTCGGCGATGGCCGCGTCGAAGACCTTGAACAGGTCGCCGGAGCGATCCCAGATGGTGATCTCGCCCTTCGGGGACTTCTCGGTCGGCGCTTTCAGCACCGTGCTCGATGTCGTGGGGTCGGCCGAGCCGATCTCCGGCCCGCAGCCGGACAGGCCGACGGCGATGAGACCGGCTGCTCCGATGGCGACGATCCGCGTGATCGCGGCCTTCCGCCGTCGCGGGGTTGTGAGCTTCATGACACTCCTTCGTGCGGTCGTTTGCCAACGTATGCAAAACCGTACCCGATGTTTGCTATCGTTGCAAACGTCGGTTGGTCGAGAGGAGAGAGCATGGCGGCAACGCTCCGGGATGTGGCAGAGCACGCGAACGTGTCCGTGCGCACCGTCTCCAACGTGGTGAGTGGATACGAGCACGTGAGCTCCAAGATGCGCGCACGCGTCGAACAGGCCATCGACGAGCTCGGCTACCGGCCCAACCCCGTCGCCCGCACCCTGCGCACCGGTCGCACCGGCTTGCTCGCCCTGGTCGTCCCCGAGATCGACGTGCCGTACTTCAGCGAGCTCGCGCGCGACGTCATCACCGCGGCGGCCGAGGTCGGCTATCAGGTGATGATCGACCAGACCGGCCACGACCACGAGCGCGAGCAGGACCTCCTCCGCGGGACAGACCGCAACATGCTCTTCGACGGGATGCTCTTCGCCCCGCTCGCCACGGAAGCCGAGCTCAGCGGCGTCACCGAGTCCCAGACCATGCCGCTCGTGCTCCTGGGCGAGCACACCTTCGACGGCCGGTTCGACCACGTCGCCATCGACAACGTGCAGGCGGCCGCGGACGCGACCGACCACCTGATCGCCATCGGCCGCACCCGCATCGCCGCCATCGGCGCGCAGCCGAAGGAGCACTACACCACCCCGCTGCAGCGCACGGAGGGGTACACCACGGCCCTCGAACGCGCCGGCCTCGGCCCGGAGCCGTCCCTCATCCGGTCGGCCGACCACTACAGCCGCGCCGACGGATACGCCGCGGCGTCGTCGCTGCTCACCGAGTCCCCTCGGCCGGATGCGATCTTCTGCTACTCCGACCTGCTCGCGATGGGCGCGGCCCGCGCCGTGTTCGACGCCGGACTGCAGGTGCCGGACGACGTCGCCATCATCGGCATCGACGACATCGAGGAGGGCCGGTACGCGCGCCCGTCCCTCAGCACCGTCTCACTGGACACGCCGTTCATCGCCGAACAGGCGATCGCACGCATCGCCGCCAGGATCGACGACCCGAGGCTGCCTGCTCAGGAGATCGTCGCTCCGCACCTGCTGCTGCCGCGCGAGAGCACAGGGGCGGCGTCCGTCACGCCATGACGTCCGTCACGCCATGACCTGGATCGGGGTGGTGGGCGACGGGTCGTGCCTGCCGCCCGCATCCACTCGCCGGGGCGGGATGCGGATGCCGTCGGCGGCGAGGCGGCGGGCGCTCTCGTCCGGGTCGATGTAGTCGAGCGCCGGGGAGGCGCCGAGCGGCACCACGGAGTGCAGCACCGTCGTCGGGTACACGTGCACGAGGTTGAAGGCGCGGAAGCCGTCGCGCCCGCGGGTACCTCCGACCGGCACGTTGAGGTCTTGCGTGTAGCAGCTGGCCGACGCGACGGAGACCGGGATGCCCGCGAAGGTCGCCATCGACGAGTAGTGCAGGTGACCGGCCAGGATGCTGCGGACATCGCTGCCGTCGAGCACCTCGGCGAGGCCGGACTGGTCGCGCAGCTCGACGGACACGGCCAGGTCGAGCACGCTCGGGACCGGCGGGTGATGCATGGCCAGGATCGTGCCCTCCGGTGCGGGCGAGGCGAGCTCGGCGGCGAGCCAGTCGAGCTGCGCATCCGTGACCTCGCCGTAGTGGTGGCCGGGCACGCTCGAGTCGAGGGCGATCACCCGGAGGCCGCCGAACCAGAACACGTCGTCGATCGGCTCGGCAGCGGGGAGCTCGTCGCGCAGCCCGAAGCGGAACGCGTCGCGCTCGTCGTGGTTGCCCATCACCCAGACAACGCGGGCACCCAGGCGCTCCGCGACCGGGTCGACGATCGCGCGGACCTCCGCGTACGCATCCGGTTGTCCCCTGTCGGCGATGTCGCCCGTGAACACGATGGCCTCCGGCCTGCCGCCGGACGCTTCGAGGTCGGCCAGGAGGCTGCGGAGGTGGTGCGCGCTGTCGACGGAGCCGTAAAGCTTCTCACCTCCCGCCAGGAGGTGAGTGTCGCTGATGTGCACGAGGAAGTGGTCCGGCCGCGGGTATTCCGCGATTCGCGTCTTCACACGCCCATCCCACCACCGCAGTCTGAACGCTCCGTGAACGAACGCGGCGCGCCGCGACCCCCGCGCGACTTTCGCCCAGTGTGCGGCAAAAGTTGACGACCGCCGGGCGGAACTGGCTAGGCTGGACGCGTTCGCGCGCAACGAATACAGGCAGGGAGGCCTACTGCAATGCCCCAACCCCTCACCGTCGCCGCGATCGGCTTCTGGCATGTGCATGCCGGAGACTACGCGAAAGCCGCGCAACAGCATCCGGACACCAGACTCGTCGCCGTCTGGGACGACGACGAAGAACGCGGCCGCGCCGCAGCGGAAGCCTTCGGGGTGGAGTTCGTCCCCGACCTCGACGAGCTGCTCGCCCGCGACACTCTGGATGCGGTGACCATCACCACCTCCACCGACCAGCACCACGACGTGATCCTGCGATCCATCGCTGCGGGCAAGCACGTCTTCACCGAGAAGGTGCTCGCGCCCACCGCCGACGAGGCGGAAGACATCGTCGCCGCGGCGGCGTCCGCCGGTGTGGCGCTCGTCGTCTCGCTGCCCCGCCTCTACGACGGGTACACGCAGGCGTTCCGGCAGCTCATCGACTCCGGCGAGCTCGGCACGCTGACGTACTCGCGCGTGCGGCTCGCCCACGACGGCTGGGTGGCCGGCTGGCTGCCCGACCGGTTCGGCAACCCGGAGGAGGCGATCGGTGGCGCGCTGACCGATCTCGGCTGCCACCCCGCCTACCTGACGCGGCTGTTCCACCGGGCCGAACCGCTCGCGGTCAGCGCGGTCTACGGGTCGGTCACCGGGCATCCGGTGGAGGACAACGCGGTCGTGACGGCGGAGTTCCCCGGCGGAGCGCTCGGCGTTTTCGAGGCGAGCGTCGCCTCTGCACCCGGCCAGTTCACGATCGAGCTGCGCGGCACGGAAGGCGTGGCCGTCTACGGCTTCGGCGGCCCGACGCTGCTGGTCGGCGGCGGCGAGCACGGCGACGAGTGGCGCGAGCTGCCTCCCGGATGCGCTCGACGGCGCGTTCGCGGAGTGGGTCGACCGCATCCACTCCGGCACGACGGCCGACGCGAACCTGGACCACGCGCTGGCGCTCACCAGGATGGTCGTCGCGGCGAACGCGTCGGCGGCGAGCGGGGCTGCTGTGCCGGTCGCGGCTGCGCGCGCGGTCGTGTAGCCGGGGCTGTTCCTTCGTCGGCGCGTCGGGCGCTGGCGCGTCGCGCGCTCACGTTCCGGGCACTCACGCTTCGCGCATCCACTGGTCGCCGGGCAGTCCAGCGACCCCTTCTCCTCCGCTTCACCCATCAGAAAGACACTCATGACTTCCAGCAATGCATCCACCGTCCGCATCGGCCTGATCGGGGCGGGCGGCATCGCCGGCGCCCACGTCGCCGGGTACGCCCTCAACCCGGACACGATCACATTCGCCGCGGTCGCCGACCCGGTGCGCGCCTCCGCCGAGGCTCGCGCAGGCGACACCGGCGCCGTCATCTACGCCGACTACCGCGACATGCTCGCCGAGGCCGACATCGACGCCGTCGACATCTGCCTGCCGCACCACCTGCACAAGGACGCGATCGTCGCGGCCGCCCGCGCCGGCAAGCACATCCTGTGCGAGAAGCCGCTCTGCCTCACGCCGGAGGAGGCCCGAGAGGTCTCCGCAGCCGTCGAAGAGGCGGGGGTGACGCTGATGTGCGCCCACAACCAGCTGTTCCTGCCCGCGGTGGCGGCGGCGAAGGAGCTGATCGAGTCCGGCACGCTCGGCACCGTCTACGAGGTGCGCACGACCGACAGCTTCTACAACGACTTCGACCCGTCCACGATGGGCTGGCGTGCCAACGCGGCCACGAGCGGCGGCGGCGAACTGATCGACACCGGATACCACCCCAGCTACCTGCTGCTGCACCTCGCCGGCGGCTCCCCGGTGGAGGTGACGGCGATGCTCGCCACCCACCGTCTCACCTTCATGGAGGGCGAGGACTCGGCCACGGTGGTGGTGCGCTTCGACAACGGCGTGATCGGCACGGTCGTGACCAGCTGGGCGTACGACGCCGCCGACAGCACCGAGCGCTTCTCGACGGTCGGCTCGCTCGGCAGCCTGACCAGCGACGGCACCACCCTCAGCTACCGCCTGCGCGGCAGCGAGCCGGTGGTCCTCGACCTGGAGCCCGTCGACCAGTTCGGCGAGGAGCTCGGGCACTTCGCGCGCAGCATCCTCGACGGCACCCGCCCCATCCACACCCAGAAGGAGGGCATCGAGGTGCTCGGCATCATCCTGGGCGCATACGACTCCGCGCGCACCCGCGCGGTCGCCGCCGTCCCCAGCCTCGCCGCGGTGTAGGGCCGGCGTCGCTGGCGAGATGCCAGTAACTGCGGCGCATCCCGGGCGTTTCGCGACAGTTACTGGCATCTCGCCGTGGGTAGCGTGGGGGGATGGATGCGTTTCCGCGGCGGGTCGAGGCTGGGGTGAGCGGCCTGGTGTTGCGGAGGCTCGAGGCGGCGGACTGGCGGATCGAGTTGGAGCTGGCCCGGGTGCCGGATGTGCCCACCTGGACGATGTACGCGGCCGACATGACGGAGGAGCAGGCGAAGGAGCGCGCCACGCGGAACGTGGCCCGGGCGGACACGGGGTCGGGCATCCGGTACGTGGTCGAGGAGCACGGGGTGCCGGTCGGCACCGCCGGCTTCGGCCGCGGCGAGGACGGGTTCGAGGTGTTCTACGCGCTCACGCCGGAAGGCCGGGGCCGCGGGCTGGTGACGGCCTCGGTGAACTCGCTGGTCGCGTGGCTCGACGCCCAGGGCGTGCCCGAGGTCTGGCTGAGCACCCTCGACGGCAACGCTGCAAGCGAGGCCGTCGCGACCCGCTGCGGTTTCGTGCCGACACGCTCCGGCACCCACATCGACGGCCGCCCCCTCACGGTCTGGCGGCGTCTGGCCGCGAGATGCCAGTAACTGTGGCGCATCCCGGGCGTTTCGCGACAGTTACTGGCATCTCGGGGTGGAGTCAACCCGGTGGTCGGGATGGGCGGGGTGCGTACTGTGCTCGGAGGCGTCGTCCGAACGCCGCACTCCGCCGCCCCGTGGCTTTCAAACCCCCGCCGCTTTGGGCGGCGGAGCTGTGTCCGCCGGGCGCGCAGAGCGCTATCCGCCGCGTGCTCGGAGCGCTACCCTCGTAGGAACCGAGACCCGCCGCCACCGAGGAGGACCGTGGACCGCGAGACCGCCAGCGAGTTCTTCACGACAGCGCCGCAGTGGTTCGGGCGGCCGGAGCGGACGCTTTTCGCGTCGGTGGCCGAACGCATCCACGGGGGCGAGGAGCTGCTGTTCAAGGGCGGCCCGGCGCACGTCACGGCGAGCTGCGTCGTGTTCGATCCCTCGCGAACGCGGGTGCTGCTCGCGTTCCACCGCAAAGGGCGGTTCTGGGTACAGTTCGGCGGCCACCTCGAACCGGGCGACACGGACATGGCCGCCGCTGCGGCGCGCGAAGTGACGGAGGAGAGCGGGCTCGAGTCGTTCCGGATGCTGTCCACCGAGGCCATCGACCTGCAAGCGCAGCAGCTGGGCGAACGGTTCGGCGGCTGCGACATCCACCTCGACCTGCTGTTCGCCGCCGAGGCGCCACGGGATGCGGTGCCCAGCGCCAACGAGGAGAGCGACGCTGTCGAGTGGTTCGACCTCGACGCACTGCCCGTCGACGCCGTCCGTGGGCTGTCGAAACGGCTGCGCACCGCCAGGGAGCGTCTGGCCGCCTGACCCGGCGCTCCGAGCCGCGCCCCTTGCCTCCCCGCGCTCAGCGAGTAGACAGGAAGCATGACGGTCACCGCTGTGCTCTTCGACGTCGACGGAACGCTCGTCGACTCCAACTTCCTGCACGTCGACGCCTGGCAGCGCGCGCTCGCCGAGCTGGGCTCCCCGACCGACGCGTGGCGCATCCACCGTGCGATCGGCCAGGACTCCGACCGGCTGCTGCGCGCGGTCGCCGGCGACCACGACGACGAGTGGATGAGCAGAGCCTCCGACCTGCACTCCCGCTACTACCGCGAGCTCGCGCCGCGGCTGCGCGCCTTCGACCAGGTGCCCGAGCTGCTGCGCGCCATCGCGTCCCGCGGCATCGCCGTGGTGCTGGCCACCTCGGCGCCGGACGACGAGCTCGACCTGCTGCTCGACGCCATCGACGCTCCGGATGCGATCCACGCCACCACCTCCGCCGACGACGTCGAGACGGCCAAGCCGGACCCCGGCATCCTGAACGTGGCGCTCGAACGGGCGGGCGCGACGCCGTCCGACGCGATCATGGTCGGCGACTCCGTCTGGGATCTGAAGGCGGCGGCGCGGGCGCACCTGCGCTCGGTCGGGGTGCTCAGCGGCGGTGTCGGCGAGCGCGAGCTGACCGACGCCGGGGCGTTCGCGGTGTTCGAGGATCCGGCGCAGCTGCTGAAGAACCTGGACGCCATAGTCTGAGGTCATGCCTCTCACCATCGTCACAGGTGCAGGCCGCGGCATCGGGGCGGCGATCAGCCGCCGTCTCGCCGCGGACGGTCACGACATCGTCGTCTGCTATCGCACAGACGTGGAATCCGCGGAAGCGGTCGCGGCCGACGTGCGCGCAGCGGGCAGGCGCGCGATCGTCTGCGCCGTCGACACCACCGACGAAGCCCAGGTCGAGGCCGTGTTCGCGGCGGCGGCCGAACTGGGCCCGGTGACGGGACTGGTCAACAACGCGGGGTCGGCCAGCGCGTTCGGCCCGCTCGCCGAGGCCGACATCGCGGCCGTGCGCCGCGACATCGACGTCGACCTGGTGGGCGTACTGATCTGCGCGAAGCACGCCGTGCGCGCTATGAGCGCTCCCGGCGCGAGCGGCGGCGCCATCGTCAACATCTCCTCCGCGTCCGCCTACCTCGGCAGCCCCGGCCGCTACGTGCACTACGCGGCGGCGAAGGCGGCAGTGGATGCGGTCACCGTCGGCCTCTCGAAGGAGGTCGCCGCGCTCGGCATCCGCGTCAACGGCGTCGCCCCCGGCACGATCTGGACCGACTTCCATCCCGAGCCCGACCGCCCGGACATCGTGGCGCCGACGGTCCCGCTCGGTCGCGGAGGGCAGCCGGAAGAGATCGCGGGTGCCGTGGCCTGGCTGCTGTCGCCGGATGCGTCCTACGCGACCGGCACGACCATCCGGGTGACCGGCGGCCTCTAGCCGCGGCGCGGCCCGGGCTGCGCATCCGGCGTCTGCGCATCCGGCGTCTGCGCATCCGGCGTCTACGCGTCCGGCAGTTCGCGCAGCTGGCTCGTCCGCTCGCCGCCCACATCCCCGGTGTTGACCGTGCCCTTCGGCTCGAACAGCACGGCCCGCACCTCTTCCTCGGCGAGCGGGCAGTGCTCGACCCCGCGCGGCACGACGAACACGTCGTTCGGGCCGAGGTGCACATCCCCGTCGCGCAGCTGGATGGTGAGCCGCCCGGACAGCACCAGGAACAGCTCGTCGGTCTCCGGATGCGTGTGCCAGACGAACTCGCCGAGCAGCTTCACGACCTTCACGTCGTAGTCGTTGACGCTCGTCAGGCGGTGCGGTTGCCAGTGCTCGGCGATGGAGGCGATGGCGTCGTCGAGGTTGTGCACGGAGTCGCTCATGGGTCCAACCTAGGTCCGCGGCAGGAAAATGGTTGCGCAGTGGGCCGCGCGGGCGTTGGATGCTGCCTAACGAGCATCCGACGAGAGGGGCACGCTATGTCCGCCAGCGAACTCGAAATGTCCAGTGTGCGATTCCCGTATCGCAGCCGCATCTTCCACGTCGAGAAGCAGGCCCCCGGCCGCTGGGTGGTGCTGGACGAGTCCCACGCCGAGCTGGGCGTGCTGGTGCGGGTCGCCAGGGAGGGCGAGGAGCACGAGCCGGTGTTCGGCGCCATCCCGCCTGGGCACGTGGAGACGCTGCACGAGGGATCCGACTGGAAGATGCTGGTCGCGTCGCTCATCAACGAGGCGCTGGAGCCGGCGCCGGGCGCCACCGGCAACCAGGGCGAGGCCTGATCCGGCGCTCCTCCCGCTCATCCCCAGCGACCGGATGCGCGCGCCCCGGCCCTGCGGAGCAGTCCTGGCTTACGATACGAGCGTGAAGGCGACGTTGCGCACGACCCTCGGCTGGCTCGCCGCGGTGCTCATCAACGTCGGCGTCGTCGCGTTCGCCCTCGGCCTGCTGCTTCCGCGCGTCGGCGGCACAGCGCCCGTGCTGGTCACCGGGATCGCCCTCCTCATCGTCGGCGTGGCCGTCGGCGCCGCGTGGATGTTCGTGTCCCGCCAGCCCCCTCGCTGAGTTTTTCGCACGTCTCGCGTCAGGATCCAGGCAGTTCGCCGTCTCCTCTCGTGAGAGACATCCCATCGCGCGAGGTGCTCGCCTCTGCGGTCTCTCGGACGCCCGAACCGGGTGACGGCGTCCCCCGTGGGTGGGGCCGGTCGGGCCCCACCCACGACTGCGACCACTGAGGGAGGCCGACCGTGACCGACCGCGGAATGCGTTTCCGCGCACGAAGCGACGCGCTGACGGGCTATCTCGCCAGCTTCCTGCTCGTGCTGTTCTCCGCTGCGTTCGTCGTCGCGGCGTCACGCGGCACGTTCGCCGCCGACACCGGGCTGAGCCGGACGGCGGTGGGGCTGCTCGTCGCCGGTGCCGTCTGTGCCGCTGCGCTCGGTGTCGCCGGCGCGGTGTGCATCCACCGCTGGACACGACTGCCCCGCTGACCCTGTCGGGGGCCAGCGGGGCTTCCACGTCGATCGGGACGGCTAGTCAGGAGCCTCCGTGGTGTCGACGAGGTCGGGGTTGGACGGGTTCTGCGCCGGGTCGAGCTCGGCGGGCGGCGGCTCCGCACCCTCCGCGCCGGTGGAGGCGGCGTCGCCCGTGGTCAGGTCCGGCTCGGCCTGAGCGCCGGTGTCCGCATCCGGTGCGTCGGCGGTCTCCGCAGGCTCGGCCGACCGCGCGTCGCGAGCTGCGCCGTCACCGCCCTCGAAACGCGTCGGGTCATCCTCCGCAGGCACGCCCTCGCTCGTGGTGTTCGGCAGTCCGCTGGTGTCGCTCATCCGATGCTCCTCTCGCTCCGGTTCAGCCCCAGCAAACGCCGAACCCCCTCGCTCTCGCAAGGGGGTTCAGGCCGGTCCGGCAGCGGTGTACGTTACGCGGGCACGCTCGCCGGGGCGTTCGCTGCGGCCGCCGTCGCCGCGTTCGCCGCCGCCACCAGCTGGTGGATCTGCTCGGCCGTGACCGGGCTGCCGGGGAACGCGGCCACCCGGTTGAGCGGCATCGACTCCGCCATGCGGCGCAGGCCAGGATCGTCGAGCATCCCCGCGACGGCTCCGCCCCCGGACTGCGCGAGCGCGCCCATCAGGACCTGCCCGCCGACCGGATGCGCCAGCCACTCGCCCAGCGTCGAGTCGAAGGCCAGCAGCGGCAGCCCGGCGTCGCCCGCCAGTGCCACAGTCGCGCTGCCGCGCAGGTCGCGCGACGACGCACCGACCGTCACCTCGTACTCGCCGCCCTCGACCACCCAGCGCTCCTGCGCCGTGTCGTAGACGGCCAGATCCTCGCTCGGGATGCGCACGGTCACGCGCTCGGACGCGCCCGCCGCCACCGCCACGTTCGCGAAGCCCTTGAGCTCGCGCACCGGGCGCTGCACCGACGAGCCCGGCACGGACACGTAGACCTGCACGATCTCGCGACCGTCCCGCTCCCCCGTATTCGCGACGTCCAGCGATACCTCGATGCCGTCGGCGTCGCCGGAGACGGCGAGACCGGAGAACGCGAACTCCGTGTACGAGAGGCCGTGGCCGAACGGGAAGCTGACCTCCGCATCCCGCGCGTCGAAGTCGCGGTAGCCGACGAACAGGCCCTCGCCGTAGCGGACGTGCCCCTTCTCGCCGGGGAAGTTGAGGTACGAGGCCGTGTCCTCCAGCCGCAGCGGGATGCTCTCCGCCAGACGCCCGGACGGGTTGACCACGCCGAACAGCACGTCGGCGATGGCGCCGCCGCCCGCCTGTCCGAGCAGCCAGCCCTCGACGATCGCCGCAACCCTGTCCGCCCATCCGGAGACGCGGACGACGCCACCGTTGGAGAGGACCACCGTGACGCGCGCGCCGGTCGCGATGACCGCATCCAGGAGGGCGGTCTGCGCTGCCGGAAGTTCGAGGTGCTCGCGGTCGAAGCCCTCCGACTCGTCCTCGCCCGGCAGACCGAGGAAGACCAGCACGTCGTCTGCCGCCTGTGCGGCGGCGACGGCCTCGGCGGTGAGAGCAGCGGCGTCGGAGTCGGCGTCGCCCAACGTGTAACCGGCTGAGAAGGTCACAGCGCTCTCGCCCGCCAGCGCGCGGATCTCGTCGAGTGCGTTGTCGAGCCTGGTGGGCACGATCTGCGACGAACCGGCGCCCTGGTAGCGCGGAGTGCGCGCGAACTCGCCGATCACGGCGATGCTGCGGCCGGATGCGGATGCGAGCGGGAGCACCCCGTCGTTCTTCAGGAGCACCACGCTGCGGGCGGCCACCTCGCGGGCGAGCGCGTGGTGCGCATCCCGGTCGTACGTCGCGGACGCGTCTGCGTTGTCGACGGCCTTCTGCACGAGGTCGATCACGCGCTCGGCGGCGGTGTCGAGCACCGACTCCTCCAGGGAGCCGTCCCGCACGGCGGCGACGAGCTGCGCGTCTGTGACGCCGTCGCTCGACGGCATCTCCAGGTCGAGGCCGGCGACCAGCGCATCCACCCGGTTGTTGACGGCGCCCCAGTCGGAGACGACGACGCCGTCGAAGCCCCACTCGTCGCGGAGCACGCGCGTGAGCAGCCACGGGTCCTCGCTGGCGTAGACGCCGTTGATGCGGTTGTACGAGCACATCACGGTCCACGGGGCCGCGTGCTGCACGACGTGCTGGAAGCCGCGGAGGTAGATCTCGCGCAGCGGGCGCTCGTCCACGTCGGCGCTCACGCGCAGCCGGTCGGTCTCCTGGTTGTTGGCGGCGAAGTGCTTCAGCGAGGCGCCGACGCCCTGCGACTGCAGGCCGCGGACCAGGGATGCGCCGAGCCGCCCGCTCAGGATGGGGTCTTCCGACAGGTACTCGAAGTTGCGGCCGCAGAGAGGAGACCGCTTGATGTTGATGCCGGGGCCGAGCAGCACGCCGACACCCTCCGCCTTCGCTTCCTCGCCGAGGGCGGCGCCGACGCGCTCGAGCAGTTCGGCGTCCCACGACGAGCCGAGGGCGACGGCGGGCGGGAAGCAGGTGGCCGGGACGCTGTCGCCGATGCCGAGGTGGTCCCCTCCCTGGGCCTGCTTGCGCACACCGTGCGGACCGTCGGTGAGGTAGATCGACGGGATGCCCACCCGGTCGATGCCCTCGGTCTCCCAGAAACTCGCGCCGCTCGTCAGCGCAGCCTTCTCTTCGGTGTTCAACGCGGACGCGCGTGCCAGCCGACCCATGATTCTCCTTCGAAGTGATCTGCCTGTGTGCGAATACCATACACCGCTCGGTTTCCTGAAAATCGAGTCCGACGTTGTTCACGGGTGGATGCGGCGTGTCGCGTGAATAGCTTCGGACTCGATTATTTGCGGGGGCGGGAGAGGAGGGTGATCATGCGGGTGAGGTTGGCGATGTACTGAGGGGTGGACTGGTAGTCGGGGTGGGTGGCGACCTTGACGAGGTAGCGCGGGGGACCGAACTCGTCCGCACCGCCGTCGACGGGGTTGGCGCGGTGGCTGAAGACCGGGAAGCCGAGGTAGTCGGTGCGCCGCCAGAGGTTGAACCAGGCGATCTCGCCGTTCGGCTGGGTGAGCAGGCCGACGAGGGTCGGGTCCGCCGTGTCCGCCGGCGGAGGAGGGACGTCGGTGCCGCCGTGGTCGGCCTGCACCTGCGTGAACCAGGGGTCCGCGCGGCGCAGGGACGGCGTGAGCTGGGTCGGCGTCCCGAGCGGTCCCGGTCCGAACAGTTCGGGGAAGAAGCGGCCGAAGTACGTGCGGAGCTGCGTGCCGTATGTGAGCAGGCCGACGTTGCGGAGCTGATCCTGCTGGGAGGGCCGCAAGGTGAACAGGCAGGAGACCGCGAGCACGGCGCCGAGACTGTGCGCGCTCAGGATCACGCTGAACGGCCGCTCATGGCTGAGCGCATCCTCCTCCTGCTGCTCCTTCCACGCCAGCTGCTCCGCGATGCTCAGACCGGGCGGCGGCTTCAGATCGTGGGTGAGCCAGTCGACGACGCGGTCGCGCAGCTCCGGCACGACCCGCTCGGCGTAGCAGGGCGGCCCGAACGGATGCCCTGCGCGCGGGAGGAAGCACATCAGATCCCACATCACCCCGATGGGGCGCTCCTTGGTGGTGATCGCGTTCTCGGCGATGAGCACGACAGCGCTCACCGCGATCAGCCCGAGCGCCGGGGCGACGAAGCCGTCGATCCAGGCGAAGAACTGGGTCTTCGACACGGCGAGCGCCGCCACGAACCCCACAGCGAACAGCCCGGCGAGCACGCCGAGGATCGGCTCTCCGCGGTGGAAGAGGGCGGCGAACCGTCGGGCGCGCAACATCCGCATGGCGAGCCGGTCCGTCGTCCGTCCGCGCTCGATGACGCCGTCCTTGTACTCCTCCACCGGCTCGAGCAGCGGGCGGGAGCCTCCCGGGGTCGGCGGGGTGGTCAGCTTGGGCACCCACAGCATCCTGAGCACCACGATGCCGGCGACGAAGAGCAGCAGCAGCACCGCGATCAGCGGCACGACGTCGCCGAAGTTGCTGAACGCGATCGGGGCGTCGAGCGCGCGGCCGACCGGGGCGGCGCAGCCGCAAGCCGGCGTGCCACTGCCGAGCCAGCTCTGCACGCCGAGGACGAGCAGCGTGGACAGCAGCATCGCCGCCCCGAGCGACAGCAGCATCCACACCCCTGGACCCATCCCGGCCCAGCCTTCCGTGCGGTACCGGTCCCTGGTGCCGTGGATGCGCGGCCACACCCCCACGAGCACGAGCTGCGCCGCCAAGAACAGCGCGGCCACGAGGTAGTACACCCACTGGAACGCGCCGGGCTGACCGCCGAGCCGCGCCGGGTTCATCGACACCCCGATGAGGAAGGTGAGCCCGGAGACCGTCATCAGCGCGATGGAGAGCACGTGCGGAACGCCGCGGCGCCAGCCGAGCGCCGAGATGCAGATGGCGACCAGCACGCCCAGGATGATCGACGGCGCGGAGACCAGGCCGAGGAACGCGAACGACGGCGACCGGTGGTACGCGCCGTTGACGAACAGCGCGACCAGGACGAGCAGGTAGAGGACCACCGAGGCGGCGAGGGTGACCGCGGCGACCGTCTCGCGGCGGCGCTGCTCGTCGCGGAGGAAGGCGGCGAGCCGTTCCCCCGAGTGGTTGACCGTGTCCGACGAGCGGACGATGCGGACCACGATCCAGACGATGCCCGCCGCGGCGACGACGCCCGCCGCCGTGAAGTACCAGAGGTCTCCGCCCGGGCCGAGGAGGCGGGCGACGCATCCACTCGGCCCGAACGACTGCAGCTCGCCGCAGCCGGGCGCACCGGCGAAGACGCGGTCCCAGACCAGCAGCAGCGCGATCAGGCAGAACGCGCCGGACAGGTGGAGCCATTCCGTCGGCGATCCGACGCGGGACTGCTGCCAGAAGCCCTCGACGCTGAGCGGGCGCCGCTCGGTGGCGCGCATCGGGGTGTCGGCGTTCCGCATCCGGCGCACGGTGTTGAAGATGCCGGCCTCGTAGCGGGTGCGCGCGCTGTGCGAGACGAGGTAGAGCACGATCACCCCACCGATCGGCACCAGCGATAGCACCGCCAGCTGACGACCGCGCTCGGCCAGGAAGCCGGACGTGAGGAAGTCGAGCACGCCGGAGGGCAGGGCGGGACAGGCGGCCCCGCCGAGACACTGGGTGCCGATCAGGTCGAGACTCACCGAGCCGAGGGCGCACACGTAGAGCAGGGTCAGCCCCAGCGCGAACACCCGCAGCGAGGTCACCCCCACGCCGCCCCGCCACTCGCCGCCCGCGTTCTGATTCGGGATGCGCCTGGTCCAGTAGGCGCTGTTCGTCAGCCCGAACGGCAGCAGCAGGAGCCACGCGATCTGCACGAAGAACTGCCCGATGATGACGAGGGCGCCTCCGCCGTAGCGCGCCATCGCGCCCCACGAGTACGCCTCGCGGCGCACATCCGGCGGAGGCACGGCTGGATTCGGGGTGTCGTCGTCAGGGTCGGGCTCCGGCAGGCGCGTCGCCAGCCAGAAGCCGCCGTTCTCGTCGCCCTGGTACTGCCGCAGATCGGACTTGTCGACGCCCAGCATCTCTGCCGGCGGCGTGTTCTTGATCCCGTGGATCCGCAGCTCCAGGATGTGGTTCGGCTTCGGCTTCCCGTCGGCGCCGCCGGCCGTCGCGCTGTCCGTCATGGTGCCCACCCCATCGTTGGTGACGGGCGAACACTACTCCGGGTGAGGTTTTGTCGTCTATAGCGGCGTCATTTCGCGGAGATGCCGCCGAGCATCCCGGAGATGAAGCGCTTCTGGAGGAAGAAGTACAGGACGACGATGGGGATGGCGACGATGATGCCCGCCGCGCTCAGGAGCGAGTAGTCGGTGAGATGCTCGCCCTTGAAGAATGCGAGGCCGAGCGGCGCCGTCCTGCGGTCCTCGCTGGTGATGAGGACGAGGGGCATCAGGAACTCGTTCCAGGTCCACATGGCGACCAGCACGCACATCGTCATGATGGGGGCGAGCGACGGCGGCACGATCACCTGCCAGAGCACGCGCAGGTCGCGGGCGCCGTCGATGCGGGCCGCCTCGATGATCTCGCCGGGGAAGGCGCGGAACTGGTTGCGCATCCAGAAGATGCCGAACGCGAGCGACTGCGCGGTCTGCGGCAGGATGAGGCTCTGGTACGAGTCGGTGAGGCCGACGCTGCGCAGGTTGAAGTACAGCGGGATGATGAACGCCTCCGCGGGCAGCATGAGCCCCGCGAGCATCACGAAGAAGATGATGCCGGAGCCGGCGAAGTCGAGGCGGGCGAAGGCGAACCCGGCGAGCACGGACAGCACGGTGGTGAGGACGATCACCCCGAGCGTGACCACGATGCTCGAGAACATGTACGTGGCGAAGTGCCCCTCGGTCCACGCCGTGGCGAAGTTGCCGAGGTCGATCTTCGTCGGAAGGGCGAAGCCGCCCTGGTTGTCCGCCGACGGCGTGACCGCGGAGAACAGCACCCCGACCAGCGGGATGACGGCGAACAGGGCGAAGAGGGAGAGGACGATGTAGTCGACGATCTTCTCGCGGCGGGTGAGCCTCATTGCACGTCCTTCGGCTGGATCCGGCTGATCAGGGCGGTGACGACCATGATCACGAGCGTCAGAGCGATGGCCACGGCGGCGGCCGAGCCGACCTGTCCCGTGTTGAACGCCCGGTTGTACGCCTCGTACGCCGGCACGGTGGTCGAGGTGCCAGGGCCGCCTCCCGTCGTCACGTAGACGAGGTCGAAGGTCTTCAGCGCCGAGACGATGGTGAGGGTGAGCGCCACGGCGATCTGGCCACGCAGCGCGGGGAGCGTGATGGAGAAGAACTCGCGCGCCGCCCCCGCTCCGTCGAGCCGCGCCGCCTCGAACAGCTCCGGCTGGATGTTGCCGACGCCGGAGAGGAACAGCACGAGGCACAGGCCGATGTTGAGCCAGGTGCCGACGAACCCGATCGCGGGGAGCGCGAACGCGTAGTCGCCGAGCCAGACCCTGGCGAGCCCGTCGAGGCCGAGGAACCGCAGGGTCTCGTTGACCAGGCCGTCCTGCGAGTAGATCGAGACCCAGATCGTCGCGACCACGACCGAGGCGATCACCTGCGGGAGGAACAGGACGGTGCGGAAGGCGCTCATCCCGCGCAGGGCGTTGGCGCGGGAGATGAGGGCGGTGAGGAACAGTGCGAGCACCACGGGGATCACGGCGTAGAACACCATCAGGATGAGCGCGTGCCCGAACGCGCCGCGCAGCGCCGTGTCGGTGAACACCGAGACGTAGTTCGCGAACCCGGCCCAGGTGGCGGGCGAGAGGCCGTCCCAGTCGTAGAACGAGTACTGGACGGTCTGGATGAACGGCCAGCCGAGGAAGACCGCGAACACGAGGAACGCGGGCAGCACATAGAGGTATGCGACCAGGCTGCGCTTCCTGCGTCGCCCCGCCCGGCCGGAGCGCGCTGCTCCGGCCGGGCGGACAGCCGGTCGGACGGCGGGGGCGACCGCCTGTCCGTCCTTGTGTGCGGTCACGGTCATCCGTTCTTCTTCGTGAAGGCGGCGTAGTCGTCCTGCAGCGTCTGCGTGAACTGCTCGGGCGTCGCCTTCTCGGCGATCAGATCCTGAGCCGCCGCGGTGATGGTGTCGTAGAACGTCGGCGTCGCGTAGTCGAGGTACGGGGTGATGCCGTTCGACTTCGAGATGGTGATGTAGTTCGCGGTGACGTCGCCGGTGACCGTGCCGGTGGCCTGCTCGGACCCGCTCGGCACGACCGTCGGCAGGTTGCCCGTCTTCACGAGCACCTCGGACGCGTTCTTGTCCGTGACGAAGTCGATGTACGCGGCCGCCGCGTTCGCGTTCTTCGACTTGGACGTGATCGCCCAGGCGAGGCCCTCTCCGCCCATCGTGACGGGCGTGTCCGATCCGGCGGGCTTCAGCGCGGTGAAGCCGATGTCCTTGGATGCCGTCGCCTCGGCCAGCGTCGCCAGGTACCAGGTGCCGGTGATGAGGAACGCCGCGTCGCCGTTGCCGAACGAGGCGACCGCCGCATCCCGGGAGACGCCGTTGGCGCCGGGGGTGATGTACCCGGACTTCTGCCAGCCCTGCACGACATCGGCCGCCTTCACCTCGTCGGCGCCCGTCCACGATCCGCTGGAGCCGTTGACGAGGTCGTTGACCTTCTGCGATCCGGCCAGCGCCGACAGCGCGAACCCGTACAGGTGGATGCCGGGGCTCTTCTCCACGTCGCCGTACGCCAGCGGCAGCGAACCGGCGGCCTTCACCTTGGCCATGTCCGCGGTGAGCTCGTCGAGCGAGGTCGGCGCCTCGCTGATGCCCGCCTTCTGCAGCACGGCCTTGTTGTAGTAGAGGCCGACGAGCTCGCCGGTCTGCGAGACGCCGTAGAGGTCGTCGCCCTGCCACTTCTTGCCGTCGGACGAGAACGAGTTGAGCTTGAGCAGGCTCGACGGGTAGTAGTCGTTCCACTTGTAGAGGTCGGCGTAGTCGTCGACGGGCCGGAGCAGCCCGGCCTTCACGAACGCGCCCATGTCCGGGTAGCCCTGGTTGGCCTGGACCACGTCCGGCGGGTTGTCGCCGGAGAGCGCGAGCTTGAGCGTGGTCTTCAGGTCGGAGAACGACCGGGAGACCCGCTTGATGGTCACGTTGGGGTACTTCTTGGTGAAGGCGGCGTTCAGCTGCTTCTGCGCGTCGTCGATGCCGCCGTCGGTGTTCTGATCCCACACGGTCAGCGTGACCTTGCTGCTGCCGAAGTCTTTGGAGACCGGTCCGAGGCTCTGCGTTCCGGATGGCGCCGAGCCGCCCGGCGCGCACGCGGTGAGTCCGAGAGCGATCGCGGTGAGGGCGCCGGCGAGCAGCGCCACCTTGCTGGTGTGTCTCTTCATTGCAGTGTCCGTTCGGTTGGGGTGCGAGGGTGCGAGGGATCGATGGGTCAGTGCGAGCCGGTGGGCACGCGCATGCGGTCGAGGAACGACCAATCGCCCGCCGGGTTGCGACGGTCGACGAAGTCGATGAGGTCCTGCGGCCGCGGCGCGCTGGCCGCGCCGCCGAGACCGGTGACGGAGATGGTCGCGCTGAGCGACGCGAAGCGGAGGCGGGTGCGCAGGTCCCAGTCGTGGCCGAGCGCTGCCATGAACGTGGCGACGAAGACGTCGCCCGCCCCTGTCGGGTCGACGGCCGCGACGGGCACGGCCTCCACCTCGACGATCTCCCCCGCCGCGGAGTCGACGGCGACGACGCCGCGCGGTCCCCTGGTGACGACGGCGAGCGGCACGTGCTCCGCCAGTGCTTTGGCCGCCGCCACCGCGTCGTCGGTGCGCGTGTACTGCATCGCCTCCGCGTCGTTGGGCACGAACACGTCCACCTCGGAGAGGCGGCGAAGCACGTCGCCCGACCAGTCTCCCGAGGCGTCCCAGCCGACGCCGCCGACCACCGTGGTGCCCGCTGCGCGCATCCGGCCGACCCAGGCGGGCAGTTCGTGGGCCACGCCGACGTGGGTCGCGCCGATGGGGCCGAGGTCGTCAGGGACGTCCTGGTGCCCGAGCTCCACCTGGTAGGTGATGAAGGAGCGGTCCTCCGGGGTGGTGAGCGACACGGTGACAGGGCTCTGATGGTCGGCGATGCGTTCGAGCAGGCGTGTGTCGAGTCCGGGCTCGTCGTCGAGCATCCGGTGGATGTGCTCGCCGAGCGGGTCGTCGCCGAGGCGCGACAGCAGCAGAGTGGATGCGCCGGCCCGCGCAGCAGCGACCGCCCGGTTCGCAACGCCTCCCGCCGTGATGGTGAAGGCGTCCGCGTAGACCTCCGCTCCCACGGCGGGGACGTCGACGCCGGAGAAGACGATGTCGCAGAAGATCTCGCCGGCGAACAGGAGCTCGGCTCCCTGGTGCAGCGGTCGTTCGATCACGGGCTCTCCTCTTCGTTGCGGATCCGCGGGGTTCGACACTCGATGCTCGACTTTGCGTGACTATGCGACGGAACCGCTGATATTCAGCAAGCTTGAGCAGCGAGTGTTTCGATTACATTACCTGCGTGACGCACTTTTGTTAAGTTTGCGTATCTGAGTATTTTCTCTGCTCGTGTTTGCGCGACTCTGCTCATCTGTGAGTAGAGTGTCACCATGATTCTTCGCGAACGGCAGAACCGCATCCTGTCTGCGCTGCGGACGGACGGCTCCGCCTCCGTGCGCGAGCTGGCCGAAGCACTGGCCGTCAGCGAGTCGACCATCCGCAGAGACCTGGAGCTGCTCGACCGCAACGGCGAGCTGACCCGCACCTACGGCGGGGCGGTCCTCACGCCCGGCGCCACCGTGGAGGACCACGGCCGCAGCGCGGAGGAGGGCACCTTCGACGAGACGACGGACGCCGACCTCAAGCGCCGCATGGCGGAGGCGGCGGCCGCGATGGTCACCGACGGCAGCGTCATCATCCTGGACATCGGCACGACCACCCCGCTGGTCGCTCGCCTCCTGCGCGGCAGGGACATCACCGTCATCACCTCCAGCCTCGCCGTCTTCGACGAGCTGCGCGACGACGACGCCGTGCGCCTGGTGCTGCTCGGCGGCGTCGTCCGCCGCAACTACCGCACCCTGGTCGGCTCGCTCGCCGAGCTCGCCCTCAGCCAGGTGAGCGCCGACATCGTGTTCCTCTCCTGCACGGGCGTGCGGGCGAACGGACACGTCGTGGACAACATGGCCGTCGAGGCGCCGATCAAGCAGTCGATGATCGCCGCCTCCGACCGGGTGGTGCTGCTCGCCTCCGAAGCCAAGTTCCCCGGGACAGGAGCCCTGCGGCTCTGCTCCCTCACCGAAGTGGATGCGCTGGTCACCACGACCGGCGCTCCGGAAGAAACGCTCGCACTGTGCCGGAACGCCGGCGGAGAGGTCACTGTCGTATGAAGCTCTGCATCCTCGGAGGCGGCGGATTCCGCACGCCGTACGTCTACCAGGCCCTCCTGCGGGACACCGGTTCACCGCGCGTCGAAGAGGTGGCCCTCTACGACGTTGACGAGGACCGCCTGCACACGATGGTCGCCATCCTCACCGAGCTGGCCGCCGGGTTCCCCGACGCGCCGCGCCTCGTGCCGACCACCGACTTGCACCGCGCCGTCGAGGGCAGCGACTTCATCTTCGCCGCCCTCCGCGTCGGCGGCCTGGAGGGACGCCGCTGCGACGAGCACGTCGCCCTCGACCTCAACGTCCTCGGCCAGGAGACCACCGGCCCTGGCGGACTCGCGTACGCCATCCGCACCGTGCCCGTGATGGTCGAGGCGGCGAAGGCGATCAAGGACCTCGCCCCCAACGCGTACGTGATGAACTTCACCAACCCGGCCGGCATCATCACCGAGGCCATGCAGTCGGTGCTCGGCGACCGCGTGCTCGGCATCTGCGACACCCCGTCCGGCCTCGGCCGTCGTGTCGCGGGCCTGCTCGGCCTCGACCACACGCGCGTGCAGATGGACTACGTCGGCCTCAACCACCTGGGCTGGATGCGCCGCCTCCTCTACGACGGCCGCGACGTGCTCCCCGAGCTGCTGGCCGACGACGCCCTGCTCGGCGCGCTCGAGGAGGGCCACGTGTTCGGGGCGGACTGGATCCGCAACCTCGGCTCCGTGCCCAACGAGTACCTGTACTACTACTACTTCAACCGCGACGCCGTGCAGACGATCCGGGAGTCCGGCAAGACCCGCGGCGACTTCCTCGCCGACTCGCAGAGCGCCTTCTACACCAAGGCGTCCGACGCCGGCCAGGGCGTCGCCGAGCTGTGGCGCACCACCGTCGAGCGTCGCAGCGCCTCGTACATGGCCGAGGCGAAGGGCGGCACCCAGGATGCGCCGACCCACGTCAAGGAGCGCGAGCAGGACCCGTCGCACCAGGGATACGCGGGCGTCGCCCTCGGCGTGATGGCCGCGATCAGCCGCAACGAGCGCCAGACGATGATCCTCAACGTGCGCAACAACGGCACCATCCACGGGCTGCCGGACGACGCCGTCGTCGAGGTGCCCACCCTGGTGGACGCGAACGGCGTGCATCCGCTGACCACCGACCAGCCCGACCTGCACCAGGTGGGCCTGATGTCGCTGGTGAAGTCGGTGGAACGGCACACCATCGCCGCGGCGCTCACCGGCTCGAAGGAAGAGGCGGTGGCGGCGTTCGCCCTGCATCCCCTGGTCGACAGCGTGACCGTCGCCCGCTCGCTCGTCGCCGGCTACATCGAGCGCATCCCGGAGGTGGCGGCGGTCCTCACGAAGTGACGAGCAGTCCTTCGACGATGGCCGCCGTCTCCGACGGATCGGACACCGACCTGGTGGGGATTCCGAGCGCGATCACGGGATAGTCGTTGCCGTCCGGGTCCAGCCGGTCTCCGATGAAGAGCATGTCGGAGAAGGGGATCCCGGTCAGCGACGAGAGCTTGGTCATCCCGTACGCCTTGTCCACGCCGTGGCGGGTGATGTCGATGCTCGTCGAGCCTCCTGCGCGCACCTCCAGGCCGGGAAGCCGGGACTGGACGGCGGCGCGGAGCAGGTTCCTCCGCGTCCCGTCGCGGTCCCAGGCGGCCTTCTTGTCGATGGGCGCCAGCTGACCGAGCCCGGAGAACGTGATCTGCGACCCGCGATCCTCCAGCACGGGACCCCAGGTGTCCTTCTCCCAGAGCCCGAGGCGCGACGCCTCTTCCTGGACCGTCGCTAGCGTTTGCGTCCGCTCCGTATCGGTCAGGTTCTCGGCGTACTGCAGTCTCCATCCCGCGCCGTCCCAGCGGTAGTAGCGCGTGCCGCAGGTGGGCATGAGGTGGAGCCGGTCGAGCCGTGCCGACCCTGGCAGCTGGGAGAGCAGCTGGTCGCGGAACTGCTCGAACCTCCCTCCCGAGATCACGCACACCTCGGAGACGTCGAGCAGGCTGGTGAGCAGCTCGATCATCCGGGGAGCGGCGGGCGACTTGGACGGGGCGAGGGTGTCGTCGAGATCGAAGGCGACGAGGCGGGGCATCAGCGGGACCTTTCGTGGATGGTGGTGGATGGTGGCGCCGTGCTGGCGCGCACGACGAGTTCTGCGGGCGGGAGCTCGACCTCGGCGACGGGATCCCCGCCCAGCAGGGCGACCAGACGGAGGCCGCATGCCCGACCCCAGGCGTATGCGTCGCGTCGCACGCTGGTGATGGCGGGCTCCGTCACGAGCGCGAACGAGCTGTCGTCGAGGCTGATGACGGAGAGGCTCTCCGGCACTCGCATCCCCCGGCGCCCGATCACGCCCATCCCGGCCGAAGCCAGGAGTCCGGTGTCGTAGAGGATCCCGGTGGGCGGTGCCTTGAACCCGAGCAGCCGGTCGGTGGCCGCCCGCGCAGAGGCCGGCGACGGGTCGGTGAGGCCGATCACGCGCGCGGACAGCCCGAGCGCACGCGATTCGTCGGCGAACGCCTTCTGCCGTCGCGCCGACCGCTGCGTGCCGGTCTCGGCGACGATGGCGATGCGCTCGTGTCCGGCCGCGGCCAGGTGGCGCACGGCCTGGGCTGTGCCCTCCCACTCGTCCGCGTGCGCCACCACGTGCTCCGCGACGAGGAACGGGAGACCGAGGGCCGTCAGAGCGGCCGGACGGTCGTCGGAGGTGCGCAGATCGACGATCAGGATGCCGTCGACCTGCGACTCGCGCACGAACCGGTCGTACGCACCCGTCTCCTCCGCGGCCGATGAGACCACTCGGACCACGAGGGCGGTGTCCGTCGCAGCGAGCGCCGTGCCGACCCCGTCGATGAACCCGGCGAGGTCGGAGCAGGCGCCAGGGCTGACCCCGTGCCGTCCGACCACCAGGCCGACGCTCCTCGGGCGGTCCAAGGAGAGCGCCCGCGCTCGCGCGTTCGGCTTCCAGCCGAGGTCGTCCGCCGCCCGGAGGATGCGCTCCGTCGTCGCCTCGCTGAGGCCGCGGCGTCCGTTGAAGACGAACGACACGGCGCTCTTGGAGACCCGTGCTCGCGCAGCGACGTCCGAGATGGTGACGCGGCTCCTGCCCGCCTCCTGGACGACCCGCTGGGCGGGAACCGGACCCGAACCGGTTCCCGCCTGAAGGCCGGCGCCTGCTATCCGGCGACGGCCCATGGGCCGTTCGCGGAGCCAGGAGCCTGGTTGCGGGAGTACCACTTGGCGACGTAGACGACGCCCTTGTAGCTCGCCTTCTCCCCGGCGTTGAAGATGCGCGACGGAGTCCACAGCGCCGTGCCGTCCGGCGCGGTGGCGATCTCCTGCCACGGGCCGGTCGCCCCACCCGGGACATCCGAGCGGCTGTACCAGGAGGCCAGGTACGTCTTGCCCTGATAGACGACCGTTTCCCCGCCGTTGAAGACCCGGGATGCCGTCCACGCCGTCGCGCCGTCCTCGGTCAGCGCGAGCTCCTGCCAGGCGCCGGCGTTGCTCGCGCCGGGCTGCTCGCCCTTGGTCGACCATCCCGCCGTATACACCGACCCGCGATAGCTGACGATGTCCCCGGTCTTGTACGTCGTGGTCTTGCTCCAGGCGGCCGGGAGGGTGACCGTGACGACGACGGTCGTGCTGGCGCCCTCCACCGTGTCGCTGCCGGAGTACGTCGCCGTCAGCGTATGGTCGCCTGCCGCGAGCCCAGAGGGGAGGGTGAACGTGGCGACGCCGTCACGCAGCGGCGCGACACCTCGATCCTTCGACCCCTCCGTCAGCGTCACCTGACCGCTGACCGGGAGCGGGGACGACACCGTGACGGTGACGGTCGCGGCGGTTCCCCATTTCGCGGTGACGGCCGGCGCACTGATGCTCGCCGTGGCGCGGAGCCCGTCGATCGCGGCCTTCAGCGCTGCGGCGCGGCCGTCGATCGCGGCCTGGGTGGCATCGGCGGCCTTGAGCGTCGCCTTCGCGGCTTCCAGGGCGGGCAGAACGGGCGCCCAGGTCGCGGCGGCGTACTGCGTGCTGTCGAGGCCGGCGGCGCGGTCGACCAATGCCTGCAGCGCACTCCGGTCGACCGCCACCGTGACGGGGCACCGGACGAACTCGTCGCCAGCGCCGTGCACCAGCACGATGGAGGTGCTTCCTGGCACTCCTGTCGTGAGGGCGACAGCGATGGTCCCGTCCGCAGCGGGCTGCGGCGCGGCCGAGACCGCCGCGACCGACGGGTCGAGCGAGTACGCCGTGAAGGAGTCCCCCGCGTCGAGCGGGCTGATCTTCGCCGTCATCGTGGCCGTGCTCTCGCGGTCCGCCGTCACAGGAGCCTGGCAGGTCAGGCTGTAGCCGCCGTAGACCTCGAACTCCCAGATGTTGAGCCCGTACTTGGTCGCCGGCGAGCCGATCACGCGGACGTAGCGCGCCTCCGCCGTCGGGAAGTCCGTCGTGTCACGACGGTGATCCGCGGTGCCGGAGTTCTGCACGTGGGCGAGCTGGGTCCAGTCGGTGCCGTTCACCGAGCCCTCGAGCTGGTAGTCGGTCGAGTTGCCCGACTCCCACTCCACCACCGCTTGAGACACCGGCCGCACAGCGCCGAGGTCCACCTGCAGCCAGTTGCGGTTGGTGTACGGAGCAGTGCCGGTCGGCCGCGCCGACGACCACTTGGTGGTCTTCGAGCCGTCGGTGGCGGCGGTGGGCTGGACGTTCGCCAGGTTGTTGTAGACGCTGTCCGCCGTGGTCGGCGTGCCCGCGGCCAGGTTCACCCGCCCGCCGGCGGTCGGTGCCGCGGCGATGGCGCCGTCCCCGAACACCTCGAACTCCCACAGCGAGACCCCGTAGGTGGTCAGCGCCCGCTTCACCGTCTGCATCCGGACGTAGCGACCGGTCGCGTTCAGCGCCACGAGGTCCGTGCCGCCGTCGCTCCCCGCTGCCGGGGTGGCGTATGCGTCGCGCCAGGTGCGGCCGTCGTCCGAGACCTGGATCTTGTACTGGCTGGCGTACGACGCCTCCCAGAACAACCGTGCTGCACCGATCTTCTGCACGCTGCCGAGGTCGACCTGCAGCCAGGACGCATCCGGTGAGCCCGTCCTGTCGGCGATCCACCTGGTGGTCGCGTTCCCGTCCGTCGCGCTCGCCGGACTCGTTCCGTCGGACGCCGTGGTGGGGGCGCCGAGGGCGAGGTTGACGCGGGAGAGGGCGGAGAACTCCCCGACCGAGTACGACCCGCCGCCCGGCCCGTCCAGGGGCAGGATGCGGACGAAGTTCGCCGCGGTGGCCGGGAAGTCGACGTGCTGGTGTCCGCCCGTCCCGTTCTGGACGAGCTTCTGATCGGTCCAGGTCGTGCCGTCCAGCGAGGTCTGGACGAGGAACCGGGTGGCGTAGTCGCTTCCCCAGTCGACGTCGGCGCCCATGGCGTACGAGCCGGCGGTCAGCCGCTGGCGGAGCCACGGCGCTGCGCCGGACGACTGCCACGTCGTCGCGGCGTCCCCATCGCCTGTCAGCGACGGGCCGTGACCGGCCACCGACCCGCTCGCGGTGTACGGCGAGCCGGCCGAGTCGTCGGCGGCGAGCGGCTCCGTGACGGTCTTGCCCAGGTTCGCCCCTGTGCCGAGCACGAAGGAACCGTGGGACGCCGACGCTCCGCCGCTCAGGGTCACATCCACGAGGATCCCGGGCTGGCTGGGGTTCGACAGGCTCACCACCGGGGTCCCGGAGGACTCGTCGAGCATCACGATGCTCGGCTGGCTCACCGAGAGGGTGCGGCCGTCGCCGAGGTCGAGCGAACCGGCCCGGTAGAAGGTCGCCATCGTCCGCTTGAGGCCGGCGTGCTGGACCGCCTGCACCGACGAATCGTTGCGGAGGATCTTCACGGCGGGGTTCGCCGCGTACGCCTGGGTCTGCGCGGCCGACTTGGCGGGGAGCACGATGTACTCGTATCCGGCGTTGCTCGGCTTCACCCCGTGGTCGAAGTACAGCGAGAACGCGTCGTGGCTCTCCGGCTGGTCACCGTAGTAGCTGCCGGTCTGCGTCTTGTCGGAGACGGTCACCGCCTGGTCGGACGGGAACACGTAGCCGACCTTGTCGTTGTAGGCCCACGACGGGTCGCCGACAACTCTGCCGTCCGTGCCGGACTCGACCTTCTGCCCGTCCACCGACGCGTTGCCCTTCGCGGCGACCTGGTTGACCGTGGTGTGGATGGGCGCGGCCGACGTCGACTGGATGCCGGCGCCGAGCGCCACCATCTCGTCGTCGAAGTAGTAGTAGCTCTTCTGCGCCTGGGTGCCGACCCTGTCCAGGCTCTCCACCGTCGCGCCGTACATGCCGTCCGAGACGCCGCCGGTGAATGCCCCGCCGTTGGCGGAGCGGCCGTCCTTGCCGAGGGTGGTCTCCTTCACGTACGGCACGGTGGTGCCGGGGTAGTGGAACCAGTCGAATGCCGGACCGAGGTCGGTGTACTCGTTGTTGGTCACCTGGATGGCCGTGGTGCCTGTGCGGTTCCAGACGACCTCGTTGCCGACGTCCTTGCGGATGGTGGACCGGTACTCGCTGCCCACGGTGCGGTTGGAGTTCAGACCGGTCACGATGCCGTAGTCCGCCCGCTGGTGCGACGAGAACTCCGACCGCCAGAAGTATGTGTCGCCGATCGCGCCGTTCCCGGCGGTCTTGCCCCGGATGTTGTCCGCCATCTGGCGGTAGGCGGTCGCGTAGAGCGGGTCGGTGCGCGCCATCCTGTCCAGTGGATCCAGGAAGACGGCCGCGTAGCTCGTCACGCCGTCGACGGTCGTGGCCGGACGGTAGAGGAGGTACAGCATCTCGATCTCGCCGCGGATCAGCCAGCGGGTGCCGTCGACGATGTAGAACGCGATCGTGTCCAGCTGGTCGCGGGTGAAGGCCAGGCTCGTGCCACGGGCGGAGTCCGCCCACATCGCCACCATCGTGAACAGCGCCATGCCGTAGCCCTCGCTGTAGAGCTGCGCGCCGTGCGCCCAGAACGTCGCATCCGGCTGCACGGCCTCCTGCACGGTGCCGGAGTCGTCCACCGCCACCGTCTGCACCATCGTGGCGAAGCCCGCGGTGATCGCGGCGGCATCCCGGGTGGCGAGGGCCTTGTAGAGGTAGTCGGAGGTGCGCCAGGCGCCGTTCGCGCCCGCCGGATCGAGCTTGCCCTGGTTGTGCTTGATCGCCAGCGCCGCCGCATCAGGGCTCAGCGCGTCCCCGACGAAGATGGAGATGCGGCCCATGGCGATGGACTCGCCGATCTCGGTCTCCCACCAGTTGGTGTTCCCCGGATTCACCGCGTCCCAGTACGCGAGCGCCCGCTGCTCCGCGTCGATCAGCTTCGCGTCTCCGTGGCCCTTCGCCGATGGGTCGCGGTACGCCTGAGCGATCGCGACCATCCGGTAGAGCGCCTTGTACGCATCCCAGGTCTTGCCGTTCGCCGAGCTCGTCGTGTCCTGGTAGTTCACGTCCGACCAGGAGCCGTCCGCGTTCTGCGATGCGACGTAGTCGAGCGCGTTCGAGGTCTGCGCGAGATAGATGCCGTTGGCGATCTGCACCTCGTCGCCCTGGCTCAGATAGTAGTCCTGCAAGCGGTTGACGATCGTGGAGACGTCCGTCTCCAGGTCCGCCGCCTGTGCGGGCGCGGCCAGGCCGGCGATGCTCAGCAGGGCGACGACGAGGGATGCGACCAGCGCCGACAGGCGCGAGCGGCGGACGAGCGAGAGACGTGGAGCGTTCGGGTCTTCAGGATGACGCATCATTGCGTAGGACTCCTTGTTCGCTGAGGTGGGGGTTGGGGGTCAGGGGGTGCGGACCAGGCGTGCGACCGAGATCCGGGTGTCGGCCGCACCGTAGAAGACGAAGTGCTCCCCGCCGATCTTCTCGATCGCGGTGGGGAAGAGCACGTTCGCCACCGTGCCAGCGGTCTCGTCCGCTGTCTCGGGGGTCATCAGGGGCTCGCTGGTCCTGGCGAGGACCCGCGACGGGTCGTCGGCGTCGAGCAGCATGGCGCCGACGACGTAGCGCACGGTGAACGCCTGCGGCACGAACGAGCCGCCCGGCAGGTCGCCGGTGACGCCGTGGTGCAGCAGCAACCAGCCCTCCGGCACGCGGAGCGGAGCGGGGCCTGCGCCGATCTTCAGCGCCTCCCAGTCGTACTCCGGGCCGGCGACGAACCGGTGACCGGCCGGCCTGGTCAGCGCGGTCAGGTCGCGAACGGCCTCGTCGACCGGGATGTACGAGATCCAGATGCTGGCGCGCGCGTCCGTCACGCCGGCAGGCAGCGGTGGCTGCTCCTCGGGGCGCACGAAGCCGAAGTCCCACATCGGCCGGTGCAGCATCGCGAAGCTGGGGCGGCCATCCGGGTCGGAGACGATCTCGGGGAAGAAGACGACGTCTTTGTTCGGGAACAGGTTGAGGTCGGTGTCGAGCGCGTCGTCGTAGGCGAACTGGATCGGGCCGAGCCTGCGCCAGGTCACACCGTCGGTCGACACGGCGAGCGCCGGTTTCGGGCCGAGCGGGCCGAACGCCACGTACGACATCACGTGGATGCCGAGATCCTTCAGCGGGGTGATGCGCGGGTCCTCGACGCCGCCGTGACCCGTGCCGTGCTCCCAGCCGCGGTCCGCCTCCAGCGCGACCTCCAGCCCGTCGACCGCGGTCGGCACGCCGTCGGTCACCACGACCCTGGCCCGGCCGATGCTGGACACGTTGTGCTCGGCCACCAGGCGGGGGAAGAGGTGCACGGTCCCATCCGGGTCCTGCACCGTCGCCGGGTTGAGCACGCCGTCGACCTGGCGCGGATCTGCCGGGTCCGGCTCCATGACGACGCCGGCGCGCTCGAGGACATACGGGACGGTGACAGCGGTGCTGACGGCGGGGACGGTGGTGGACAACAGGACCTCTCTTGCGGGGTAGATGGTGCGGGGAACGGGGTCAGCCCTTGACGGCGCCGACGACGCCGTTGACCAGGTAGCGCTGAATGAAGATGTAGCCGACGATCAACGGCGCGGCGACGATGAACGTGGCCGCCGCGAGGAGCGGCCACTGGTTGCCGTACGTGCCCTTGAACGCGTAGAGCCCGACGGTCACCGGGAACTTGGTGGGGTCGGCGAGCAGGACGGTCGCGAGGATGATCTCGTTCCAGATCCACACCGCCTGCAGGATGAACACGGTCACCAGGGCCGGGCGGGCCAGCGGCAGGATGAACGTGAAGAGGTAGCGCCAGTAGCCCACCCCATCCATCGCGGCGGCCTCGTCGAGCTCGCGCGGGATCGACTTCACGAACCCGCTCAGCAGCAGCGGGCCGACTCCGACGCCGACGCCGACCAGCAGGATGTAGCCGAGTTGCGTGTCGTACAGCCCGAGCCGCAGGAGCAGCTGGAACTGGGTGATCAGGGCGTTCGGCAGGAACAGCACGAGCACGAACACGATGGACCAGTACTTGGCGCCGCGCACGTAGCCGCGGGCGACCGGGAACGCCAGCACCAGCGTGAGCAGGGTGCCGATGGCCGATCCCGCTGCGGTGTAGATCACGCTGTTCAGGATGTACGCGCCGAAGTCGCCCTTCTCCCACGCGGTGGCGAAGTTGCTCCACTGCGGGTCGGAGACCAGGCCGACGGGGTTCGCCACGAACTCCGCCTGCGATTTCAGCGCGGTGTTGAGCAGGTAGAGCAGCGGGAACAGGAACACGATCATCAGGATGAGCGCGCAGATGTACGCGCCGACCGGGATGCGCCGCCGACGGCGCACTGTCGTCTCGCTGGAGCGTTCCCTCGTCGCCGGCAGCGATTCGGTGGACGTGGTCATCACAGTTTCGCCTCTCGTCGGCGCAGAATCGTCAGGGCGATGATCGAGACGACGGCCACCAGCACGAACTGGACCATAGAGACCGCTGCCGCATAGCCCTGCGACTGCGACAGCGTCGTACCGGATGCTCCGCCGAAGCCCTGCACGTAGACCAGGAGCGAGAGCACCTGGGTGGAGCGGTTGTTCGGACCGCTGAGCACGTAGATCAGCTGGTAGCTCTGCAGGGCGTTGACGATGCCGAGGAGCACGTTCGCCGTGATCGACGGAGCGAGCAGGGGCACCGTGACGCTCCGGAAACGCTGCCAGCCGTTCGCGCCGTCGATCTCGGCCGCTTCGTTCAGCTCCTCCGGAACCGCCTGGAGCCCGGAGAGGAAGATGATGACGGAGACGCCGAGCACCATCCACACCTGCACGACGATCACGAGCGTCAGCGCGAGGCGCGGGTCGCCGAAGAACGCCGACTTGCCGCCGAAGAGGTCGAGCAGCGACGCGGCGGGCCCGCCGCTCACGTTGAAGATCAGGGACCAGACGAGGCCGGTCACGGTCACGCCCAGGATGGTGGGCATGAACACCACGGCACGGTAGAAGTTGCGGCCCCTGAGCCGGCGGTTCAGCAGCACGGCGATCGCCAGGGCGACGACGATCTGCACCACGGTGCTCGCGACGGCGAAGATGATGGTGTTCCGCAGCGCGTTCGCGCTGTCCGCCCATTTGGCCGGCGAGAAGAAGTCGACGTAGTTCTGCAGGCCGACGAAGTTGATCGGGAGGCCGGGCAGACCACGGAGGTCGGTGAAGGATGCGACGAGCACGCCGATCGCCGGCACGAAGCCGAAGATGCCGAGCAGCAGCATCCCGAGCCCGAAGGTGACCCGGACCGGCGTGCGGCGGGGGAAGGGGAATGATTCAGTCATGGTGTCTCTCGACGCCCGGGGCGGGTGGCCGGCACTGCTGCCGGCCACCCTCCCGGCAGCGTCATCCGGCCGCCGACCACGCCTTCTGAGCAGCCTCGGCGGCTTGCTCAGGCGTCGCGGAACCGAGAGGGCTCAGGGCGGGGTAGTTGAACGGGAAGACCGCATCCTGACCGGCCTTGTTGTTGGCGAACCAGACCTGGTCCCACGCCGGCTCGTACGACTTCGTGTACTCGCCGATCGACTGGAGGAACGCACTGGTGGATGCGTCCGGCTGAGCCGATGAGAAGCCCGACTTGCTGAGGAACAGCTCGTAGTTGGTCTTGTCGGAGAAGAACTTCAGCCAGGCGAGCGCCGCCGTCTTGTTCTTTGCGGAGGTCGGGACGGCGAGCTGGAGCTCGGTCTTCCCGTTCAGCAGCGCGTTGTCCGATGCCTTGTCCGATCCGGGGAAGGGGAAGTAGCCGTAGTCGAACGACTTCGCGACCGCCGCGTCGAGCGTCGGCTGATCCCAGGTTCCGTCGACCGTCATCGCGAAGTCGCCGGCCGCGAACCCGGCAGGGATGGAGGCGTAGTCGGCTCCCGCCGCACCTTGCTGCGAGTTCTGCAGCACGAATTCGGTCTGCTGCAGCACCTTGACCTCTGTCGGGTCGGTGAGCTTGGCCTTGTTCGTCCAGAGTTCCTTCGCCAGCTGCTGCTTGTCGGCGACCGTCGGGTAGAGCGACGCGACCGAGGCGAGCATCGGAAGACCGGCCGGCCAGCTGTCCTTGCCGCCCATCCCGAACGGGGTGACGCCCTTGGCCTTGAGCGCGTCGACGACGGCCGTGAACTCGCTCCAGGTGGTGGGGACCTTCAGCCCGTTGTCCGCGAAGATCTTCTTGTTGTAGAAGACGCCCGTGTAGTAGCTGACGCCGGTCGGCACCGCGTACTGCTTGCCGCCGATGGCCTGCGCGTCGAGCAGGCTCGGCGTGTACTTCTTCAGGAACGCCTCGTCGGTGAGGTCGACGAGGGCGCCGGCCTTGGCCAGTCGCGCGTCGTCCGTCGCGGCGTCCTTGGCGTACGAGGGCGTCTCCATGAGGCCCTTCACCACGAACAGGTCGAGGTTGCCCGCGGTGAGGCGGGACGACTTGGTGGCCGGATAGTTGTCGTTGGAGACAGTGGAGAAGACCACGTCCACCTTCGGGTACTTCTTCTCGAATGCGTCGTTGACCGCGCGGAATCCGGCGTCGGTGGCGTCGCTGCTCGAGACGAGGAGCTGGAGCTTGCCGCTCGGCTCACCGCCGTTCGTGTCGCCGGTGCCGCTGGAGCAGGCCGCCAGCCCGCCGATCGTGGCCGCCGCAACGACGCCGGCGATGATCCGCCGGCCGAGTGTCGTGCTGCGCAACCTCTTCGTCGCCATGTGATGTCTCCTCATCGAGTTCGGGTCGGTGCAGGTGCAGGTGCAGTGCTTCGGGTGTGTCCAAAACGTTTCGGATCGCACAGCGTGCGTTTACCGAAACGTTTCGGTAGCTCATGCTGTCATGCTTGAGTGCGCGAGGACAACCCCCATTCGGGGGTCACGCGGATGGAGCTCTACCGTGGGGCTCAGCGTCCGGCGGGAGCCGGCCCGGTGGAGTCCCTGGCGATGAAGGCCGCATCCGAGATGCGCACGTCGTCGACCGCGCCGTCGGCGATCAGGTCGATGAGCATCCTGCCGGACTCCCTGCCGAGCTCCCGCGGGCTGGTGTGCACGGTCGTCAGCGACGGCCGCACGTATGTGCCGAGGCGGATGTCGTCGAATCCGGCGACCGACAGCTCCCCCGGCACGTCGACGCCCAGGTGCTGCGCCTGGGCGATGAGCCCGATGGCGGACAGGTCGTTGGCGCACACCACGGCCGTCGGCGGCTCAGCGAGTTCGAGGAGCGCGGACGCGGCGGACGCGCCGGCGAGGTAGGTGAAGTCGCCGGGGACGACGGGGCCGGGCGTCAGCCCGAACTCGCGCATCGCGGTCAGCCACGCGCGCTCGCGCTGCGCGGAGTGGATCATGTCCTGCCGGCCGCCGACGTACGCGACGCGGCGATGACCATGCTCCACGAGGTGCTCCACGGTGGCCCGGATGCCCGCATCCGGATCCTGCCTGACCGCCGGGATGGGGAAGTCGGCTCCCGGATTGATCGCGACCGCCGGCAGGCCGAGCTTTTCGATGAGCGCGATGCGCGGGTCGTCGATTTCCAGGTCGTTGACCAGGACGCCGTCGACCCGGCGGTCGGCCGCGAACTTCTCGTAGCGCTGCAGCACCTGGCCGGACTCCGCGGTGATCTGCAGCACCAGCGCGTATCCGCGGGGGTCGATGGCGTCTTCGATCCCGCCGATGAAGCCGCCGAAGAACGGGTCGAGCTCCAGCACATCCGGATCCCGGTGCAGCACGAGGCCGACGGTGTACGCGCGGCGGCCGGACAGGCTCTTGCCGCGGAGCGACGGCACGAATCCGAGCTCGGCGGCGATCCGGACGATGCGGTCGCGGGTGACGTCCGACACCCCGGGACGTCCGTTGAGCGCGCTCGAGACGGAGCTGATCGCCACGCCGGCCTTGTTCGCCACGTCGACGATGGTCACACGCTCATCTGCCACCAGTGCACCCCATTTCCGCGCTCGCCGAGCGACGGACATCCTATGCCGAAACCGGCACGCCAGGATCGCGTGTCAGCCGGGGCCGTCGCTCGTCGCGGCCAGAATCGGGACGAGCACGTCGCTGATCGGGGTGTCGATTCCGAGGGCACGACCGCGCCGCTGGACGATGCCGTTCCTGACGTCCCATTCGAGCGGCTGATGCGCCTCGCGGTCAGCGAGGATCGACGTGCCGAGGTCGGCGGGGAACGCGCGGAACTTGTCGAGGAGGCGTTGCGGTTCGTCGTCGTCGAGCCTCGCTCCCTCGGCCAGAGCGACCGCGAGACACTCCCGGAGGTAGGCGATCGACAGCGCGGCGATGTCGTCGCGGGCGAACATCCCGGCGCGGCGTCCCGTCAGGGCCATCAGACCGGCGACGGCGTTCTGCAGCAGCTTCCTCCAGGCGAGCGTCGTGAAGTCGCCGGAGACCTCGACCGCGCACATCGTGCCGTCGAACAGGCGCTGCACGGTGTCCGCTCCCGCGCTGTCCGGAAGGGTGAGCCTGGCCTCTCCGCGGAGCTCGACCGAGCCGTCGGGGTGGCGTTGAGCGGGGAACCAGACGATGGCAGGCAGCACGACGCTCTCCGGAGCCAGGGGCCCGACCGTCTCCACCTGCTCGACGCCGTTCTGCAGCACGCACACGATCGTCCGCGGACCGCACAGGACGTCGAGCCAGGGTGCAGCAGCGGCGATCTGGGTGGCCTTGACGGCCAGGAACACGACATCCACGGGGCCAGGCACACGGGCGGGATCGGTGAGGACCGGTCCGGGCACGACCACGGTGCCACGGTCGGTGCGGAGCCTCACCTCCGCGCGCGGAGAGCGGCCGACGATCGTGAGCTGCTGTCCGCGTTCGTGGAGCGCCGCGGCGACGGTCGTGCCGATCGCGCCGGGTCCGATGACCGCCACCGTCTGCCCATCCGGATCCATCACGCAGACAATCTACCTCCCGTGGATGGCGTGGCGGGTCGGAGCGAACTGCGGTACTGGCCGGGGGTCATCCCGACCAGCGGCGAGAACTGCGCGATGAACTGGCTCGTGCTCGCCCACCCGCAGGCCGCCGCCGCGTCGGTGACCGTTGCGCCGCCGGCGAGGAGCACGAGGGCGCGATGCACCCGGAGCTGGAGGCGCCACTGCCGGTATCCCATGCCCGTCTCTTCGCGGAAGAGCCTACTGAGCGTGCGCGCGCCCACTCCGGTGTGCTCCGCGATGCTCACCAGCGAATGCGGAGACGCGAGATCCCGTTCGACCTCGCGCGCGACGGCGCGCAATCGCGGATCCCGCGGTTCCGGGAGGTGAAGGGGCTGCTCGGGGGTCGTCGCCGCCTCGTCGACGATCACGCTCCTGAGCCGGGCGAGCGCGGACTCCGATCGCGGCAGGCCCGAGGTGATCGCCAGCGCGGCCTCCCGCGCCAGGGCGGAGGCCACGAGCACGGCGGGCCGGTGAGGCAGGGATTCCGCGGCCGCGTCATCGAGATAGACGACCCGCATGTCCGTCCGCCCGTAAGCGCGGTGCGAATGCTCGATGCCCGCCGGCACCCAGGCGAACCGATTGGACGGGGCGATCCACGTGCCGTCGTCCGTCACGAGCGACAGCACGCCGGAGGCCGCGTGAACCAGGTGCCCGAGAGGGTGCGAATGGCGCGGCGAGGTGTCTGCGTGGGCGACGAGGTACGCGCCCTCCGTCGTGAGATCGCCGCCCGCGGTCTCGAGGCGGAGATCATCCAGAGCCACTGCTTGGCGAGAAACCGACACAATCTGGAAGTTTAGGTGTTTCGCGTGCCGGGTGACAGCTGCTGAACTGCCGGAATGACAACGATCAGTGAGCCACCGGACACCGCTTCGACCCCCGCCATCTCCCGGCGCCCCGCTCGCGGAGCGGCGTTCTTCAGCGCCTATGTGGCTGCCGGGCTGTTGCTCATCGCGTTCAATCTGCGCATCGGCGTCGCATCGGTCGGGCCCGTGCTCTCCTCCATCCAGAGCGGTCTGGGCGTGTCGCCTGCGACCGCGAGCCTGCTCACGACGATCCCGGTCTTCGCCTTCGGGGCGTTCGCGTTCCTCACCCCGGCTCTCACCCGCCGCGTCGGGCTGCACCGGCTTCTCGGGATCACGATGGCCGCGGTCGCGATCGGCATCGGCGTCCGGTTGATCCCGTCGCCGATCGCCCTCTTCGGCGGCACGGTGCTCGTGGGCGCCGCCATCGCCGTCGCGAACGTGTGCATGCCCGCCGCCGTCAAACAGGATTTCGGGCACCGGGTCGGGCTCATGATGGGGCTCTACTCGACCTCCCTGTTCATCGGCGCCGCCGTCGCCGCCGGTCTCACGGTGCCGCTGATGTCCGCGTTCGGCGGGTCGTGGAGGGAGGCGCTCGGATTCTGGGTCGTCCCCGCCGTCCTGGCGCTCGTCGTCTGGATTCCGCGCGCGCTCAGGAGGCCGGGTCGGCCGCCGGTCGCGGACGCGCCGGTGGCCCACGCGCCGATGGCCGACGCCATCACCGAGCCTCGCGACGAACCGCGGTTCGCGCGCCTGTTCCGCGATCCCGTCGCCTGGGCGGTCACCGGGTTCATGGGGCTGCAGAGCCTGAGCTACTACGCGGCCCTGACCTGGATCCCGTCCATCCTGCACGACGCGGGAACCACCCAGCACGACGCGGGCCTCCTGCTGGCGTACTCGAGCATCCCTGGCATCCTCGCCGCGCTGACCGTGCCGGCGGCGATCGGCAGGCTGCGGCCGGCCTGGCTTCCGGTCGCGGGTTCCGCGGTGCTCTGCGCCGTCGCCTTCGCCGGGCTGCTCCTCGCGCCCTCCGATGCGTTGCCGTGGGTCTGGATGACGGCCCTCGGCCTCGGGCAGGGCGCCGCCATCGCGCTGTCGCTGACCTACATCGTCCTGCGTTCGCCCGACGCCAGGCACACCGCACACGTCTCGACGATGGCGCAGGGGATCGGGTACCTGCTGGCCGGATTCGGGCCGCTCGCGCTGGGCGCCCTCCACTCCGTCACGGGCGGCTGGGCGGTGCCGATCATCGCCCTGATCGCGCTGCTCATCCCGCAGCTCCTGACCGGCGCGGCGGCGAGCCGCGAGCGTCACGTGCTGAGCGGCGGTCGTTGATCGCCGAGCCTCGTGGATGCTGCACGAACGTGCGCCGCGCATCCCTAGCCGCGCCCCGGCCGCGGGCGTAGGCTCACCTCACGACAGCGTGCCGACGGTGAGCGAGGTCTGCTCAGCCTGTCGGCGGAAGGAGCCAGGATGAGCACGAACGAGCCAGACCGCGAGCCGGTGGACCGCGACGACCTCGAAGGCAGCTACACCGAGGTGGACGGCGAGGCCCCGATGGAGCGCACCGTGCACGGCCAGTACACCGAGGAAGAGGGCGTCGGCCCCGACCCTGCGGTCAAGGGCAGCTACACCGACACCGACGAGGCCGCCGAGGTCCCCGCGGAGGAGGAGCAGGGCGACTACACCGAGCGCGACCGGTAAGCGTCAGCGCTCAGCGATCCCAGGCGTCACGACGGGACCGTCGCCGCTCCGGCCGAACCGACGCGGCTGAACCGCGGAAGCGAGACGTCGAAGCGGCAGCCCCGTGCGGTGTTCTCGACAGAGACGTCTCCGTCGTGCGCGGCGACGATGCCGTGCACGATCGCGAGGCCGAGGCCTGCTCCGCCCGAGCCGACGCCGTCGCGCGGCGTTCGCGCCGTCGTGCCGCGCCACCCGGCGTCGAAGACCTTGCCCAGGTGCTCCTCCGGGATTCCCCCGCCCTCGTCGATGACGCTCAGCACGACGGTCGACGCCGACGCCTCACGGACGGCGACGTGGATGCTCGTGCCGGCCGGCGAGTGCTCGATCGCGTTCGCAAGCAGGTTGTGGACCACGCGGGAGAGCTCGCGCGCGTCGCCGAGGACCGTCAGGTCGCCGTCCTGCGACTCGTTGAGCGTCACGGAGTGCAGTGCGGCGAGCGGGGAGAGGTCGGCGACGGCGTCGCTGACGAGGTCGTAGAGCGAGAGCGGTCCGAGTTCGAGTTGCAGCGATGACGACTGGATCTTGGACAGCTCGAACAGGTCGTCCACCAGGTGGCTGAGGGTGTCGCATTGGCTGCGCAGCTGGCGGTAGTAGCGCTGCGGGTCCTCCGCGATGCCGTCTTCGAGCGCCTCGGCCATCGCCCGGAGGGCGGCGAGCGGAGTCCGGAGGTCGTGCGAGATCCAGGCGACCAGCTCGCGGCGGGACTCGTCGAGCATCCTCACTTCCTCCCGGGATTCGGCCAGGCGCCGCGAGATGTCGGCGAGTTCCTGTCCGAGCGCGCTGAACTCCCCGCTGTCCTGCGGGGTCGCAGCGACCACGTGCCCGTCTCCGACGGCGCGCGTCGCGTTCCGCAGCGTGCGGCTCGTGCGCACCAACCCCATCCCGAGCACAGCGGCGACGCCGAGGCTGACCACGGCTGCCACCCCGATCACCCAGGCGAGCACCACGAAGTCGTGACCGGATATGTACATCGCCTGCGCAATGGCGATGGTGCCGCCGACGATGGATGCGATCGCCGCAGCGACCACGATCCCCAGCCTCAGCAGAATGGATGCGCGCCGCAGCGCCCTGAGCACGAGCACCGCGACGCCGGAGATGACGGCGGCCACCACCAGCGTCGTCCCGACGATGGCGGCGAGGTCTGCTGGAGCGATCACCTGCACCCCTCCTTCACGCGTTCATCCGGTAGCCGACGGCCCAGACCGTGGTCAGGAACTTCGGTTTGGTCGGGTCGTCCTCGATCTTCTCCCGCACCCGCCGCACGTGCACCGTCACCGTGGAGAGATCGCCGAAGTCCCATTGCCACACCTCTTTGAGGAGCTGCTCGCGACTGAAGACCTGGTCGGGATGCTTGAGGAAGAACGCGAGCAGGTCGAACTCGCGGGCGGCGAGCGTCAGCGGGCGCCCGCCTCTCGACACCGTGCGGTTGGACGGGTCGATGGAGAACTCGCCCAGGTCGAACGGCGCCTCCCTGGTCAGCTCCGTGACGCTGCGACGGAGGATCGACTGCACCCGCAGCACCAGCTCGCGCGGCGAGAACGGCTTGGCGAGGTAGTCGTCCGCGCCCGCTTCGAGACCTTCGATGCGATCGTCGGTCGAGCCGAGAGCGGTCAGCATGATGATGGGCGCGGCGTTCAGCCTCCGCAGCCGACGGGCCACCTCGATGCCGTCGATGCCGGGCAGCATCCGGTCGAGGACGACGAGGTCCGGTGGCGTGCGTTCGGCCAGCGCGAGCGCCGCGAAGCCGTCGACCGCCTCGTCGACGATGAGCCCGACGGAGCGGAGGTAGCCGCTGGCCACCTCGCGCACGGTCGGATCGTCCTCGACGACCATCACGCGACGGTCGCGGATGTCGCGGACCGGTCGCGCAGGGAGCGGTGACGTCATTGACTCAGGATAGGTCGGTCGACAAGCACTCGCGACGACGGGATCCGACCGTCCGCGTTTCGTAAGATTCTGGCTGCCCGGCGGCCGGGGGCGCTGCGTAGCGTCGGGTCCGTGATGGATCGAATCGACGTCGTGTTCCCCTGCCTCGACGAGGCGGAGGCTCTCCCCGCGCTGCTCGCAGCGCTCCCTCCCGGGTACGGCGCCATCGTCGTGGACAACGGATCCACCGACGGCAGCGCGGCGGTCGCCCTGGCCGCCGGTGCGCAGGTCGTCAGCGAACCGCGCCGCGGCTACGGTGCCGCCGTTCATGCCGGACTGCTGGCCTCGACCGCCGACATCGTGATCGTGAGCGATGCGGACGGCACGATCAGCCCCGCGCAGTTCCCCGCGCTCGTCGCCCCCGTCGCCACCGGGGCGGCGGACTTGACCATCGGGCGGAGACGACCGGCCTCGCCGCGAGCCTGGCCTCTCGTCTCCCGCGCGGCCAACGGGGTGCTCGCCCGGATGCTCAGCGCCAAGACCGCTGCGAGCATCCGGGATCTCGGTCCCGTGCGGGCCGCGCGCCGTGCCCCGCTGCTCGCCCTCGGCGTGGAGGATCGCCGCAGCGGCTACCCGGTGGAGCTGGTGCTGCGCGCCGACCGGGCCGGCTGGCGGGTGCGGCAGGTGGACGTCGACTATCTGCCCCGCATCGGGAGGTCCAAGGTGACCGGCACGGTCGGCGGTGCGTTCACGGCCGTCGTCGACATGCGCCGCAGGCTCGCGGCGAGCGCGCGATGACCGCGCTGGCCGTGATCGCCAAGGAGTGCATCCCCGGCCGCGTGAAGACGCGATTGCAGCCGGAGTTCAGCGCCGAGGAGGCCGCCTGGATCGCCGCCGCGGCGCTCGCGGACACGCTGCGGGCGGTGGAGGCGCTCCCCTCGACCAGGCGCATCCTCTACTTCGACGGCGTCGCCGCCCCGGAGGGCGCGGCCGACTGGGAGCTCCTGCCCCAGGTCGGCGGCTCCCTCGACGAGCGGATCGCCTGGCTGTTCGACGCGGTCGACGAGCCGCTCCTGCTGCTCGGGATGGACACGCCGCACGTCGACGTCCGCTGGTTCGACCCGGTGTTCTCCGGGTGGAGCGAGCGGAACGGCGGCGCGGACGCCTGGTTCGGCCCGGCCACCGACGGCGGCTTCTGGGCGCTCGGGATGCGCGAACCGGCCGGCGCTCTCGTGCGCGGGGTTCCGATGTCCACCGACCGTACCGGCGCCAGGCAGCTGGAACGCCTGACCGGGGCCGGGATGCGCGTGCGGCTGCTCCCGCCGCTGACCGACATCGACACGGCGGCGGACGTGCCCGCCGCTGCCCGGCGCTCGCCCGCGCTGGCAGAGCTGCTCCGGTCGCTCGGCACCCGAGAGCTCGCGTCGTGAGCACCGTCGGGTCGCTCACCAGGGACAGGACGGCCGCGTTCGGCCGCGGTGGAGCGGAGCCGTACGACCTCGCGCTCCGCGGTGGAGGCGGTCGGCTGGACGTCGTCGTCGACGGCAGGGCGGCGACGCCGCTCGACGTCTCGCTCTTCCTCTCCGACGCGACGGAGCACGAGCGGCAGCTGCTCGGCCTGACCTCCGGACCGGTGCTCGACATCGGCTGCGGCCCCGGCAGGATCGTGCGCGCGGCCATCGAGGCCGGGCGGCTCGCCCTCGGCATCGACATCTCCTCGGCGGCCGTCTCGCACGCCAGGGCGCTCGGGCTGCCCGTGCTGCGTCGGTCGGTCTTCGACCGGCTTCCGGCCGAGGGCGCGTGGGGCGCCGCTGTGCTGCTCGACGGCAACATCGGGATCGGCGGCGACCCGCGGCTCCTGCTCGCGCGCGCGTCCGCCATGCTCGGCCCCGGCGGCCGGATGCTCGTGGAGACGCACGCCGAACCGTCCAGGTTCGCCAGTTTCGACGCTCAGCTCGTGCATCCCTCCGGCGGGCGGAGCGCCTGGTTCCCGTGGGCGGAGGTCGGTGCTGACGCTGCCGGCGCGTTCGCTGCCGAGCTCGGGATGAACGTCAGGACCGTCGAGACCGGCGGGCGGACCTTCGTGCTCGCCAGCCGATGACCGCAGAGGCGAGCGCGACCAGCACGACGATCGCCACCCAGAGCACGGCGAGCCTCTGGCCGTAGTCGCCGGGCACGACCGTCGGGTTCCTCGGCCCGCGCGCCTGCGCGATCAACTCAGGAACGACCATCGCCGTCAGCAGGGCGCCGACCGCGAGCCCGAGCTGGACGACCGTCACGACGGCGGACGGCAGCCGCCGTCCGGCACGGCGCAAGACAGCATCCACGACCGTCACCACGGGCACCAGCACAGCGTCGTGGACGATCACCGCGCCGGCGAGCCAAACGACCACTCCGGCGATCTCGCCGACGGTCAGGTCGATGGCGAAGAAGACGACCCCGCATCCGATCAGCGCGATGCCGACCGCCGCCACGAGGCGTCGCGCCCCCGTCACGGCAGCACCTCGATGGAACTCAGCCACTTGGTCTGCAGCACGCCCGGCCGGCCCGGCGCGATCACCCTGGCCGGATAGCCGTGGTCGAGGTCGAGCGGCTCGCCGTTGAGGCGGAGGCGACCAGAGTCGTGGGGTCCTGGGCGAACTCGGGTCCCATCGTCGTCACCCGGTACGGGCCGCGCTGCTGCAGGCTGGCGATCCGGATGCTCGCGTCCGCCGGCGCGCCGACCAGGCGCAGGAGGTCGCGCATCCGCACGCCGCCCCAGTCGGCCGTGGTGCTCCACCCCTCCACGCATGCGATCGGCAGCGTGGCAGTAGCGGCGGGAATCCCGTGCAGGTCGGCGAGCGTGAGGTGCCGGATGCTGGCGCCGTTCGCGACGGTCAGCCGCCAGTCGTCCGCTCCCGCCGCCATGACCACCCCTGCGGCCTTCGCCGTCACGTTCACGGGGAGCGCCTGCGGACCGAGGCGCTGGACGCGCGGGGCGAAGAGGTTGAGCGGAGCGAGCCAGCCGAACGACTGTCCGGCCGTGAGCGCCACCGCGGTCACGGCGGACGCTGCGATGGTGCCGAGCACCGCGCGGCGGGTGATGCCGTCGTCAGCCGTCATCGGTGACGCTCCGATCCTCTGCTCGGCTCCTGCGGCGCCAGTACCGCGCGATCGTCGGGAGCTTGACGGCGATGTGCACGGCGATCGAGCCGACGAGCACCCACGCCAGCGCGTAGTGCGTCTGACGGAAGGGGAGCGGGAAGGGATACCACTGGTACGTGTTGATCAGCCCGATCACCGGCTCCACCAACGCGCTCGACACGAGGAGCGCGATCGAGCCCCGCTCGACGGCCTCGCGCAGCGACCGGATGGGCGGCCAGACGAACAGCCGCGGGTAGACCGTCCACAGCTTGCCGAGCAGCAGTGGGAAGATCGCGACGCCCACGGTGATGTGCAGCCCCTGCGTGAAGGCGTAGAAGTCCGGCCAGGTGGGGAACCGCATCCCGGGCAGCGGCTCTTGCAGCAGGTGGCTGTAGACGCCGGTGACGAAGCAGATCAGGAAGGCGATGGCGAGCAGCCGGCCGATCACCACGGTGGCTCGTGCCGTGCGAGCGGGCGCGGCGAGCACCGCCTGGGCGTGCGTCATCCGCTGGGCGATGACGCCGGAGAGCCGCTCGGTGACCGACATGCTCTCGATTGTGATCCGGACCGGCTGCTCGCGACGGCGGCAAATCTTACGATCCCCGAACGAGGTGCCCGAGCGGCGGTCCGCGGCAGCGCGGAGCGGTGAGACTTTCGGTGTGAAGGTCACCGTCCTGCCCGTGCTGGCCGTCTCCGTGCTGCTCGCGGCGCTGGTGACGGTCACCGCTGTGTCGACGGCGACCGTCGACGGTTTCGCGCCGGGCGGCGGAGCGACGCTCGGCGTCACGACCGGTGTGGCCTGGGCGCTCGCGGTGGCGGCCTTCCTCCTCCTGCTGCTGGTCCGCGGTCGCGCAGCGCTCATCCTGGTGCTCGCCGGCTCGGCAGCGCTCGGCGTCGCCGCCCTGGCCGGTCCGCCCAACCTCAGCACGGACTCCGCGCGCTACGCCTGGGACGGCATCGTGCAGAACCACGGCGTCTCCCCGTACGCGCACGTGCCGGCGTCCGACGCACTGGATCAATACCGGGTGCCGTGGCTGTTCCCCGCCCCGGCCGACGGCGCCGACGGCGCGGAGCACTGCACCGGCTCGCGGATCGAGCAGACCACGAGCATCCCAAGCGGTGGGACGCTCTGCACCGCTCTGAACCGCCCCCACGTGCCGACCATCTACCCGCCGGTCGCCGAGGGCTTCTTCGCCGCGGTGCGTTCGGTGGTCCCCGACGACGCCGAGTATCTTCCGCTGCAGGTCGCCGGTCTGCTGCTGAGTTCCGCCACCACCGTGCTGCTCGTACTCGGGATGCGCAAACGCGGCCTCGACGTCCGCTGGGCCGCCGTCTGGGGCTGGTCGCCGTTCGTCGCGGCCGAGGCGGTGACCAACTCCCACGTGGATGCGCTCGGTGTCTTCCTCATCGTGGCCGCCACGTTCGCGGCGGTGCCGGTCTCCGTCGGCGCGCGCGACGGTCTGAGCCGGCGGCGCGCCCTGCTGGTCGGCATGGGGATCGGGCTGGCGATGGCGACCAAGTTCGTGCCGGTCATCGCCGCCCCACCCCTCGCCAGGCGACGCCCGGTCGGAGTCGGCGCCTCGGCCGTGCTCACGTTCGCGCTCACCTACGTGCCATACGTCGCGATCACGGGCTGGTCGGTTCTCGGCTACCTCCCCGGGTACCTGAGCGAGGAGGGCTACGACAGCGGCTCCCGCTTCGCGCTGCTGTCCGGCGTGCTGCCCAGCGCCGCCGCGACGGTCGTGGCCGCCGCGCTCATCCTGGCCGTACTGATCGCCTCGTGGTGGTTCGCCGACCCGGCGCAGCCGTGGGTCGCGCAGGTCGTCTCCATCGGCGCCGTCCTGCTCATCGCAAGCCCGGCCTACCCCTGGTATGCGCTGGTCCTCGTGCCGTTCATCGCCCTCAGCCGCCGCTGGGAATGGCTCGTGGTGCCGTTGGCGCTCAGCGTGCGGACGCTCGTGCCCGGCGGTGTGGGGGCGACGCTCGTCATCCTCGCCGCCGCCGTCTTCGCGGGCGGCGCCACGGTCGTGCGGTGGCGGCGGCGACCCACCAGACCCCCGGCGACGACGCTGGAGCCCGCATCCCTGACGAAGGAGACACCATGACAACAGCAGCGATCGGAGTGATCGGCGGCTCCGGCCTGTACCGGCTGTTCGACCGCGGAGACGCCGAGAGCATCGCCGTCGATACGCCGTACGGCCCACCGGCGGGTCCGGTGACCATCGGTGAGCTCGGCGGTCGCCGGGTGGCGTTCATCGCCCGCCACGGCGAGCGCCACTCGCTGCCGCCGCACCGGGTGCCGTACCGTGCGAACGTCTGGGCGCTCGCCTCGCTCGGCGTGCGCGTCATCGTGACATCGTCCGCCGTCGGCGGCATCTCCGCCCGCGCGACGCCCGGCGCCTTCCTCGTTCCCGACCAGCTCATCGATCGCACCCACGGCAGGCCGGACACGTTCTTCGACGGGACGGACGTGCAGCATCTGCCCGCCGCCGACCCGTTCGACCCCGCCATGCACGAGATCGCGGTCGGAGCCCTGCGCTCGCTCGGCGAGCGGGTGATCCCGGACGGGACGAGCGTGGTCATCCAGGGGCCGCGATTCTCGACCAGGGCGGAATCCGCCTGGTTCCGTGCGGCCGGGGCCGACATCGTCAACATGACCCAGTATCCGGAGGCCGTGCTCGCCGCGGAACTGAACATCGGCCTGGCGACCATCTCGTTCATCACCGACACGGATGCGGGCACCGCAGACGGCGACACGGCGGAGTCGGCGGACGCCGCCCTGGTGCTCGAGCGGATGGCGAACGCCGGGCCGCGCATCCGGGCCGCCATCGCGGCGACCGTGGCGGCCGTGCCGGACGGGTACCGCGCCCGGCGGCTGATCCCGGAGGCGGCGGTCGAGCGGGTGCTCTCCGCGCCTGTGCGACGGGATGCGCTGGAGGACGCCCGATGACGCACCTGCTCGTCACCGGCGGGCTCGGCTTCATCGGCTCGCACATCGTCGAACGCGCCGTCGACCGCGGCTGGCGGGTGACGGTCATCGACTCCCTGCGGCCGGATGTGCACGCCGATGCCGCCGTTCCGGAGTGGTTCGACGGGTTGCGCGGCGACGTCGACCTGGTCGTCGGAGACGCGGGCGACACCTCCGTCGGGTTACTGCGCTCCGTGGATGCCGTCTGCCATCAGGCCGCGAAGGTCGGGCTGGGCGTCGACTTCTCCGACGCGCCGGACTACGTCGCGTCGAACGTCGGCGTCACGGCGCGGCTGCTCGCGGCGATGGCGGGCGCCGGGCTGCGCCGCCTCGTGCTCGCCTCGTCGATGGTCGTCTACGGCGAGGGCCTCTACCGCGACGGCGGAGTCGTGCGACAGCCCCCGGAACGGTCGGTCGCCGATCTCGATGCGGGCCGTTTCGACCCCCTGGACGCGGACGGCCGGCCTCTGGAGCCCCTGCTCATCGCGGAGGACGACCCCGCCGATCCGCGCAACGTGTACGCCGCCAGCAAGCTGGCGCAGGAACACCTCGCCCGCTCGTGGGCCCGGTCGACGGATGGTCGCGTCGTGGCCTTGCGCTACCACAACGTCTTCGGCACCCGGATGCCCATCGGCACGCCGTATGCGGGGGTCGCCTCGATCTTCCGCACGAGTCTCGCGGCCGGACGTCCGCCGCGCGTGTTCGAGGATGGCGGCCAGCGCAGAGACTTCGTGGACGTGCGCGATGTCGCCGATGCCAATCTGGGTGCGGTCGAGCGGCTGGGAGACCGGCCGGACGGCACCGCCCGCGCCTACAACGTCGGCAGCGGCGTTGTACGCACGATCGGAGACTTCGCCCGCGCTCTCTCGGAGGCGACGGGAGGCCCGGCGCCGATCGTCACCGGCGAGTACCGGCTCGGGGATGTGCGTCACATCACCGCATCGTCCGAGCGCATAGCGACCGAACTCTCCTGGCGAGCCGAGCGTCCGTGGACCGAATCGATCGAGGCGTTCGCCGCCGGTCCCACCCGCCAGCGCGCCGCGGTCGTCGGCTGAGCGCCTAGCGGAGCTTCTTGGCGGCCAGCTTGCGCGCCTTCTCGGCGTTCTTCTTGGCCTCCGAGCGCGCCTTCTTCACGTTGGGGTCGTTCCAGAACGACGTGGCCGCCGAGGTGATCTGGTCGTAGCGCTCACGTCCGGCGCGCGCGCCGAGGACGTAGGCGATGCCCGCGATCACGAGGATGAGCAAAAACTTGGGACGCATCGGTTCTCCTGACTGTGTCGCCCCGACGGTAGCCCTCAGGCCGTTCCCTGTGAACCCCGTCGCCGGAACAGCAGCTGCAGGAGCAGGTGCAGCGGCCTGCCGAGGAACAGGACGAGCAGCCAGAACAGGCCGACCGTGGGGAAGAGCACCGCGAGCATCAGGGCGACAGCCAGCAGGATGGTCGGGGACAGGCTGCGCAGCAGGTCGATGCTCTCGAGCGCGCCCTCTCGCAGCAGGTCCGGATGCCGCACCAGGTGCAGTTCGATGAACCACATGGCGAGACTCGCGACCACCATGTTGCCGATGTAGACCGCATCCACGTCGCCGCGGTCGCCCCCGATGGCGGAGACGAGGTTGGTGGCGAACGGGATGAAGACGATCGAGCCCAGCCAGAGGAAATTGAGCCAGATCATCGTGATCGAGTAGTCGCGGACCCGTTCGAAGACCTGGTGGTGGATGATCCAGAACCGGCCGATCACCACGAACGAGATGCCGAAGCCGAGCAGTTCGCCCTGGTGGTCGCCGATGAACGCGCCGACCGACTGGTGCTCGATGTCCGCCGCCACATCCACCAGCGGCAGGATCAGCAGGGTGATCGCGATGGCGACCGCCGCGTCGGAGAAGTTGACGAGCCTGTCGAGGCCGCGCTCGGTCCTGAGGACTGTCATGCCAGTATTCTGCCGGGTCGACTGCCAGACTTGCAGCCGTGGGGACTCTTCTTCTGGCCGGCGCGCTCGCGCTCGCCTTCTCGCTCTTTCTGACACCGCTCTTCGTCCGGCTGTTCACGCGGCTCGAACTCGGCCAGTTCATCCGGGACGACGGCCCGCAATCGCACCACTCCAAACGGGGCACGCCGACGATGGGCGGCATCGTCATCCTGCTGGCGACGCTGTTCGGGTTCTTCGTCGCCGCACTCGTCAACGGTGGAGACGGCATCTCGCCGTCGTCGCTCCTGGTGCTTCTCATGTTCGTCGGGATGGCGGCGGTCGGGTTCGTCGACGACTTCCTCAAGGTGCACAACCAGCGCAGCCTGGGGCTCGGCGGCTGGGCCAAGATCGGCGGCCAGGCGGTCGTCGCGACCGTCTTCGGCCTGCTCGCCCTGCAGTTCCCGGATGCCTCAGGACACACCCCGGCGTCCACCGCGATCTCCGCCGTGCGTGACATCCCCGCACTCGACCTCGCGCGCATCGCGACGGCGGTGCCGGTGGTCGGGATCGTGCTCTACCTGATCTGGGTGAACGTCCTCGCCTCGGCGACCACGAACGGCGTGAACCTCGCCGACGGGCTCGACGGCCTCGCGACCGGCGCATCCATACTCGCCATCGGCTCGTACGTGCTCATCGGGTTCTGGCAGTTCAACCAGTCCTGCTCCAACGCGAACATCCGGCCGGAGAACCTGGCCAGGTGCTACCCGACGAGCGATCCGCTCTCCCTCGCCGTGGTGGCCGCAGCCATCTGCGGCGCACTCATCGGCTTCCTGTGGTGGAACACCAACCCGGCGAAGATCATCATGGGCGACACGGGATCCCTCGGCCTCGGCGGTGCGCTGTGCGCCCTGGCGATCGAGTCCCACACCGAGCTCCTCCTCATCCTCATCGGCGGCCTGTTCGTCATCGAGGCGGGATCGGTCATCGTCCAGCGGGCGTACTTCAAGGCGACGCACGGCAGGCGCCTGTTCCCGATGACCCCGATCCACCACAGCTTCGAGCTGATGGGATGGGCAGAGGTGACCATCGTGGTCCGGTTCTGGATCATCGCCGGCGTGCTCATCGCGGTCGGCGTCGGGACGTTCTACTTCGAGTGGCTGAGCTAGCGCCCACGCCGAAACGACAGCCGGTCAGTCGAGGCCGAGCGACTTCTTGATGACGGCCTCCGGGTCGACCGTGGTCGCCGCGGATTCTGTCGCCTGCTGGTTGGCCTCGGTGATCGCGCGGATGACCTCGTCGCGCTGGATGCGGACCCCGCGCGGTGCGTCGATGCCGATCCGGATGCCGTCGCCGCGCGCATCCAGGATCGTCACGACGATGTCGTCGCCGATGAGCACCCGCTCCCCGACCTTGCGCGTCAATACCAGCATTGCTTCAGCCTAGCGGGGCGCGTCGTCCAGCCACAGGACGGGAAAGCCCAGCGCATCCACCGACTCCGGCGTGCTGGTGAAGGCGGCACCGGATGCGGCGATCCCGTCGACCGCGAGCACCGCATCCACTGCGGCCACCCAGGCGGCGGTGTCCTCGGCTTTGCGGGACGCGTCGACGGCCACCCAGACCTGATCGGGCGCGATCCCGGCGAGCGATTCGGCGAGCGCGGGCAGGTCGTCCGCGCCGTGCTCCAGGCCGTATGCGGCGATCACCGAGCGCTCCCTGCGCACCCCGTCCGCCCTGGCACGCAGTGCACCGCGGCGGTCGTCGACGCGCGGGGCGGCGGCGCGGGAGCAGCCGCCCGGCCGCACCTCTGCGTCCTCGACCGAGGCGGAGAAGACACGGGATGCGGAGACAGCGTCCGCGCCAAGTCCGACGACGAGCGTGAGGTCGCCGCGTCCGCGCAGGCGGGCAGGCGGTGCGGACGCGTGCGAGGGCGAGTCGGGCGGTGCGGGTGCGGGTGCGGGTGCGGGCGGTGAGACCGGAACGGCCTCCGCGGCCTCCTGCCGGGCTACGAGCGCGGCCTGCAGCCGCTCATCCAGCTCCGGCGGCTCGGGCTTCTCCGGCGACTCCTGCGTCTCCGGCGCCAGCGCGCCGGACTCCGTCTCCCCCACCACGCGCACGAGATCGTCAAGGATCGCCGCGAACGCCGCCGACGAGGTGGACACCGCGGGCAGCACCTCCTCCTCGGCGTCGCCGCCGTACTCCGCAGCGTCCACCCACTCAGGCCGCGATCGGCTCCACAACGCGCACCACCCCCACCGTCTCGATCTGCGCAGGCACGGACGTGACCTCCTGGTACGACAGCACCGCAAGGCCGCTCAGCTGCCCGGCCACCAGCCGCCGGATCGCCGGTCGCAGAGCGGGGGCGCAGACCAGGATCGCGGAGACGCCTTGGTCGTCGAGCTGCGCGGCCGTCTGCCGCAGCGAGCTGAGCACCGCTTCGAGTCGCACCGGGTCGAGCACGATCTGTGTGCCGAACTCCGAGGGCCGCAGACCTTCGAGCATGGCCTGTTCGAGGCCGGGGTCGATCATGATGACCCGCAACGTCGACCCGTCCAGGTGCGGTGCGACGACCGCAGGGCCGAGGGCGGACCGCGCGGCCTCCACCAGCCCCTCCGGGTCGTTCGAAGTCTTCGCCCGCAGCGCGAGGGCTTCCAGGATGCGCGGCAGGTCGTTGATCGCGACCTGCTCGATCAGCAGCCCCTGAAGCACCCGCTGCACCTCGGCGAGGGTCAGCAGGTTCGGGATCAGCTCGTCCACAGCAGACGGGCTCACCTGCTTCACGCCCTCGGTGAGCTGGCGCACGTCCTCGCGGGTGAGCAGCCTGGCCGCGTTCGCGGTGATGATCGACGACAGGTGCGTGATGAGCACGGAGACGCGGTCGATCACGGTCGCACCGCCGAGTTCGGCGCTGTGCCGCATCTCGCTCGGGATCCACTTCGCGCCCAGCCCGAAGACCGGCTCGACCGTCGGGGTGCCCGGCAGCGCATCCAGTGCGTCGCCGAGTGCGAGCACCCGCCCGCTCGGCGCCTGACCGCGCCCGGCCTCCACGCCGGCGATCTTGATCACGTAGGTGGAGGGCGGCAGGTCCGCGCTGTCCCTGGTGCGCACGGGCGGCACGATGATGCCCAGTTCGAGCGCGATCTTGCGGCGCAGGGCGCGCACCCGGGCGAGCAGGTCGTCCGATGCCCCGCTGACGATGTCGACCAGGTCGGGCGCGAGGGTGATCTCCAGGGCGTGCACGCGCATCTGCTCCAGCAGGTCGTCCGTGGTCTCCCCCTTGCCGGCGTTCGCGACGGCGGCCTGCGCCGCCTGCGCCTTCTTCGCGGCGGCCTGCGAGTTCTTGAGCCGCTGCGCCGCGAGGATCAGGAACGCGCCGACCAGCACGAACGGGATGGGCGGCATCCCGGGGATGAGCGCCATCACGATGGCCGCGCATCCGGCGATGGTCAGGGCGTTGCGCGACTGGCTGAGCTGTCCGCTCGCCGTCGTGCCGATGTCGGCCTCCGCGTTGGAGCGCGTGACGATCATGCCGGTGGAGACCGCCATCAGCAGCGCGGGGATCTGCGTGACCAGGCCGTCACCGATGGTCAGCAGCGTGTACGAGTTGACCGCGTCGCCGATCTCCATGCCGCGCTGGATCATGCCGATGGCGATACCGCCGACCACGTTGATGACGATGATCAGGATGCCCGCGATGGCATCGCCCTTGACGAACTTGGATGCGCCGTCCATCGCCCCGTAGAAGTCCGCCTCCGCCGACACCTCTGCACGGCGGGTGCGGGCCTGCTCCTCGGTGATGAGACCGGCGTTGAGGTCGGCGTCGATCGCCATCTGCTTGCCGGGCATGGCGTCGAGGGTGAAGCGCGCGCCTACCTCCGCGACGCGCTCGGCACCCTTCGTGACCACGATGAACTGGATGACGATCAGGATGAGGAACACCACGGCGCCGATGATGATGGAGCCGCCCACCGCCACATGCCCGAACGCCTGGATGACCTGGCCGGCGTATCCGTCGCCGAGCACCAAGCGGGTGGATGCGACGTTGAGGCCCAGCCGGAACAGGGTCGCCACCAGCAGCAGCGACGGGAAGACCGAGAAGTCGAGCGGCTTCTTGACGAACATCGTGGTGAGCAGGATGACCAGCGCCAGCATGATGTTGACGATGATGAGCGTGTCCAGCAGCCAGGCGGGCACAGGGACCACGAGCAGCATGATGATGCCGACGACCCCGATGGGCACGGCGACTTTGGTGGTGGTCGATCTCATCAGATGCCTCCCAGGATCGGGGTCATGGTGTGGGTTCCGTATGCGGAGCCGCGGGCCTTCAGCGACATGACGAACGCGAGCACCCTCGCCACCTGGTTGTAGAGGTCGACGGGGATCTCGTCGCCCAGTTGGCATCCTGCGTGCAGCGCGCGGGCGAGCGGGATGTCCTTCACGATCGGCACCCGCTCCTCCTCCGCCTTCTCGCGGATGCGCTGCGCGATGGTTCCGGAGCCCTTCGCGACCACGCGCGGGGCCGACTTGCCCGGCTCGTACTTGATGGCGATGGCGATGTGCGTCGGGTTGACGAGCACCACATCCGACATCGCGATGGCGGCGATCATCCTGTTGCGGCTCATCGCGAGCTGGCGGGAGCGGCGCTGCGACCGGATCAGCGGGTCGCCGTCGCTGTTCTTCTGCTCGTCGCGCACCTCGCGCTTGGTCATGCGGGTCTGCTTGCGGTTGCGGCGCATCACGACGAGCACGTCGAGCCCTGCGAGCACCAGACCGGCGCCGACCGCGGCCTGCAGCAGGCCGGTCGCGCCGCTGGTCGCGGCGGCGAGCAGGGAGTTCAGGGACAGGCTGCCCGCGGTCAGCAGCACGGGCATGAGCCCCTGCACCACGAGGTAGAGGCCGACGGCGACGACCGCGGACTTGAGCAGGGTCTTCGCGCCCTCCCAGAGCGCTCGCATCCCGAACACCCTGGCGACGCCCTTGACGATGTTGAACTGCTCGTACTTGCCCTCGAGCTTCTTGAGGTGCACGCCGCCCTGGGCGGCCGCCGCGCCGATGATCGCGATGGCGGCGACAGCCAGCAGCGGGCCGATGGTGCCCAGGATGCTGCCGAGCCCGTCCCCGAGGGCCTTCAGCGCTGCCGCGGGGTCCGGGTTCTCGATGATGGAGCGCACGGTGAACAGCTGGTCGACCCCTGCGCTGCTGCCGAGCCCGATGGTGAACGGCAGCATCACGGCCGCCGCCCCGACGCCCACCCACGCGGTGAGGTCCATCGACTTGCCGAGGCGGCCCTTCTCGCGGGCCTCCTTCATCCGCTTGTCGGTCGCCTGTTCTGTGCGTTCCTGCGCGTCGCTCATCGGCCCACCCCCAGCATCGTCTTGACAGCAGTACCGGTCAGGCCCTCGACGACCCCCGGCAACGCAACGAACAGCACCGCGGAGAGCACGACGGTGAGCATGATCTTCAGCGGGAAACCGAGCGAGAAGGCGTTGAGCGCCGGTGCCACGCGCGTGAGCAGGCCGAGGCCGACGTCGGCGAGGAACAGCACCACGATCAGCGGTCCGGCGATCTGCACGGCGGCCACGAACATCTGGGTCACCCCGGTGACCATCTGCTTGGCCGGGTCGGAGAGGTCGATGCCCGCCGCCAGCGGGATGGCGTCGTACGAGCGGATCAGCCCGCCGATGATCAACTGGTACGCACCGGATGCGAACAGCAGCGCCAGCGCCGTCATCTGGAACAGCCGGGTGAACTGGGCGCCGTTGATCATCGACTGCGGGTCGAACGCCTGCGCCAGCTGGAAGCCGCCGAACAGGTCCACCAGGCTGCCGGCCGACTGCACGGCGGCGAACACGAGGTAGACCAGGAAGCCGAGCGTCGCGCCGACCGCGAGCTCCCGCAGCAGGTCGACGAGGAACATCCCGATGTCGGCGGAGTGGTACCCGGCGGCGACCCGTGGGGCGACGGCCACGGCGAGGCCGATGGCGAGCATCCCTTTGATCTGGGCGGGGATGCCGTTGTAGGAGAACGGCGGCGCGATCACCAGGAACGCGACCATGCGCAGCGACGCCAGCGCGATGGCCTCGATGGTGGACAGGTCGATGGGGATGTACATCAGCCGCCGCCCAGGAGAGACGGGATCTTCTCGAACAGCACGTTCGTGAAGGTGATCAGCTCGGAGATCATCCAGTGCCCGCAGACGATGAGCGCTACCCCGACAGCAGCAGCCTTCGGCACGAACGAGAGCGTCACCTCCTGGATCTGGGTGATCGACTGCACCAGGGAGATGGCGAAGCCGACCACGAGCGCCGTGACCACGATCGGCGCGGCCAGCTTGGCGGTGATCATCAGGCCCTGCATGGCGATGTCGAGGACCGCGTTCGCGTTCATCCGCCACCCCGATAGCTCGTGATGAGGCTCGTGATGACGAGGCCCCAGCCGTCCACCAGCACGAACAGCAGGATCTTGAACGGCAGCGAGATCATCACCGGCGGGAGCATCATCATGCCCATCGACATCAGCGCGGCGGAGACGACCATGTCGATCACCAGGAACGGCACGAAGATCACGAAGCCGATGATGAACGCGGCCCGCAGCTCCGAGATCATGAACGCCGGGATGAGCGTGAGCATCGGGACGGCGGACGGGCTCGCCGGGTTCGGGCGCCCGGCCGCACGCGTCATCAGCGCGATGTCCTCCTCGCGGACGTGCGCCAGCATGAAGCCCCGCAACGGCCCCTCGGCCAGATGCACCGCCGCGGTGAAGTCGATGTGGCCGTTCAGGTACGGCTGAACGGCCGAGTTGTTGATGTCGATCAGCACCGGGCTCATGATGAACAGGCTGAGGAACAGGGCGAGGCCGGCGAGCACCTGGTTCGGCGGGATCGACGGCAGCGCGAGGGCGTTCCTGGTGAGAGCCAGGACGACGAAGATCTTGGTGAACGACGACATCATCAGCAGCAGCGCGGGTGCGACGGACAGCAGGGTGATGCCCAGCAGGGTCAGGATGGCCGCGGACGGCGTCCCGTTCGGTCCGTTGATGTCGATGGTGACGCCGCCGGTGCCTCCGCCGGGACCGGCCGGACCGGTCGGGGTGGGGACCGGCTCAGGCACCATCGGCAGCGGGGCTGCGTGCGCGACGTTCGCCGTGAGCAGCACCATCGCGATCGCCGAGATGACGGCGAGCACGACCGCGATCACGAACCGTGGGGAGCGGATCAGCCGCCCGGCCGCGGCGATCACTTCTTGGGCCGCACCGCCGAGCTCGCCTGCCTCCACGTTGCCGGTGACAGGATCGAGCCCTTGAGGGCCTCGTCGAATACGGAGGCGCGTCCCTGCGCCGTCAGGTAATCGGCATCCTGCCTGGTGTTCTTCGCGGGCTTCACGGCGCCCACCTGCCGTCCTGCTGCTGCGGACGGGAGCGCATCCTGCGCGTCGTCCTGGGTGGTCATGGGGTGGTCTTCGATGGGGGTCTGCTGGTCGAGCGGGCTCTGCGGGTTGAGCGGGCTCTGCTGGTTGATCGGTTTGGCGAACGTCTGCCGCACGCGGGCGATCGGGGTGACCTCTGCCTCCAGGTCGACCGGGCGGTCACCGGAGGCGAGCACGTTGACGTTCCGCTCCGTGACGCCGAGCACGAACCGGGTGCCGTCCACATCCACCACGACGACCGACGCCTTCGAGCCGACGCCCTGGCGGCCGACCACGGTCACGGCGTTGCCGCGGCGCACGCCGCGCTTGCCCTTGGTGACGCGCCGTTGCACGTACCAGAGCAGAGCGACGATCACGCCGAGAACGACGAGAACGCGCAAGGCGACGAACAGGGTGTCCACGAAAAGTCAGTCCAGGTCTTCCGAAGCGTCGAGGATCTTGGTGATGCGCACCGCGTAGTCCTGGTCGACGACCACGATCTCGCCGTGCGCGATCAGACGGCCGTTGAGCAGCACGTCCGCGGGCGACCCGGCGGAGCGGTCCAGTTCGATGACCGCGCCGGGCTCCATCGCGAGCACGTCGCGCACGGGCATCCTGGTGCGGCCGATCTCCACCGTCAACGCCATCTCGACGTTGCTGATGCGGCCCAGCTTCCCCGCGATCGACCCCGAGCCGAGGTCGCGCTCGTTCGCGCTCGCACGTCCCCGGATGGCGAACCAGCCGACGATCCCGGATGCACCGGCCAGCTCGAACACGACGGTTCCCGCGTCCTCGAACAGCTGGGTCGCATCCTCGACCCGCGCGTCGTCGAGCACCCCGGCGCCGAGCGTGTCGCTGGCCGCCTCGATGGCGGGCTGCAGCACATCCTGGATGGCGACGACGGGCGAACCGTCCGCCGCGTCGTCGACGATGCTCGGCGCATCCAGCAGCACGACGGCCAGATCGGCGGACACAGCGCCGACGAAGCTGGCGACCACGGCGCTGCCGGTCGCCCCGGCGAACGCGCCGAGCGTGTGCAGGCGCGGGGTCAGCGGCGTGCCCGTCGGCAGGACGCCGACGAGGGCGTTCGCCGCGGCGAGCGCATCGGATGCGCTCAGGGCGGACGCCGTACCGGTGGTGGTCATGCTCATGGTCTGTCAGTCCTCTGTGTTCACGATCACGCACGCCAGGCGCGAGCCGCTGGAGCCCAGCGCTGCACCGGCGACGGGGTGGCCCCCGACGGCGAGATCGAACGGTCGGTGTTGCGGATGCGGGATCGGGAGCAGGTCGCCGACGGCGAGCCCGAGCACGACGCTCGGCTTGACCCGTGCGGGGGTGAGCCGCAGGGAGACGTCGACGGGCACGTGGGCGAGCTGCGCATCCAGGAGCTCGCGTGCGTCGTCGGCACTGCTGGTCGGGTTGGTCTCCCCCAGCTGAGGGAGCAGGACGATGGCGGGAAGGGCCAGCGTCGCCGGTGCGACGTTCTCCCCCACCCGCAGCTCGAAGGTGGCGACGATCATCAGCTCCGCGGTGGCCGCCGCCTGCGCGAACTGCGAGTTGTACTGGATGGCGTCGACGCCGATCGGCGTGACCAGCAGGGCGCCCAGCGAATACCGCAGGTCTTCGAGCGCGTCGTCCATCAGCCGCCGCACGAGCGCGTGCTCGATCTGCGTGAAGGTGCGCTCGGCATCCACCGGGTTGCCCGTTCCGCCCAGCATCGCGTTCACCCAGGACAGGGCGGCGACGGTCGGGAACTGGATGACGCCCTTCGGCGCGATGCCGTCGAGCTCACAGAGCACCATCGCGGTGGTCGCGGGCAGCGATGCGGCGTACTCGTCGTACGTCTGCATGGCGACGGACTCGCACTCCACCTGGCTGAGCACCCGCACCTTGGCGGTCAACTGCGTCGCCCACTGCCGCGCGAACGTCTCGAACGCGAGCTCGAGCACCCGCGAGTGCTCGCGCGCCAGCGTCGTCGGACGCCGGAAGTCGTACACCGGCGCCTCAGGCGCAGTCTCAGGAGCGTGCAGGGTGGTCACGGTGCCGACTATCGGCGGGGAGGGGGGATGCGTTAGGGACTTTTCTCCCTTTGCCACTTGTTTGTATAGAATGCGAACATGTTGATCCGTCTGGAGGCCGAGTCCGCCGCGTCGTTCGCGGAGCAGATCGTCGCGCAGGTGCGGCTCGGCGTGGCCGGCGGCGAGATCCGCGTCGGAGAACGCCTGCCGTCCGCGCGGGAGCTGGCGGGGTCGCTCGGAGTGAACATGCACACGGTGCTGCGCGCGTACGACACGCTGCGCGAGGCCGGGGTGATCGACCTGCGGCGCGGGCGAGGCGCTGTCGTCGTGGCCGGGGACACCGCCTCCGTGCGCACCGTCTTCGAAGCGGCCGCGTCCCTCGTCGCCGAAGCCGCGAAGGCCGGGATCAGCTCGACAGAGCTCTCCGTCATCATCAAGGGGATCGCATGAGGCGGCGCGGAGCTGTCCGCCGCAGCATCGCGGTCGCCCTCGCTCTGGTGCCGCCGGCCTGGCTGATCATCACGGCCGTGACCGTCGGCCCGAAGCTCGGCTCGCGGATGGCGTCGCACTGGTCCGGAACGGGCGCCCCCGACGGTTTCGCGGACACCTGGCCCACGTTCTGGATGTTCGCAGCGATCGTCACCGGTCTCACGGCCGGTGCGATCGCCCTCGTCGTCGCCGCGCGGACCACACCCCAGGCCCGGATGTGGGTGGGCATCGTCGTCGCGCTGTCCGGGCTGTCCGCCCTCGCCTGGACGGCATCGGCGGAGGCCACAGCTGCGGCCGCGACGCCCGAGGAGGCCGTGCTCGGCGCCCGGCTCCTTCTGCTCATCCCCGTCGTGGGGCTCGGGGCGCTGGCGTTCCTTTTCGTTCCTCCCGCAGAGGGGCAGACGGACAGCGATGGCGACAGCGACGACGACCGGCGCGAGCGCCCGACCCCTCCGCTGCGCTCGGGCGATCGGCTGGTCTGGTCCGGCACCACCGGCAGCGCGTGGTTCGGCGCGCCGGCCGCCGCACTGATCGCTGGCGGGATCCTGTGCCTGGTCGCCGCCATCGCGACACCGGCGCTGATCGCCGCCGCGACCTTCCTGCTCCTGCTGGGATGCACGCTCCTTCTGCTCGCGAGCGTGCGGCTCGTCGTCGACGCCCGGGGCATCCGGCTCGTCTCCACGGTCTTCCGCATCCCGCTCATCCGGGTGAAGCTGGACGACATCGACGCGGTGTCGGCCGAGCAGATCAGCCCACTCCGCTGGGGCGGCTGGGGCTTCCGGATCTCGACGAGGGGCATCGCGTACGTCACGCGCAAGAGCGAAGGCATCGTGATCACCCGGCGTCGCGGCGCGGATGTCGCGATCACCATCGGCGCCGCCGAGCAGGCCCGCGCGGCGGCCGAGCTCCTGGTCGACCAGCACCGGGCAGGGATGCGCCGAGCCGACTGACCTCGGCGGCCGGAGCGGTTGCCCGCATCCATCAGCCACGCGCCCTTACGCCTGGCCCCCTCCGGCCGATAGTGCCCCTGTGACGGCTCACCCGGAGCCGAGACCAGGATTCGCCCTCATGATCGTCGTCACCCGACTGAACGACAGCCAGTTCGCGGTCAACCCCGACCTCATCGAGCGCATCCACGCGAGCCCGGACACCACGCTCGTGATGGTCGACGGCGCGAAGTTCATCGTGACGGAGAGCATGTCCGAGGTCATCGAGAAGATCGCCGCATACCGGGCACGGGTCATCGCGCTCGCCCACGATCTGCCCACCGCGAACACGCGCCCCTCCGGCGCCCCGCAGCTCGGCCTGGTTCCCCCCGCGGACACCGGCCGTGACGACGAGGCCCCGGATGCGCACCGCGAGCATCCCGAAGCTCGGACCGTTCCCCTCCGCGCAAGGAAGAAGTAATGGATCCCGCAACCATAATCGGCATCGTCCTGGCGTTCGGCGCCGTCGTCGCCATGGTGACGATGGAGGGCGCGCACCTCAGCGCCCTCGTGCTTCCCGCTCCGATGGTGCTCGTCTTCGGCGCCACGTTCGCCGTCGGCATCGCCAGTGGGACGCTCAAAGACTTCATGGTGGCCATGAAGTCCATCCCGCGTGCACTGCGGGGCAAGATCGAGCCGCCGCAGCAGGTCATCGACCAGGTCGTCGACCTCGCGGAGAAGGCCCGCGCCAACGGCCTGCTCGCAATGGAGCAGGAGGCGGACACCATCGACGACCCGTTCCTCAAGCGCGCCCTGCAGAACATCGCGGACGGGACGGACGGGGACGAGCTCCGCGTGCTGCTGGAGGACGAGATCGCCACCAAGTCGAAGAAGGACAGGGTCGCGGCCAAGTTCTTCAGCGGCATGGGCGGCTACGCGCCGACGATCGGCATCATCGGAACCGTCGTCTCGCTCACCCACGTGCTCGAGAACCTGGCGGAGCCCGGGGAGCTCGGGCCGATGATCGCGAGCGCGTTCGTGGCGACCCTGTGGGGCCTGCTGTCCGCCAACTTCCTCTGGCTGCCGCTCGGCGCCCGCCTCCGCAGGCTGTCCGAACTGGATGTGGAGCGCATGACCCTGCTGATGGAGGGCGTGCTCGCCGTGCAGTCCGGCAGCCAGCCGCGCCTCCTCGGCGAGCGCCTGCGCGCGATGGTCCCGGATGCCGGCAGCAGCAAGAAGGACGCCAAAGAGCCCAAGGCCGAGAAGCTCAAGGAAGCTGCGTAGCGATGTCCGCACGCCGCCGTCGCAAGCACGAGCCAGAGGAGGAGCACGAGAACGAGGAGCGCTGGATGGCCTCCTACATGGACATGGTCACCGTGCTCATGTGCATGTTCATCGTGCTGTTCGCGATGTCGACGGTGGACCAGAAGAAGTTCGCCGAGCTGAAAGACTCGCTGGCGACCGGGTTCGGGCAGGTGAAGTCGCAGAAGATCGACACGGCCACCGGGGTGATCGTCCCGCCGTCCCAGGTGGACGACAAGGGCAAGAACACCGACCTGGCCCTCGCCCAGCAGGAGGCGCAGAACCTCAGGGACCTGAAGGACCGCATCCTGGCCGCGCTGACCAAGGACGGGCTGCAGGATGCCGTCCAGCTGCGCATCGACGCACGCGGGCTCACGATCGGGCTGGTGGGGAACGAGACGTTCTTCGCCTCCAACCGCGCGGAGCTGAGCGTGCAGGCGACGCAGGTGCTCAACGACATCGGCCCCGTGCTCACGCCGACGCCGTACCAGGTGTCCGTGGAAGGCCACGCCGACCTGCGGCAGCCGGGCGCCCCGTACCCGACCAACTGGGAGCTGTCCGCCGGGCGCGCGACGAGCGTGCTGCGTCACCTGGTGGAGACGGACGGCTTCCCCCAGGAACGCATCGTCGCCCTCAGCTACGGCTCGGCCCGGCCGTTGGCCAGCGCCACCGGAACGACCGACGCCGATCTTGCCCTCAACCGCCGAGTGGATGTGGTGGTCCTGTCGAACCAGGAGGACGCCATCCGGAAGCTCATCCCGCAGGTGCTCGGTTCGACGACCACGGCGTCCGGGTAGCTTCCGCGCTCAGTCCAGCACGACGGGCCGCGTCCGCACCGGCGCCAGCCACGCGGAGACGATGACCGCCGTGATCGACCCCGCCGCCATGATCGCCGCGAGGACCACCACCTGGAACCGTCCGGCTTCGAGCGGTGACACCCCGCCGAAGATCGCGCCGACGAACGCGCCGGGCAACGTGACGAGGCCCGTCGTCTTGGTCTGGTCGACCGACGGGATGAGCGCGGAGTAGACGGCGCCGCGCGCCAGGTCGAGGGTCGACCGTCTGGGGGTGGCGCCGAGCGCGAGCCAGCCTTCGACCTCATCCCAGTGGTCGATGGTCGCCTCGGTGAAGCGGCGTCCGGTGAGTGTCGCGATGCTCATGGCGTTCCCGATCACGATGCCGCCGATCGCGAGCGCGTACCGGGCGGAGAACTCGATGGCCCCGGTGAGGAACACGACGGCGAGCGTCACGACGATGCCGGTCGCCATAGCGACGCCCATCATGGTCGCGTGGTCGACCGACCAGCCGACCCGTCTCGTCGCGGTCGCGGCGGCCACGGAGAACATGACGAGCAGGGCGAGCGCCACCCACACCGGGCTGGTGATGACCCCGGCAAGGATCACGCTGATGACCGCCAGCTGCACCGCACCGCGGAGGATCGCCAGCAGCGGAGCCCACCGGCGGGGCACCCGGTACACCGTGAGCACGGCGGTGGCCAGCGCGGCGAGCAGCAGCACGCCCAGGATGGTCGGGCCGAGCTCGCGGATGATGGGCACGGGACGAGCATACGGTCGGCGGGCGGCCCTCAACGCCTCCGACGCCTTCTCGCCGGGCTGCGGAGGCCATACCCTCTACTCATGACCGCGCGCATCGCCAACGTCACCATCCACGCGGAGGACCCTGCGGCCCTCGCCCGCTTCTGGAGCGCGGCGATGGGCTATCCGGAGCCGACAGGATGGTCGGACGACGAGCTCGCCATGCTGAAGGCCAACGGGCTGGACGACGACGCGATCGCCTCCCGCGCCGTCGCCTGGGACGGGGACCGCAGCCACCAGCGCTTCTACTTCACCCGCTACCGCCACGAGCGCAGGCAACGCAACAGGATGCACATCGACATCACGCCGTTCGACGACCGTCGGGCATCCCGCGACGAGCTGGAAGCCGAACGCGACCGCCTCGTCTCCCTCGGGGCAACGGTCGAGAAGCCGCTCATCGGTTCGTGGGGCCCGTTCGAGGAGTTCGCGATCATGATGCGCGACCCCGAGGGCAACGAGTTCTGCCTGCAGTGAGGAGAGAGCGGGGACTCCATGACGCACCGGCTCACCCGCGACCAGGCCCGCCGCATCGCCGTCCAGGCGCAGCTGCTGGACGCGGATCGCCCGGATGATGTGGTCGGGATCGCCGAGCAGCTCGGTGCCATCAAGATCGACCCGACGGCCACCATCGCGCCGGCGGAGCACACCATCCTCTGGTCGCGGATCGGCTCCGCGTACGACGGAGGCCAGCTTGCGAAGGCCGTCGAATCGGATCGGCTGCTGTTCGAGTTCGACGGAGCCTTCCGTCCGGTGAGTCTGCTTCCGCTGATGCTGCCGGCCATGCGGCGCTGGCCGCGGAGGGAGAGCAGCCGCCAGTGGCTGGAGGCCAACGACCGTTTCCGCACCGACGTTCTCGCGCGATTGCGGGCCGAAGGTCCGCTGCTGGCCAGCGAGATCCCGGACACCGCCGATGTCGCCCGCCCGCCCGATGGCTGGTCGGGATCGAACCAGGTCGCGCACATGCTCGACTTCCTTCAGCAGCAGGGCGAGGTCGCTGTCGCTGAACGGAAGGGACGCCATCGACGCTGGGATCTGGCCGAACGCGTCTACCCGTCCGATCTGCCGGAGTTCGACGACGACGAGGCCGAGCGGCTACTGAACGAGCGCAGGCTCCAGGCGGCCGGCATCGCCAAGCAGCGATCGCCCTGGACCCCGGTGGGGGAAGCAGGCGAGCCCGCCACGATCGACGGGATGCGCCAGAAATGGCGCGTCGACCCCGAGGCACTCGCAGCGCTCGAGGATGACGAAGGCGGCCGCGCCGCGTTCCTCAGCCCATACGACGGCATGCTCTTCGATCGACCCCGGCTGCGCGAGATTTTCGAGTTCGACTACGTGCTCGAACAGTTCAAGCCGAAGCCGCAGCGAAGGTACGGATACTTCGCCCACCCGATCCTGTTGGGCGACCGGTTCGTGGGAATGCTCGACGCGGAAATCGACCCCGAGCACGACGAACTGAAAGTCACAGCCGTTCACGAGTTCGAGCCATTCGACGAGGACGAGCACGCCGCGGTCCACTCAGAGATCGCTGACCTGGGGAGGTGGCTGGGCGTCGACGTGCCGGAATGGTGACGCCGACTGCCCGGACAAGCCAGAAGGGCCCCCGGCGTGCGCCGGAGGCCCCTCTGCCGTGAGACGCCGCGCGTCCCGACGCACTACCGCTTCAGGTTGGTCAGCTCCTGGAGCACCTCGTCCGAGGTGGTGATGATGCGGGCGTTCGCCTGGAAGCCGCGCTGGGCGACGATCAGGTTGGTGAACTCCTGCGACAGGTCGACGTTGGACATCTCGAGGGAGCCGCCCTGGATGGAGCCGAGGCCCGCGTCGCCGGGGCCGCCGAGCTGCGGGTTGCCGGAGTTGACGGAGGCGCGGTAGCCGGAGCCGCCCGCCTTCTCGAGGCCGCCCGGGTTGACGAAGGTGGCGAGGGCGATGCGGCCGACCGCCTGCTTGTCGCCGTTGGAGAACAGGCCGATGAGGGTGCCGTCCTGGGAGAGGCTGAACGATTCGAGCGTGCCGGCCTGGCGGCCGTTCTGCTCCTTGAACGCCACCGTGGTGAGGTCGGCGTATCCGGTGACGGCACTGAGGTCGACCGCGACGCCGCCGACCGTGATGCTGCCCGGGCCGGTGAGCACGCCGTTGTTGAAGGCGAGCGTGCTGGTGCCGGTGGCCGTGCCGTCGGTGCCCGCCACGTTCCAGCCTGCGCCGGTCTTGGTGAAGGTGAGCGACAGGGTGCGGGCGACGCCGGTGGAGTCGTAGACCTTCACGTCGCGCACGAGCTGGTCGCCGAGCGCTGCGCCGGACGGCAGGTTGCCGGTGACGGTGCCCGTCGTGGTGGCGGAAGCGGGGGCGACGGCCTTCAGGGGGATGGTCACGTCGCCGAGCGCCCCGCCCTGCTGGATGACGCCGTTGACCGCGTTCCAGCCCTGCAGGATCGCGCCGCCCGGGCCGACCAGGCGACCCTGCGCATCCGGGTCGAACGAGCCGGCGCGGGTGTACAGGGTCTCACCGCCGACCTTGGTGACGAAGAAGCCGTCGCCGTTGATCATCATGTCGGTGGCGCGGCCGGTCGCCTGCGCTGCGCCCTGGGTGAAGTTGGTGGAGATGCCGGCGACGAGCACGCCGAGGCCGATCTGGGCAGGGTTGGTGCCGCCGGCCGCGCCCTGGCCGCCGCCGGCGCCGCGCACCAGCTGCGAGAGGGTGTCCTCGAACTGCACGGCGGACGCCTTGAAGCCCGTGGTGTTGACGTTTGCGATGTTGTTGCCGGTCACATCCAGCATGGTCTGGTGCGAACGGAGGCCGGAGATTCCGGAGTAGAGGGAACGGAGCACGATGCTGCCTTTCTGTGAGGTTCGGTGATGTCAGGCGGTCGGCGCGGGGTCAGGGGTGGGGGTGACCACACCGGAGATCGCGTCGAGGTTGATCTTCTGGTCGCCGACCGTGACGACAGGGACGGACCCCGCGTACGAGACGGACGAGGCGACGCCGGTCTTGGTGGCGCCGTCCTTGTCGAGGTAGCTGACGGTGTGCCCGACGAGGGCGGCCGCCGCTGTGCGCATCTGCAGGGCGAAGCCCTCCTGGCTGGTGGTGTCCAGGTTGGTGAGCTTCTCCATCGTCGCGAGCTGCGTGGTCTGGGAGATCATCTGGTTGGTGTCCATCGGCGAGCTCGGGTCCTGGTTGCGCAACTGGGTGACCAGCAGCTGCATGAACGCCTCACTGTCGAGAGACTGCTTGGGCTGCCTGGTGGGCAGCGTGGAGTAGATGCCGCCTGTGGCGGCGGTGTCGTTCGCTCCGGTGACGGGGTCGACGGCCACGGTGGCTCCCTTCTGTTGTGAGGCTGATTGGGTCGGTCGGTCGGTGGGTGTCAGACGACGAGGTCGATGGTGTGACCTGCGCCGCCGTAGCGTGCAGTCCGCTGCTGTTCGGGGGTCCTGTCTGCGGCGGTGCCGGCTTGCTCCGCCCGGGATGCGGTGGGTGCGTTCCCCTGCCGGTCCGCCGTTCCGCCGCGCTGGTCGTCGGTCTGCGGCTGGTTCTGGCTGGACAGGTCGAGGCTGCCGGAGAGTCCCGCGCCGCTGAGGTCGCGCCGCAGGTCGGGCAGGATGGCGCGCAGTGCGTCACGGCCGCCGTCGGTCGGGGCGAACAACTCGACGCGCACACCCTCCGCACCGACGTGGGCGCGAACCGTGACGGGCCCGAGCGTGTCCGGCGTGACGTGCACGGTCATCACGTGGTCACCCCTGCCCGCGGACGCGAGGGTGAAGATCGGACGCGCGAGCTGCTGCGGGAGGGCGGGTTGGGCGGCGGCGGCTGGTGCCGACGCGGAGGTCGGGGCCGCGGCGGTGGTGGAAGCGGGCTGTGCCACTGCTGCGGGAGCGGTGATGGTGGTGGATGCGGTCGGTGCCACGGGCGCGGACGGTGCGTCGTCTGCGGTGCGGGGTGAGGGGGTCGCGGTGGCCGCGGTGAAAGTAGCGGTGGTCGCGGTGACCGGCGTGGTCGCGGAGGGCGTGGTTGCGGAGGCGGCGGAGTTGCCCGTCGCGGAGGTGGCGGCGTCGGCGGTCGCCGCCGCGGGAGCGGCGGGAGCGCCGGGGACGGCCGAGGCGGGCCCCACAGCGTCGGTGGAAGCCGTGACGGTGGCAGAAGCGGCACCGGACGAGGCTGCGCCCGAATCAGCGACGGCCGACGCCGACGCTGGAGTCGTCCCCGCCGTCGTCGGAACCGTGCTCGTGCCGGTGGCAGCGCCAGACCCCGGTACTGCCGCGGCGGACGTCGCGCCAGCGGCGGCACCCACGGCCGACGACGCCTGAGAGGCAGCGTCAGCGGGAGCGCCGGTGACCGGCGATGCCGGAACGCGGGGATCTGTGGCGTTCGTGCCCGTGGCCCCGGTGTTCCCCAACGCCGCCGCGGTGGCTGCAAGCGCTCCCTGCGGCGTCCCGGCCGTCGCGGGCGTCGCGGCCGTCGCAGTCGGCACGGCCGCGTCGGCCGCGGCGGCGAGCGCATCGGCCACGGCGTCGCCTGCGGCGGTCGCCGGCGCGGTCGAAGTGGGCTGCGGAGAAACGGCGCCCCCTGCAGCAGCTGCGGTGGAGGCGGAAGCGCTGTTCGCCTGGCCGGCGGACGTAGAGACCACCGCATCCGCGCGTGCTGCGGGATTCGCCGGGTCGGCCTGCGTGCCGGACGTGGCCTGGTCAGGGCCGGTGGTCGTGGCGGCGGGCTTCACCGCCCTACGGGGCCGCGCGTCGGACGACGACGGCTCGTCGCGCGATGCCGGGCGTGCATCCCGTGCATCCCGCGCATCCCGTGGGTTGGTGTTCGTGGGAGCAGCACCGGCGAGGAACTGCTGGAACGCGTCTCCACCCGTGCCGGGCTTGCGCGCGGCGGCCGGGGCGGACGGCGTCGCGGCCACCGGAGCGATGGTCGGGCTCATTCTGCGCCTCCGCCGAGCATCGACGAGATGAGCGCCTGCAGCTGGGCCGCCTGCGCCGCGGCAGACGGAACGGAGGAGGACTGGCCGGCCAGCCCCGAGACGCCGGAAAGGGCGGAGAGCCCGGAAAGTCCAGACAACCCGGAAAGACCAGCCAACCCGGAAAGACCAGAAAGCCCAGAAAGACCAGCGACCCCGCCCATCCCGCTCGCGCTGAACATCGCGGGCGCGCTCGCCAGCGCCGTGCTCGCCTCGGGCACCACGCGGCGGATGGTCACGATGTCGGAGTCGTCCATCCAGTTGTCGACCAGGCTCACGTTGCGGCCTTCGCTCGGTGCGTGGATGACTTTGCCGTCTCCCGCGTAGATGACGATGTGGTCGCCGCCGTTGGTCACGATCAGGTCGCCCGGCTTGGCCTGGGCGAGCGACGGCACCTCCGTGCCGAGCGTCGACTGGCCGGAGACCAGGCGGGGGACGTCGATGCCGAGGTCTTTGAACACGCGCTGCACCAGGCCGGAGCAGTCGAGGCCGCTCGACGTCGTCCCGCCGAAGACGTACGGGACGCCGAGGTATTTCTTGGCGTCGGCCACTACGTCGGCGCCTGTCACGGACCCGCCGCCGGCCGTCCCGCCCACGGCGGACGTCTCGCCCACCGCTCCGGCGAGCGCGTTGGCGAAGTCGGTCGCCGATGCTGCGGAGGCTGCGGACGCCTTGCCCGTCGAGGTCGCCGTCGGCTGGTCGATCTGCACCAGGGTCGCCTGGATCTGGGCGATCCTCGCGAGTGCGTCGGTGACTGTCATGCCTCGTTCCCTTCCCGTTCGCGCACCCAGGCGCCGGTGGCGATCTCGTCGATGGCTGCCTGTTCTGCGCTGAGTTCTCCGGCGAGCACGCTCGCGTTGTGCCGTGCTTCGAGCTTTTCCAGACCGACCGCGCGTGCTTTCGCCTCGCCGAACGCCGTCTGCGCCTCCGCGACCTCTGCGTCGGCCTGGTCGGCGAGCGCTGCGAGGTCGGCGAGCATGCTTCGACTGGATGCGCGGGCGGCCGCCATCGCGAACAGCGTGCTTGCATCCGTCGCTTCGACGGGCACGGCGTGAAGGGCGGCGATGGCTCGGGCCTGCCGCTCCCCCGCATCCCGTCGGAACGCGTTGGCCGCTGCGAGGTCGCTCGCCGCGTGGTCTTTCTCGATCTGCCGCAGCCGCAGCAGTCCGGCCAGTTGGAACGCCCGTGCCATCAGACACCTCCGAGCTGGTTCACCAGGATGCCGAGGCGCTGCCAGGCTTCGGCGGGGTCGGCGCTCTCGCCGAGGTTCTGGCGCAGGAAGGCGTTGATGGCGTCTTCGTGCGCGACGGCCGCATCCACTCGGGGGTTGGTGCCCGTCTTGTACGCGCCGACGTCGAGGAGGTCCTGGGCCGCGACCTTGGCGGCGAGGATGCTGCGCAGGGCGACGGCGGCTGCGCGCTGCTCCGGCGTCGTGACGCGGGAGGCGAGGCGAGAGATGGAGCCGAGCACGTCGACGGAGGGGAAGTGGCCGACGACGGCGAGGCGGCGGTCCATCACGACGTGTCCGTCGAGGATCGAGCGGGCGGCGTCCGCGATGGGTTCGTTGTGGTCGTCTCCGTCGACGAGCACGGTGTACAGCCCGGTGATCGAGCCGACCTCGCCGGTGCCCGCGCGTTCGAGGAGCTGGGCCAGCAGGGAGAACGTCGACGGCGGGTATCCGCGGGTGGCGGGCGGTTCGCCCACCGAGAGGCCGATCTCGCGCTGCGCCATCGCGACACGGGTCAGCGAGTCCATCATCAGCACCACGTGTGCGCCTGCGTCGCGGAACGACTCGGCGATGCGGGTCGCGGTGAACGCCGCGCGGAGGCGCATGACGGCGGGCTCGTCGGAGGTCGCGACCACGACGATCGAGCGGGCGAGCCCCTCCGGCCCGAGGTCGTCTTCGAGGAACTCGCGCACCTCGCGGCCGCGCTCCCCCACCAGCGCTATCACCGAGATCTCCGCCTCCGTGCCGCGCGCGATCATCGACAGCAGCGACGACTTCCCCACACCGGAGCCGGCGAACAGGCCGAGCCGCTGCCCGCGCCCGACCGTGACGAGCGTGTCCAGCACGCGCACCCCTAGGCCGAGCGGGCTCTGGATGCGCGCCCTGCGCATGGCCTCCGGCGCACGGTTGTCGATGGGGACGAACCCGTCCGGCTCGATCGGGCCCTTGCCGTCCACAGGGCGGCCGAGGGAGTCGATGACGCGGCCGAGCATCCCGCGCCCGGTCGGCACGAGCAGCGGAGCGCCGAGCGCACGGACGGGAGCACCAGCCCCGATGCCGGTCAGCCTGCCGAACGGCATCACCCGGATGCGTTCGGCCGAGGTCGCGACGACCTCCGCGTGAACGCCGGGCCGCTCCCCCACCACGACGACGTCGCCGATAGCGGCGGGAACGCCTTCCACCTCTGCGCCGAGGCCGACGATGCCGACGACGCGGCCCACCTTCTCGACGCGCGCGGCGCGCACGGCGTCTGCGATGCGCGGAAGGGTCGCGGTGTCCAGGGCTGCACTCATCCCAGCGCCTCCCGTGCACGGTCGAGCGCCGAGTGGATGCGCGCATCCAGCCAGCCGTCGGGCAGCTCGCCCACCGCATCCCCCGGCGCGAGCGTCGGATCGGCCACGAGCCGCACGGCGTCTCCGGCGGCCCCTGCGCCGATGGCGGCGAGGTCGTCCGGGTTCAGCCGCACGACGGCGACCGCCCCAGCGACGTCTCCGCCGAGAACGCGCGCCACGGCGGCGCGCGCGGCGGCCGTGCGGTCGGTCAACGCATCCCCCACCACGGCCTCAGCCAGGTGGAAAGCAGCGTTGACCAGGGATTCCTCTGCCTCAGTGAGCACCGGCACCGTCGCCTCGCGCAGCTCGATCGCCGCATTCCGCAGAGCGGTGGCGAGCACCGCGAGCCGTTCCGCCGCCGCCGCATCGTCCGCCGCACGCTCGGCGTCGGCCGCCGCGCGCCACGCCCGCTGTTCTTCCGCCGCCGCCCGCAGGCCGTCCGCGTACCCGGCGGCATACCCGCGCGAGCGAGCGACGCCGGCCTGTGCGACGGCTTCGGCGGTCTCCGCGATCACAGGGATCGCGACGGGGGCGAACACGGCGTCATTCGACATACGCGTCCTCGTCGTTTCGCTGCACGGTGATCGCGCCCGTGGCCTCCAGGTCGCGGATCGCCCGCACGATCTCGGCGCGGGCGTCCTCCACCTGCGAGAGGCGCACAGGGCCGAGCACGCGGATCTCGTCCGCGAGGATCTCCCTGTTGCGCTCGGACAGGTTGGTCGTGATGGTCTCGATGACCTGCTCGGTCGCGCCCTTCATCGCCACGGCCAGCATGGCTGCATCGATGCCGCGCAGCACCTGCTGCACGTCGCGGTCCTCCAGCTTGACGATGTCGGCGAAGGTGAGCATCCGGGAGCGGACCTCTTCCGCCAGCTCGGGGTTGCGGCGTTCGAGGGCTTCGAGCAGCGCCTTCTCCGTGCTCGCGTCCGCACGGTTGATGATGTCGACGAGCGGCTGCACTCCCCCGACCACGTCGGACGAGTCGCGCGAGCCGACGACGGCCCCCGCGCGCTGCTTGAGCGTGTCTGCGACGACACGGACCGCATCCGGGCTGGCGCTGCCCATCGTGGCGATGGCGTGCGCGACGTCCGCGCGGGCAGTCTCGTCGAGTCCGGCGAGGATGCGGGATGCGTGGTCGGGGCGCAGGTGGGCCAGCACCAGCGCGCTGGTCTGCGGGAGTTCGCCGGTGAGCAGCATCTGCACCTGGCCGGGCTCGACGGCATCCAGGAACTCGAACTGCTTGCCGGCCATGCTCGACGCGACGCGGTTGAGCACGCCGGTGGCCTTCTCGGCGCCGAACGACGCTTCGAGGAGCCCGACCGCGATGTCCCTGCCGCCGCGGGTGCTCATCCCGCCGCGCACGGTGAGGTCGTGGAACTCGCTGATCGCCTTCTCGGCGATGGCGGGGTCGACCCTGCGCAGGCGCAGGATCTCCGCGGTGATCTCGTCTGCCTCCTCCTCGGAGAACTGCTTCATCACCTGCGCCGCACGCTGCTGATCCATGTTCATCAGCACGATGGCGGCCTTCTGCGCCCCACTCAGCGGCGCCTTGAGCTCGTTCATACGCCCTGCCGTTCATCCATCAGGCTGCGCAGGAACTCGGCCGTCTTCTGCGGGTCGCGTTCGGCGAGCGCTTCGATCTCGGCGCGGCGGCGCTCGGCCTCCAGCTCGGGAGCGGTCGGGTCCGGCACCGGATCGAGCTGCATGGGCACGGTGGGCGGCGCCTGTTCGAGGGCGATCGGGAACGCGGCAGCGTCCAGTTCGACGGTGTCGGTGCCCTCGACGGATGCGTTCTCCTCCGCGCGTTTGCGGCTGCGGCGGAAGAGCGCGAACGCGATGATGATCGCTGCGACGATGGCGGCGCCGATGATCGACGAGCGGATGATGCCGGTGAGCTGGTCCGCTGCGGCTGCGTCCTTCGCCTCCTGGATCGCCTTGGCGGCCTCGGTGGCGCTCGCCTTGCTGAAGTTGACCATCTCCACGCTCACGGAGTCGCCGCGGGCCACGTCGATCCCCGCTGCGGCGTTGACGAGGTTGCGGATCTCGTTCGTGCTCACGTCGCCGCCGACCGCATCCTTGTTGAGGGCGACGGAGACGGTCTGCTTGTTCACGGCTCCTGCCGGGATGGTGCGCTGCTCGGTGACCTTGTCGACCGCGTTGTCCTTGGTGCTCGACTGCGAGTTGAACGTGCCGTTGCCGTTGGCCCCGTTGGGCACGGCGATGTTGTCCGGGCCGAGCACGCCCGCCGCTCCTCCCCCGGAGCCGGTGTACGTCTCGGACTGCGTGGTCTCGCTGAGCGAGGGCGCGTTCGTCGGAGTCGTGTACGTCTCCTCCGTGCGCTGCGCGGACTCCGTACTCACGTCCGCGGCGACGGCGACCGTGGCGTTGCCCGGGCCGACGACCTTGTCCAGCATCGCCTGCACGGCCGTCTTCACGCGGGTCTCGTAGTCGCTGGCCTGCTTGTCCGCTCCCCCGACCGCGCCGGTGCCGACGGCACTGAGCACGGTCCCGGATGCGTCGATGACGGCGACATCGGTCGGCTTCATCCCGGTGATGGCCGCGCTGGTGAGGTGAACGATCGCCTGCACCTGGTCGGCGGACAGGGTCACGCCGTTCTGGGTCTCCACGAAGACCGAGGCCGTCGGGTCCTTCTTCTCGGACACGAACACGGTGTCCTCCGGGATCGCCAGGCGCACGGATGCGGTCTTGACGCCCTTCATGGCGCTGATCGTCGAGCCCAGCTCGCCTTCCATCGCACGCTTGTACGTGACGGACTGCTGGAACTCGGACGAGGTGACGCCCATCTTGTCGAGCAGCGAGTATCCGCCCGTCGTCGCCGTCGGCAGCCCGGCGGACGCGGCCTTGAGTCGCTCGTCGTACACCTTCTGCTGCGGCACGAGGATCGTGCCTCCGCCGTCGGTGAGCTGGTACGGGACGCCGTCGGTGCGGAGCTGGTCGACGATGCTGGACGCATCCGTCGCCTGCAGCCCGGAGAACAGCGGGGTGTACGCGGGCTGGGACGCCCACATCGCAAGCCCGGTGACGCCGAGCGCGACCACGGCCACGCCGATGATGGCGATGACGCGCTGCGCGATCGAGAACCCGCGGATCGTGTCGCCGATCCGCCGGAAGAAGCTCGTGACCTGCTGGGGCATCAGGCCTGCATCCGCATGATCTCGTTGAACGCATCCACGGCCTTGTTGCGGACGCCGGCGACGAGTTCGAGGGTGACCTGGGCGCGCGACGACGCGATGGTCGCGTCGTGGATGTCGGTGAGGTCGCCGGTGACGGCCTTGATGGCGAGGTTGTCGCTGGTGCCCTGCAGCTGCTGCAGGTTGTCGATGGCGCCGGTGAGCGAGTTCCCGAACGCCGCTCCCCCGGTGCCGGTGGCCCCGGATGCTGCGGACAGCGCACTGGTGGCGCCGGTGGTGTCGATGGCGCTGACGGCGCCGATGGCGGGAATGGGCATCAGTTGCGTCCGATCTCGAGGGCTGCCTGGTACGACTCTTTGGCGCGGTCGACGACGGCCGCGTTGGCCTGGTAGCCGCGCTGCGCCATGATGAGGGCGCCCATCTGCGACGACAGGTCGATGTCCGGATATCGCACGTAGCCGTTCTCGTCGGCGACGGGGTTGTCCGGTTCGTAGACCATCCGCCCCTCGGCGCTGCCGTATGCGGCGCCCGCGACGTAGACACCGGTGGTGCCTTCGCCCTCCTGGGCGACCACGTAGCGCGCCTGGAAGGCGGCCCCGTCGGTCGGTTTCGCCGTGTTGATGTTGGCGAGGTTGTCGGAGATGGCGTCGAGCCACTTGCGGTGCAGGGTCAGTCCCGTGCCCGCGATGCCGATCGCGTCGAATGTCATCAGCTGGTCCTCAGTGCCGCTCGGATGGACGAGAACTGGCCGCCGGCCGCCTGCGAGGCGAACTGGAAGCGCAGCACGGTGTCCACGTTGGACAGGGTCTCTGTGTCGAGGTTGACGTTGTTGCCGTCTGTCCTGGTCGGCTCGAGCGAGCGGGCGACAGTGGATGCGGCGTGCCCGTCCCCGTGCGCGACGGACCGAGCGAGGGCATCCTCGAACGACACGCGCTCTGCGGTGTATCCGGGCGTGTTGACGTTGGCGATGTTGTTGGCGATAGCGCGCTGCCGGGCGGCGAGGCCGTCGAGGGCACTCGCGAGCGCGGCACTGGTCACGGATTCGAGCACAGCTGCATCCCATCGGAGATTCGTCTGGTGTGGCGGCCGATCCGTGGCCTGATCTGCGAGCTGTCCGTGCTCACTCTCTGCTATCGGCAGGGCTCTCGCGAACGTTAGCTGCTTTGTGAAAATCGGCCTGTGGAAAGGGCTCTGTAACCGTCTTCGTGCACAGGTTCATCCACAGCTCTGCACAGTGGTCGAATTACACGGTGGTAGTTTCGAAGTCCTGTTCGAAACTGAGTCATGGCGTTCAGAAAGCCTGATCAGAGACGGTTTTGAACCTTGAGAACCTCTGAGAGTCCACACATCTCGCGCGTGTCCTCCACACGTTTCCGTACCTCATCCACCTGTTTTGCACAGAGTTATCCACAGGCTGGAGGAGGTGTGTGTGGAAACCGCTGCGGCCTCGCCGGCGCGGCCCGATTGCGGCCGACACGCTACCGTCATGGCATGTGGAATTTCTCATCGGGGCGTAGGCGCCTGGCGTGCGCATGCTCGATCCTCGCCGGGCTCTCGCTCACGGCGTGCGTGGCCACCACGCCTGCTCCGTTCACACAGAAACGGGTCTCGTCCGATGCGCTGCCCCCGGCCGCTCGCTCCCTCGACGTGGATGCCGCATCATCCCGGTATCAGGGTCTGGCGAACGGGATGCGCGTCTACCTCACCCGCCAAACCGACGGCTCAGGGGTCTGCCTCGTGGTCGTGCCCGAATCGGACGGCGCGGCCGCCGCCTGCTCCGCCACCGGTGCTGCGGTGACGCTCACCGTGCCGCAGGGGGAGTTACGGTTCCGCAACGATGGATTCGGCGAGGCGAAGGGGGCGGGGGATAAGGTCTCCGATTACGTGCGGTATTCGCCAGTGGTCAGCGGCGACTGAACCACACGGCTAGCTGCCGTGCGAGTTGCCCGATCTCCTCCATCTCGCCCGCAGATACGGCGAGGATGAAGTCGAACATCGCGTCTTCGTCGTAGCGCTCCTCGTAGCCGTTCAGGTCGAAGAACAGGGCGCACAGGAGCCAGCCCGCGCGCTTGTTCCCGTCGAGCAGCGGATGGTTCCTGGTTATCGAGTGCAGAAGGGCGGCCGCCTTCGCATAGTCGTCGGGGTATGCATCGCGGCCGAAGAGGGTGGCTTTCGGTCGTTCCAGCGCCGATTGCAGCAGCACGGTGTCCCGGATGAATCCGCGAGGTTCACGCCCGTGCACCACCTGAATGACGAGCAGCGCCTCGTCCAGCGTGATGAACCGGACGCTCAAGCGTCCCGCAGTCGCTCGAGGAGACCGGCGTTCTTCGTCGCCAGCCGCTCGACGATCTGCTGCGTGGTGCTGTCGTGCGCGGCGATGTACGCGTCGACGGCGTCGAGGACCGTTGCGGTGAAGTTCGAGCCGGTGTCGTCCGCAATGGAGGCGAGAGCCCGGATCTGGTCGTCACGGAAGGCGATCAGCTTCTTGCTCCGGGTCGGCAGTGTGGCGTTGCTCATCGCACTCCTCCTCAACATATATGCCTTTGTCGAGAGAGTATATACGCGTCAGCCGGTCACATCGAAGCAAACCGGATGCAGCTGCCTTTTGCGGGCGAAGTTGCTCAGCAAAAAGAGATGTAAAATGAATAATCTGACACGTGGATTCGTGACATTGGCCCCGGCTCCCTAGCTGTCCTCGACGGGATGGCCGTGGCTGCCGCACCTGCCGCGAGCGCTGCAGCGGAAGCGGCGAATTCCGTCTGGGCGTCACCTGCTACGCGGCGTGGCCGTGGGAGTCGACGTGGACGAAATACAGCGAATGGATGAAGGCCCCGCTCAGCGGCGCCCTCGCTGCTTCGTGCAACCTCACGACCAATAACGCGAAGTGGTTCGTCGAGCGCCGCTAACCACCGATCAACGACAAGGAGCGCATCATCAGCAAGCAATCGCACACGTACGGTGGTGCGCTCTTCGTCGTGCTCGGGCTCGTGGGCTTGGCCGCATCCTTTGCGCTCGTGCTCGAGAAGCTCAAGCACCTTGAATCGCCGACCGCGCAACTCACTTGCAGCGTCAACCCCTTCATCACCTGCGCGCCGGCGATGGACTCGTGGCAGGGGGCGCTGCTCGGCTTCCCCAATCCACTGATCGGCGTGGTGTGTTTCGTGGCGCCGATCGTTGTCGGGGTCAGCCTTGTGAGCGGAGCCCGGTTCCCACGATGGTTCGTTCTTGCGTTCGTCGTCGGCGTGTGCCTGGGGATGGGATTCATCGTGTGGTTGATGGTGCAGACGGTGTCGTCGATCGGCGCGCTGTGCCCCTACTGCCTTGTGGTCTGGGCCGTGATGATTCCACTGACGCTCGCCACGGCGGCGTGGGCTGCCTCCAGCGGCGCCCTCGGCGGCGCGGCAGTCCGGTCCGCCGGCGGAGCAGTGCTGCGGGTATGGCTGTGGCCCATCGCTCTCCTCTGCTATTCGGTCGTCTTCCTCGTGTTGCTCGCGAACTTCCCGCTTCTCTGGCCCTTCCTCACCAGCCTGTGACAGACATAACGAAGGAAACACGATGACAGACCTTCACCCGAAGATTCCGAAGCGGGATCGACGCGATGCGGCTCGGATCGCTGCGCGCGCTCTCCGTGAAGAGGAACGTCGCCGCTCCAAGCGGAGGCGGCTGTTCGCAGTCGGCGGGGGAACGGTCGGCATCGTTGCCATTGGGCTCGCAGTCACGATGGGGATCATGGCGGCCATCCAACCTCCACCTGCACCGCGGAACACTCAATCGGGAGCGATCGTCATCGGCGATACCACGAGCGGTGCGGTGCGTGTTGTGATCTACCAGGACTACCTCTGCCCCCACTGCGGCACCTTCGAGTCCACGAACGGACAGCAGCTGGCCTCCCGCGTCGCTGCAGGAACGGCGACGCTCGAAGTCCATCCGTTGGCCATTCTCACGACCATGTCCTCAGGCACCAAGTACTCCCTCCGGGCGGCGAACGCAGCGGTATGCGTAGCCGACCACGCGCCCGCGTCCTTCCTGGACTTCAACCAAGCTCTCTTCGCGCATCAACCGGCAGAGAACACCCCGGGACTCACCGACGCGGAGATCAAAGGCCTGCTTCCTGCGTCCATCACTGGGTCCGGCGTCGTGAACTGCATCGACGACGGCACGTTCAACAGGTGGGTACAGTCCGAAACCAATCGCGCCACGACAACACCCGTTCCTGGAACGGACCTCAAACGCATCGTGTCCACCCCGACGGTCCTCATCGACGGCACGCTTTTCAGCGGCGACATCAGTGACCCCGCAGCACTCGCCGCGCACTTCGGAGACGCGGACCGCTAACCGATCAAATCGAAGTACACCGGATGCGGCCCCACCTCGGCCGACGGCACCGAGCGCACGGCGGCCAGGTGCTTCGCCGTCGTCTGGCGCACGTCTTCCAGGTAGCGGATGGTGTGCATCTGCGCTTCCAGGATGCGCGCCGCGCGCTCCATCAGTTCCGGCGGGATCGGGCCGAGGGCGATGGGTGGGCGCCAAGGCACCGGGTCGATCGTGGCGAGTGCGCCTTGGAGGTCGTGCTCCATCTGGGTGAGCGCGTCCTCCCAGCCGGTGGGGGAGTGTGCGTCGTCTTCTTCCCACTGGGCGAAGTCGTCAGGCTGTGCCAAGGGTGCCGCCCGTCTCCGAGGGGAGGAGTGCCGCGGCTTCGTGCCAGGTCTGGCGGAGCGGCTCGATGAGGTCGATGGCTTCGCGGATCTTGTCCGGGTCGCGTTCGATGTTGCCGAAGACGATGAGGTCGGCCACATAGGTGTAGAGCTGCAGCAGGCCGTCTGCGCCGTCCCAGGCGTCGAGGCGGAGGGAGGAGGCGAGTTCGGCGACGATCTGGTCGGCGTGGCGCAGGTTCTCCCAGGCCACCGGCCAGTTGCCGTCGCGCTGTGCGGTCTCCGCGCGGGTCAGGTCGAGGACCAGCCGGTCGTAGAGCATCGTCAGGAGGCGCACGGGGGAGGCAGAGAGGATCGCATCCCTGTTGTACGCGTTGAGTTTGGCGGCCGTGCCGCTCAGGAGGCTCACGAGGAACTCGATGAGAGCGAGGCGAGCTGGCCGGTCAGCCATGAGGATTGCGATTGCAGCTGCTGCAACTGCACTTCGAGGTTCGCGTAGGTCTTCTCCAGGGTCGAGCGGCGGTCGGCGAGCCTGGAATCCCAGTCGGTGATCTGGTCGTTGAGGCCTTTCACCGTCTTCTGTTCGCCGGCGATCTTGGTGGTGATCGTGCCGTCGTACTTGTCGCTGGTCGCCGTGGCGGCGTCGGCGACGCGGCCGGCGATCGTTTGGACGACCGCCTTCACCTTCTCCGGGTCGGCCGCGAGCGCAGCCCCGAAAACGTCCTTGTCGAAGGTGAGGGTTCCGTCGCGGGTGATGGTGATGCCGTACTTGGACGGCGAGACGCCGTCGATGGGGGCGGATGCGGCGCTCAGCAGTTTCTGGTTCGCGTCCCGCACCGTCGAGTCGCCGGTGAACGCTCCGGCCGTGACGACCGTGCCGCCCGTCGCGTTGGTGGTGGTCGACACCGCCTGCTTCGAGCTGACGTAGCCGAAGATGTCGTTCAGGCTGCTGACCAGGGTGTTCGCCAGGTCGGTGATCGACTTGTCGTCGCGGGCCACTGTCAGCGTGACGGGGGTGGTGGATGCTGCGCTCACGGTGATCGAGACACCGGGGAGCACGTCGGCGAAGGAGTTGGTGGTGGAGGTGACGGCCTGCGCGGCGCCGGTGCCGCTCCAGAGGGTGAGTTGCGCATCCTGTGCTGCACGCACCTGGGCTGCGCCCGGCTCCGTGAGCAGGTTGGTGGCCGCTCCCGCCGTGACGTCGGCCGGGGTTCCGCGGTATGCGGTGAACGCCCCGGTCGAGCCGGTGGCGGTGGAGCTGAGCTGCAGCCGGTAGGTCTGCGCGCCGCTGACCGGGTCGAGGCCGGCCGCGACGCGGGTGGCGCTGACGCCGACGCCCGCCTTGTTGATCGCTGCGGCGACGTCGGCGAGGGATGAGCTCGCCGCGGTGACCTGCTTGGTCGTGCCGTCTGCGGCGACGAAGGTGAGCACGGGCGGCTCGTCCGGCCACTGGGTGAGGGGGCCGGTGACGATCACCTGGGACTGGGCAACCTTGTCCACCGTGAAGTCGATGGTGCCGTCGACGGCACCCACTCCTGCGGTGACGGTCACAGCCGTGGAACTGCTGGACGCGGTGTGCAGGTCTGTGCCTGCCGGCTTCGACGCCTTCGTCGCGGCGTCTGCGAGCGCGGCGACCTTCGTGTTGAGCGCCTGCATCGCGGTGATGTAGCTGGTGGAGTCGCTGACCTTGTTCTTCAGCAGGGTCTGCGGGATGGCTTCCGCCTGCATCAGCTGGTCGATGAGGTCGGTGGTCTTGAGACCACTGATCAGCCCGTCGATGGCCAAGCCCATGAGCGTCTCCCTTCGTGTCTTCTCGCTGTCCTGCCCGCGTGCGGGAAGGGTCAGCCGGTGGTGCGGCCGGGATGCGCTTTGGGGTTGCGCATCCCGGCCGCGGCCCTACTAGCGGAGCAGCTGCAGAACGCCCTGGCCGGACTGGTTGGCCTGCGCGAGCATCGCGGTGCCGGCCTGCGACAGGATGTTCGAGCGGGTGTACTTCACCATCTCGTCCGCCATGTCGGTGTCGGTGATACGCGAGTTCGCGGCCGACAGGTTCTCCTTGGAGACGTTGAGGCTGCGGATGGTGCTCTCGAAGCGGTTCTGGACCGCACCGAGGTTGGCGCGAGCGGTCGACACGTTCGTGATCTGGGTGTCCAGAGCAGCGATCGAGGTCAGCGCGTTCGCAGCGCTGTCGAAGGTGAGCGCGCCGACGGCGGTCGCGACGGTCGCGACGTTCGCACCGGACAGGTCCACCGCGATCTGGTCGTTGGCGGCAACGGAACCCGCACCGACCTGGAAGGTCAGCGTGGCGTTGGAGCCATCGAGCAGCTTGATGCCGTTGAAGTTCGCGTCGCCCGAGATGCGGGTGAGCTCCTTCGTGAGCTGGTCGACCTCGGTCTTGATAGCGGCGCGCGAGTCGGCGTTGTTCGAGTCGTTGCCGGCCTGGACGGCCAGGTCGCGCACGCGCTGCAGGATCGAGTGGACCTCGGTCAGCTGACCTTCAGCGGTCTGCACGACGCTGATGCCGTCCTGAGCGTTGCGGGCGGCGACCGTGAGGCCTCCGACCTGCGACTTCAGGCCCTGCGAGATCGCCAGGCCTGCCGCGTCGTCCGCCGCACGGTTGATGCGGAGGCCGCTGGACAGCTTCTCGAGCGACTTCGACAGGTCGCTCTGCGTGTTGTTCAGGTTGCGGTAGGCGTTGAGTGCCGACACGTTGGTGTTGATCTGCATACCCATGATTGCTATTCCTCCATGATTGGGTTTGTGCGGCCCGTCCGTGGGCTGCAACATCTTCTATCGGCCGTCGCGCCCATCCCGTTAGCGATGATCTGCGACGATCTGCGACGAGTTCAGGATGCGCGTGCCGAGGTGGACGACGGCGGCGGCGAGAGCCGCGCGACGTTCGCCACCGCGTGCTGCGCGAGGCGGGCGAGGTATGCGCTGCGGCGGGCCTGCGAGGTCTTCGCCTCGATGACCTCCGGGTCTCCCTCGTCCGCGTAGTGCGTGGCCATGCCCTCGCGCATGAGGCGGATCGCCTCCGAGCGCTGCTGCGACACGGCCGAGTGGGTGATGCCGAGCTCTTCCGCGACCTCCGTCACGGTGCGGTCGTCGAAGTAGATGGCCTCGACCACGTAGCGCATCCGGTCGGGGAGGGCGGAGACGGCGGCGCGCACGTATGCGGTCTGCTCTCCGGCCAGTAGCGAGTCCTCGGGGGAGACGGCGTCGGAGACGAGGATCGTCTCGACGGTCTCGTCGATGGTGGTGACGGTCCTGGATGCGTCGGACAGCGCAGCGGCCGCCGTCTCGCGGTCGACGCCCAGCGCGTTGGCGATCTCTTCGACACTGGGCGTGCGGCCGAGGCCGGCGGTGAGGCTCTCCTGCACCGCCATCGTCTCTTTGATGCGCTTGCGGGCCGAGCGGGTCGCCCAATCGCTCGCGCGCATCTCGTCGGCGAACGCGCCGACGATGCGGGTGCGGGCGTATGCCCCGAACGGGATGCCCAGTGTCGGGTCGAACGCTCCGGCGGCCTGCACGAGGGCGAGGGCGCCGGCGGAGGCCAGGTCGTCGCGCGACAGGTGCGTCGCTCGTGAACACAGGTCGGAGACGAGGTAGCCGACGAGCGGCAGATTCTCGACGACGAGCGTGTTGCGTTCTGTGCGGTTCACGCGGGCGACCCCTGTCCTGGTTTGCCGAGCGCCCGCGTCCGTCCGGCCTTCGCCGGTGGTTTCGGTGCGGGTGGTGCTCGGGCGGTTCTGTGGAATGTCCGGACTTACTTCGGGTGCCGAACAGGCGCTAGGGGTCTTGCTCGTGTTCACGGTAACAATTGCAAGTAACTCCGCGCGGGGGTGTCGCGCCCCCACTATGGGGCAGTACCTACCCCCAGTACGGGGAATACTGACATTCATGTGAAAAGCGCTAGGCGTCCCAGCCAACTCACTGGCCGCCGCCCCTAACATCGAGGCCAAACCTGCCGATGGTCTCTGGTGACGGCGCAGACCGGCGCCGCGGACACAAGGGGACCATGTGCGCACGACGACTCACGAGGAGGTTGGTAGCGACATGGCGGCGAGTGAACTCTCTGCGCAGCTCTGGAAGGAACGCGAGCTGCTCGAGCTGCTGCTCTTCAAGCTCGAGGAGGAGCAGCTACTGCTCACCGCGGGCAAGTCGCGCTGGATCTCCCACGCGACCCGCGAGGTCGAGCAGGTGATGGAGCGCATGCGCTCCGTCGGGCTCGCCCGCACCGTCGAGGTCGCCTCGCTCGCAGAGGAGTGGGGGATCAGCCCCGATTCCAGCCTCCGCGAACTCGCCACGGCCGCCCCCGACGGCATCTGGTCCGACATCTTCGCCTCGCACCTGGCCGCCATGATCGAGCTCACCGCCCAGATCGCCGAGGTGCGCGACACCAACGAGCGCCTGCTGCGCGAAGCGGCCCGCTCCACCCAGGAGACCATCAACGGCCTCGCCGGCGGCGGGGGAGACCCCGGGGTGTACGGCGCGGGCGGCGAGAGCCGGCCCGGCGCATCCACTGCCAGGCTCTTCGACACGGAAGCGTAGGACAGCGACAGGATGAGCACCTTCAGCGGACTCAACACCGCGTACACCGGGCTGGTCGCCGCCAAGGCGGGCCTGGATGTGGTCGGCCAGAACCTGGTCAACGCCAACACGCAGGGATACACCAGGCAGCGCGTCCAGACGTCCGGCGTGCCGGCGCTCAACCAGGCCGGGCTTTTCGTCGGCGGCGTCCGCCCGGGCCAGGGTGTGAGCGTCGACGGCATCCAGCGTCTCGACGATGCAGCACTGGATGCGCGGGTGCGCACCACCACGGCCCTCTCCGGATACTCGAACACCAGGGCGTCCGCCCTCTCCACGCTCGAAGCCTCCCTCAACGAGCCGGGCACGAACGGCATCTCGGCGCAGCTGCAGAAGTTCTGGTCGGCCTGGTCGGACGTGTCCAACCAGGCGGGGGAGCAGGCGCCGGCCGGCGTGCTGCTCGGCCAGGCGGGAAGCCTGGTCACCCAGATCTCGCAGGGCTACGCGTCCGTCGACAACCAGTGGAGCGCTCTGCGCACCAACGTGGACGGCATGGTCACCGACCTCAACCAGGCCGCGAGCCAGGTCGCAGAGCTCAACGGCCGCATCCGGTCGACGCTGGCCTCCGGGGGCTCGGCGAACGAGCTGATGGACCGCCGCGACGTGCTCACCACGCAGATCGCCAACCTCGCCGGCGGTGTCGTGCGCCCGCGCGACGACGGAACGGTGGATGTGCTGATCGGCGGCAACGCGATCGTCTCCGAGACCTCGTTCAATGCCGTTCAGGCCGCAGGCGCCCGGCTGATGGGGGATGCGACAGGCGACCCCGTCCGCCTTGAGTGGGCGAGCCGTCCGGGCTCCGCCATCGCGATGGAGGGCGGCGCCATCTCCGGCGCGATCTCCACGCTCGCGCCGGCAGACGCATCCGGCACCGGGGGAGTGCTGGCTGAGGCAGCGGCCGGGTACAACGCCTTCGCGGTCACGCTCGCCCAGCGGGTGAACGACCTGCACCGCACGGGAGCGACCCCGAGCGGCGCGACCGGCCTCGACTTCTTCGCTATCGACGCCACCAAGCCCGCCGCTCTCGGCCTGTCCGTGGTGCCGACCACCATCGGCCAGATCGCGACGGGGACGCCGGGGGCGGGCGGAAGCGACGGCAGCCTCGCCGGGGCCATCGCCCAGCTCGGCACCGGCCCGAACGCGGTCGACAAGCAGTGGACGGCGTTCGTCGTGCGCATCGGCGTGGCGAGCAAGTCGGAGCAGCAGCAGTCCGCGCTGGCCGACCTCGCCTCCAAGGGCGCGGTGAACGCGCAACTCTCCAACTCGTCCGTCGACCTCGACGAAGAGAACATGAACATGCTGGCGTTCCAGCATGCGTACCAGGGTGCCGCCCGCGTGATGACCGCGGTCGACGAAGCGCTCGACGTGCTCATCAACCACACCGGATTGGTCGGGAGGTAACCGTGTTCACCCGTGTGACGAACGCGACCCAGACGCTCAGCGCGCAGAACAATCTGCAGGCCAGCCTGCAGCGGCAGACCGCGCTCTACGATCAGGCGACGAGCAGGCGCCTCCTGAACCGGCCGTCGGACGACCCGACTGCCACGGCGAGCGCCCTCGGCGTCCGCTCCGACCAGGCGGCCAACGCACAGTACGCGCGCAACGCGGACAACGGGGACGCCTGGCTCACCACCGCCGACTCCACGCTCACCTCCGTCGAGGCGATCATGAACAGGGTCCGCGACCTCACGGTGCAGGGCTCCAACGACGGCGCACTCTCTCCCGAGGCGAAGGAGGCCGTGGCCACCGAGCTCGACGGCCTCAAGAAGAGCCTGCTCTCGCTCGCGAACACCACCTACCTCGGCCGAACGGTCTTCGCGGGCAACTCGAACGCGGGCGTCGCGTTCCAGCCCGACTACACGTTCACCGGCGTCGCCGGGAGTACAGTCGACCGCAGAGTCGGTCCAGACTCGACCGTGCGCGTCGACTCCGACGGCGCAGCGGTGTTCGGCACGGGGGCGAGCTCGGTGTTCGCGCTCATCGACAACACCGTGAGCGATCTGCGCTCCGGGGTGAACACGGGACCTCGCCTCGGCGAGATCGACAACCGGATGAAGGCAATCGTGGGAGAGCACGCGGAGATCGGTGGGCACCAGACTCGCATCGACAAGGCGAAGGACACGCTCGCGGTGAACTCGAACTCGCTCGAGGGCCAGCGCGCGAGCCTCGAGGACGTCGATCTCAGCAAGGTCCTCCTCGACCTGAAGACCCAGGATGTGAACTACCAGACCGCGATCGCCGTCACGGCGAAGGTGCTGCAGCCGACGCTGATGGACTTCCTCCGATGAGCGCCGTCAGCTTCCTCGCCCCGCCTCCCGGCCTGGAGCCGTTGGTCGACTTCGAACTCACCGCCGTCGCCGGCGCGGAGGGCCTGTACACGCTGCAGGCCGCCGAGCGCCCGGAGATCCGCTTGTTCACGATCGACGCGGCCAGGCACCTGCCCGGCTATTCGCCGGAACTCCCGGACGACAAGGCCGCCGACCTCGGCGTCAGCACGGCGGACGAGGTGCTGGCGCTCGTCGTCGTCACCCCGTCGCGCGAGGGCAGCACGGTCAACCTCGCCGCTCCCGTTCTCGTCAATAGGGCGACCGGCGCTGGACTCCAGCTGGTGCTCGACGACGACGTGTTCCCCGTGCAGGCCGAACTCGCAGCCCTCGTGGGCGCCTGAATTCAGACCCCGCGCACTATTTGGCGGGAGGGCACGGTACGGTCTTGCCGATGGCCTCCGTCATCTGCGCCTCCGACCACGGAAGCCCGGCGACGACCTTCGCGCCCTTCACCTTCGCCGGCACCTTGGAGACGATGGAGGCGAGCCGCTGCGCGAGGTACTGCGCGAACGCGGGCCCCGGCGTCGAGTTGTTGAGGGCGACCACGATGGTCAGGCCGGACGACGGGTCGCTGTACATCGCCGACATGTAGCCCGGCATCGCTCCTGCACTGCCGCGCAGCGGCCCGAGGATCTGCACGCCGAGCCCGTACTTCTGCCAGTCCGACCCGTTCGGGATGCCGGTGGCCTGCGCCTTCGCCGACTTCTCCGACAGCAGCGAGCCGCTGGCGAGAGCCTGCACGTATGCCTTCAGGTCCGGGACGTTCGAGACGACACCGGATGCGGTCCAGCCCATCGACGGCGACAGCTGCGTCACATCCCGCATCGGCTCACAGACCACGGCGCCCGCAGGGTCGATGCCCACCGAGTACCCGGCAGGATGCGGGCCGGGAACGGTGAGCTGCGACGGACCGGGGAACGAGCTCGACGTCATCCCGAGCCTGTCGAAGATGTAGTGGGAGTAGAGGTCCTGCCACGACTTCCCCGCCGCGTTCTCGAGCGCCATGCCGAGCAGCACGAAGTTCGTCATCGACACCCCGAGCTTCTCGCCCGGCTTGCCGAACGGCTGCGTTGCGAGGCCGTCGCTGGCGAGTTCGAGCGCCGGCCACTGCCTGGTGGGGTTGTTGAGGAAAATGTGGTTCAGCTGGCCCTGGAAGTCGCCGATGCCCGAGGTGTTCTGGCACAGCTCCCGCAGGGTGACGCCGTCGACGCCGACCAGCCCCGGCAGCCATTTGGTGAGCGGGTCGTCGAGCTCGACCGTGCCGTCGTCCACCAGGCCGAGCAGCACCGTGCACGTCATCGGCATGGTGTTCTGCGCGATCCGGAAGGTCATGCCGGCGGTGACCGGCTTCGATCCCTTGAGGGTCGTGGTGCCGATGCCGTCGGTCCAGCTGCCCGCCCACGGCGCCCACACGCCGACCATCGCTCCGGATGCGCCTGCCTGCTTCATGGCGTCCGTCACCGCGGTCTTCAGCTTGCCCGTGACCTCGGAGGAGAAGCCGCCGGCAACCTGCTTCGGCAGCGTGGAGCTTGCGCCGGCATTCGGGGTGCACGCGGCCAGAACCAGGGCGAGGACGCTCGCCAGTGCGACGGCGGTGATCCGTCTCGCTCGTCGTCGCATTGCCATCCCCCGATGGGTTCGGTGTCCCTGGTCAAAGGATTCTAACCGCTCACGGGGGGGCGCACCGTGCAGCATACGATCGAACGCATGCAGAGCTTCCCTCCCGAGATCGTCGACGCGGTCCTCCGCCACATGAACAGCGACCACACGGACGACAACCTCGTGATCGTGCGCGCCAACGGAGTGCCGGACGCCGCGCAGGCGACGATGACGGCACTGGATGCGCAGGGCGGCACGTGGCGCGTCGTCGCCGCCGACGACCACGCGACGGACGTGCGCATCCCGTGGACGATCCCGGTCGCCGAGCGCGCGGACATCCGCAAAGCCGTCGTGCTGCTCTACCGTTCGGCGTGCCGGACGCTGGGCATCGAGCCGCGCACCGAATAGGCGACCAATCCGTTCCCGCCCATCCTCCGAACCAGGAGATGAGGCGCAGCGCCAGCCGCGCCGCACACTAGGAGGGAACATCATGCGCACATCACCGAACCGTCTGGTCGCCACCATCTTCGGCGCCGTCTATCTCGTCGTCGGGCTTCTCGGCTTCGCTTACACCGGCGGCGTCGGCTTCGTCGCCACCAAGGGTGGGCTCATCCTCGGCATCTTCGAGGTCAACCCGCTGCACAACATCGCCCACCTGCTGATCGGCGCTGCGCTGCTCATCGCCGGGCTCACCAGGGTGGCCGCCGCCAAGGCCGTGAACACCACGGTCGGCGCCGTCTACCTGCTGCTCGGCATCGTCGGGTTCTTCCTGGTCGGCACGGGCGCGAACATCCTGGCGCTGAACACACCCGACCACTTCCTTCACCTGGTGAGCGCCATCGTGCTCCTCGGCGTCGGCCTCGGCGCGGAGAAGACCGTCCGCCGCACGTCGGCCGTCGCCTGACCCGGCTGAGAGGCGAGTCACGGTGAGCACCATGACCAGGGCAGTTCAGGGGGAGGCTGTAGGCGTGGCCGTCTCGGCGGCCACCCGCGCCTGGCTCGCCGTGGCTGCGCTGGGAGCAGGGCTGCTTCACGCGGCTCTCGCCGCCAGCGCACCCCTCCCGGCCGCGATCGTCCTCGTGGCGTTCGCGGCAGGGGAGCTCGGGTGGGCGGTCGCGGCTTTCGTCCGCGACCGTCCGCCTTTCTTCCGGGCGGCACTCGTCGCCGCGCTGGTGCCCGTGGGCGCCTGGGCGGTCGTCGCGACAGTGGGAGCGACGTCGGAGGCCGGGACCGTCCTGGCACTGCCGCCGTTGCCGCTCGCGGTCGCCGCCCTGCTCGACGTCGCGGTCGCTGCGACCATCGCCGTGGTGCTGCGCCGCGGGAAGGCGGCCAACCCGGATGCGGGCGCCCTGCGCTTCGTACTGGCGCTCCTGCTGAGTGCAGCAGCGGTCAGCGCCGTCACCATCCCGGCGCTCGGTGTCACGGACGCCGGTGTGGCGGCAGTGGATGTGCACCTGCAGCACTCCGGGCACCACTGAGCCGCGCTTCGTCGGACCGGCTTTCAACACCCTGGCGTTTCCCAGCCTCGCTGCTACACTTAGGGCACCCTTCCTTAGGTAACCCTAACTAGCATCCCGAACGGCTGGAGCATCGTGGCAGCAATCATCCCCTTCTCCCAAGCCCTTCGTGAACGGGCCCGAACCGATCACGGGTCCAGCGAGGGCGCCGGCTTCATGCAGGACCTGATGACCGGGAAGGGCTGCCGTGAGGACTACATCGCCCTGGTGGCCCAGCACTACTTCATCTACGAGGCTCTGGAGGCGGTCGCCGCCCGGATGAGTGACGACCGGGTGGCCGCCGCCTTCATTACCCCGAAGCTGACCCGCCTTCCCGCGATCGAGGCCGACCTGGCGTTCCTGCTCGGCGCGGACTGGCGCGACCGCATCGCCCCCGTCCCCACGACGGTGCGCTACGTCGACCGCATCCACGAGGTCGCCGACTGGCCGGGCGGCTTCATCGCCCACCACTACACGCGCTACCTCGGCGACCTCTCCGGCGGCCAGATCATCCGCACCCTCATGCAGCGCCAGTTCGGGTTCGAGACGAACGGCGTCGGCTTCTACCTGTTCGCGGAGATCGCGAAGCCGCGCGAGTTCAAGGACGTCTACCGCGCCCAGCTGGACGCCGTCGACTGGGACGACGCGGAGCGCGAGCGCGTCATCGACGAGGTCATCGTCGCATACGCGTTCAACACGTCGCTGTTCGAAGACCTGGCCGCGGCCAAAGCCGCCGCCTAGACGCCCGCGCGCCGCAGCACGAACGATCCGTTCCCGAACCGCACGGTCGACCCGGGATCGACCTCGTGCCGGGTGTTCGGGTCGCACGCGTACGCGCCGTCGCCCGGATACACGATCGTCGTACCGTTGGCGGACCCGAGGTCGAGCACCCAGAAGATCCCGTCGTACTGCCCGAACGCCAAGTGCGCCCGCGAGATGGACTTGGCGTCGTCCGCCACCGTGATCAGCTCGGCGTGCGCCGGATCGTCCAGCTCGGTCCCCGGCGTGTGCGCGGCCGGGTTGCGCCCGATCACGCCGTTCCCGCTCGTCTCCACGTGCTGCCCGTCACTGAAGTCGAGCACGAAGGTCACCGCCATCTGAGTCTCCTGTCGCGTGTGTTCGGCGTGTGCGCGCCTCAGCCCTCGCGGGGCCGGGTGCGCATGAATCGTTCGACGTCCGCATCCACCATGATGTCGCTCGGCCGCAGGGGGCGGGACAGGTAGAGCCCGTCGAGCGAGGTGATCCGGCTCAGGGCCACGTAGGTCTGGCCGGGGCTGAACGCCCGCTGGCCGAGGTCGACGACCGCGGAGTCGTACGTCTTGCCCTGGGACTTGTGGATGGTGACCGCCCACGCCAGCCGCAGCGGGAACTGGGTGAACTCGGCGACGACGTCTTTGGTGAGCTTCTTGGTGGCGGGGGAGTACGAGTACTTGAACTTCTCCCAGATGGCCGGCTCGACCTCGTGGATCTCGCCGTCCACGTCCACGTAGACGTTGGAGTCGATGCGGGTGACCGTGCCGATGGTGCCGTTGACCCAGCGCGGCCCCTCGCCGCCCTGGCCGACGTCGTTGCGCAGGAACATGACCTGCGCCCCCACCTTGAGCTCGAGCGTCTCGTCTGCCGGGTACGTGCGGCCGCCGAAGTCGCCGCTGACCTCCGCCTTGGCGGTGAGCGCGCGGCCGGGCAGGCGGCGCAGCGCCTCCGCGTTGATGCGGTTGACGGAGTCGTTGCGGGTCGCCAGCGTGATCGTGCCGTCATCCGGTGCCGGGCGGGCGCCCATCTCGTTGAGCCGGTCGGCGATCTCCTTGGTGACCTGGCCGTGCCGCACCGCGTTGAGCATGTATTTGAAGTCGGACTCGTGCTGGCGGTGCACCTCGACGAGTTCCACGATCTTGAGGTCGGCCTCCTGCCACACCTTGGCGTCGAAGAACCACATCGACCGGTACGTGTCGCCGAAGTACGCCCGCTCCTCCGGATCGCCCGGCACGGGAGCCAGCTGGTACGGATCGCCGAACAGCACCACCTGCACGCCGCCGAACGGCTCCTTGTTGCGCTGCCTGGCCTGGCGCAGGCTGCGGTCGACCGCATCCATCAGGTCGGCGTTGACCATCGAGACCTCGTCGATCACGAGGGTGTCGATGCTGTTGAGCAGCTTGCGCAGCTCGGCGCTCTGCTCGATGTCGTGGTCGGCGATGACCCCGATTGGCAGCCGGAACAGCGAGTGGATGGTCTGCCCGCCGACGTTCAGCGCCGCGACCCCGGTGGGCGCGGAGATGACGAGCGACTTCTCCGTGTTCCAGGAGAGATGGTTGAGCAGCGTGGATTTTCCTGTGCCGGCGCGACCGGTGACGAACACATGCTCGCGGGTGTGCTCGATCAGCTCGAACACCCGCTGTTGTTCGGGCGTGAGGGAGAGTCGGCCCATCCGATTCCCTTCCGTCGCGCGACCTGCCGAACTACTCTAACGCGGCGCCGGGCTCGGACGGCGGTTCTCCACAGGCCCATAGGATGGCGGCATGAGTGGGGACGAGTCGGAGGGTGCACCCGCGCATCCGCTCGCCGCTCTCAGCCCCCGCACGCGCGTCCTGCTGATCTGGTCCGGCGTGGCCGTGCTGCTCGTCCTGGCGTTCGTCGCCGCGGTCGGCGCCGTGCAGCGCGCGTTCTACAGCCCGGCCGGTTTCGCCACCTCCTACGTGGATGCGCTGGCCGCCAGGGACGTGCGCGCCGCGATGGCGATGCCGGGCGCAGACCCGACCCCCGCATCCCTGTCGGCGCAGGGCCTGCCCGAGAAGCCGTCACGCGAACTGCTCCGACCGGATGTGCTCCCTCACCTCACCGGCATCCGGGTGGTCAGCGACGACCAGCTGGCGTCCGGCTCGCACCTGGTGGAGGTGGCAGCCCGCGCGGACGGGCATCCGGTGACGGCGAAGTTCACCGTGCGGCAGACCGGTTCGGTGCTCGGGGTCCTCCCGCTGTGGGAGTTCGCGAAGACGCCGCTGACGGTCGCGCACATCCAGGTGCAGCACGCGGACACGTTCACGATCGCCGGCCACACCCTCGAACCCCGCGCGGCGGAGAAGCAGCCGGTCGACGCGTTCTCCGTCGCGGCCGACTACCTCATGTTCGCCCCCGCCCGGTATTCGCTCGGGCACCACTCCCGCTATCTCACGGCCGACACGGTCGCCTTCCCCGCCGCGGCAGGGCAGCGGGTGCCGGTGGCAGTGGATGCGCAGCCGACCAACGCGTTCGGTTCCGTCGTGCAGACGCAGCTCCACGACTTCCTCGACGACTGCGCCAAGCAAGAGGTGCTGCAACCGGCGGGCTGCCCGTTCGGGGCGGTCATCGACGACAGGGTGCAAGGACTGCCGGCCTGGTCGATCGTGCGCTACCCGCCGGTGACCATCCAGGCCGGGGAGACCGGATGGGTGATGCCGCGCTCCGAGGGCGCTGCACACCTGTCCGTGACGGTGCAATCGCTGTTCGACGGGTCGGTGTCACAGCGCGAGACCGACGAGCCGTTCGCGATGTCCGTGTCGAAGATCACCCTCCGCGACGACGGCGGGATCGACCTGGTGGTGGCGGACTAGGGCTGCTCGGCCCTACCGGCTCGCCCCTACCGCCGCGCTCCATCCCGCGACGCCAGCTTCTGCAGCCGCTCGTTGTACGCGTTCAGCTCCGCCTCGCCCGTGCGGTCGGCGTTGCGGTCGCGGCGCTTGGTCTCGCGGTCGTCGCTGCGGCTCCACTGGATGGCCACCACGATCGCCAGGATGACGGTGGGGATCTCGCCGACGCTCCAGGCGATGCCGCCTCCCGTCTGCTGGTCGACGAGCGGGCTGTCGCCCCAGGTGCGGCCCATCGAGCCGAACCAGTCGGCGAGGAGCAGACCGGTGCTCTGCATGATCGAGAGGCCGAAGAAGGCGTGGAAGGCCATCGTCCCGAGCAGGAGCAGCAGTCGGAACGCGTACGGCAGGCGGTACTTCACGGGGTCGATGCCGATCAGTGACTGCACGAAGAGGTAGCCGGTGATGAGGAAGTGGATGATCATCCACTCGTGCCCGATGTGGTCGGTCGTGGCCCAGCGGAACAGCGGCGTGTAGTAGAACGCCCAGAGCGACCCGGCGAACAGCACGGCGGCCACGACCGGGTTCGAGATGACGTTCGCGAAGCGGGAGTGCACCGCCAGCAGGATCCACTCCCGGCCGCCGCGGGAGCCGTCCGTGCGCTTCCTGATCGACCGCAGCGCCAGGGTGACGGGCGCTCCGGGCACGAGCAGGAGCGGCACCATCATCGTCAGCACCATGTGGGCGAGCATGTGGGTGGAGAAGAGGTACTTCTCGTACACGTTGACGCCGCCGGACGTGATGTAGAACAGCAGCACGATGCCGAGGATCCAGAACACCGTGCGGTGGATGGGCCAGGCGTCTCCGCGTTTGCGCAGCCGCCAGACGCCCGCGAGGTAGAAGAAGATCGCGAAGCCGCACGCGAGCACCCAGAGCAGGTCGAAGTTCCAGCTCGTGAACAGCCGGCCCCAGGTGAGTTCGGGCGGCAGTTTCTCTCCGGTGAGGATCTGGGCGGGCGTCGGAGACTGTCCGAGCTTCTCCGCCACGGGCGTCGCTGTGCGGGCGAGCGCGGCGGCGACACCGGATGCGATCCCCATGAACGCGAGTTCGGCCGTGACGATCCACCAGAAGGTGCTGCGCTTGCCGCCCGCCTTGAGCCTGCCGATCAGGATGCGCCGCTGCATCACGCCGAAGACGCCGAGCGCTCCGAGCGCCGCCACCTTGACCAGCACCAGGATGCCGTACGGCGTGGCCAGCTGCGCCAGGGTGCCGACGCGCAGCTCCGCGTTCACGTAGCCGGAGGCCGCGACGACGATGAAGGCGATCAGGGCGAGCGACGAGTACCGCTCGAGCACGGGCACGAGGCGGCCGCCGTCGAGCGTGCGCCTGGCGACGATGAGGGTGACCAGCCCGCCCAGCCAGATCGCGGCGAAGAGCACGTGCAGGCCGAACGAGGTGACCGCCGCGTCGTGACCGGCGGCATCCGCACTGTGGCCCTGCTGCGCCATCGGGACGATCGACGCGATGGCGAGAGCGGTGACGAAGATGAGGGCCGTGTGGTTGCGCACCGCGAAGCAGAGCACCGTGACCGCGGCGGCGATGAGCGTAATGCCCAGCCACGCCTGCCCGATGGAGACGCTGGTGACGAACGAGCTGAGGCCGTTGCTGAACGCCTCGTCGAACGACCACGGCACGTTCGAGACGCTCACGAACGTGAACAGGCCGGTGGCCGCGCTCGCGACCGTCATCACCGCGGCAGAGCCTGCGGCGAAGTCGAGGGACTTGCCGAACTCGTCCTTCTCCGGGCTGAACGCGAAACAGGCGAGTACCAGCGCGCCGATCGTGCCTGCGGCACTCAGGTTCACGATGAGGGTCGCCGTTGGCAGACCCCACCGCACGAGCGCCCCCGGGTCGGCCAGGAGGGGTGCCGCAGCGCCTCCGCCGAACGCGAGGGCCGCGATCATGGAGACGATCGCGACGATCAGCAGGACGGCAGGACCGATGATGCGGACGAGTCGGGGCACCGGACAAGCCTACGTCTCACGCGCTGAGAGCCCGCACACAGGTGCGGACAGACGACGAGGGCGGCACCGCCGTGCGGTGCCGCCCTCGATCAAGCCGGTGAGACTACTTGACGGCAGCCTTGAGCTTCGAGCCGGCGGTCAGCTTGACGCGGTGACCGGCCGGGATGGCGATCTCGGCGCCGGTCTGCGGGTTGCGGCCGGTGCGGGCAGCGGTCTCGGTGCGCTCTGCAGCGAGCCATCCCGGGATGGTGACCTTGCCACCGTTGGCGACGGTCTCCGCGATGGTGGCGAAGAATGCGTCGAGCACGCCACCGACGGCAGCCTGGCTCTGACCCGACGACGCGGCGACGGCGGCAACGAGCTCGGTCTTGTTCAGCGACTTGTCAGCCATTGAGTGTCCTCCTCGGACCTTGTGCTGGATATACAGCTTTTATGTGGAACGGTTGAGGCCAAACTGGCCGTTACGTTTGGTCGGTTGACCGCCTCGAATGTATCAGAAACCCGCGAAAACACGCGGATTCTCGGCGTTTTTCACAAAGTAGGGAGCATTTGGGCAGGCGCGGGGACCGCATCCACCTCCCGGCGGGAACGACGAAGGGGTGCCCGGCTGAAGCCGGACACCCCTTCGAGGATGCTGTCTCGCTGATTACCAGCTGGACTTGGTGATACCGGGCAGCTCGCCACGGTGCGCCATGTCGCGGAAGCGAACGCGCGAGATGCCGAACTTGCTGAGATTTCCGCGGGGACGGCCGTCGACGGCGTCGCGGTTGCGAACGCGGATCGGGGAGGCGTCGCGCGGGATCTTCTGCAGGCCCTGGCGAGCCGCTTCGCGCGACTCGTCGGTGCCGTTGGGGTCGATCAGGGCCTTCTTGAGCTCGAGACGACGTGCCGCATAGCGGTCAACGATCACCTTGCGCTGCTCGTTCTTGGCGATCTTGGACTTCTTAGCCATGTGTTTAGCGCTCCTCTCGGAAGTCGACGTGCTTGCGCACTACGGGGTCGTACTTCTTGAGCACGAGACGGTCGGGGTTGTTGCGACGGTTCTTCTTGGTCACGTAGGTGTAACCGGTTCCAGCCGTCGAACGAAGCTTGATGATCGGACGAACGTCCTGCTGCTTTGCCATTAGATCTTCTCCCCACGGGCCAGGAGGTCCTTGACCACGGACTCGATGCCACGGGCGTCGATGACCTTGATGCCCTTGGCGCTCAGGGTCAGGGTGACGTTACGGCGAAGCGACGGCACGTAGTACGTCTTCTTCTGAATGTTCGGGTCGAAACGACGCTTGGTGCGTCGGTGCGAGTGCGAGATGTTGTGTCCGAAGCCGGGAACGGCTCCAGTCACCTGGCACACTGCTGCCATTGTCTTTTCTCCAATACCGCGGAGCCGGATGCTCCGCCCAAGGTCACTTGTCGGCACGGTTCACCCCAGAAATCCGGAGATGTTGGGGTTCACGTACGATCTGAGCAGGAGAGGCCCACTCAGCCAAACATCAATAGTACGTCACATCCGTGCATCCCGCCAATCGCCCGGGATGCACTGCTCACGCCAGGCGGGAGCAGGAGGCGCACAGACCGAAGATGTCGACCACGTGCTGGGGCTGTGTGAAGCCGTGCGCCGCCGCAGCGGCCTGGGCCCACTGCTCGACGGCGTCCGCCTCGATCTCGACCGTGAGGCCGCAGTTGCGGCAGATCAGGTGGTGGTGATGGCCGGTGGTGCACGCGCGGTAGAGGGCCTCACCCTCCGGCGACTGCAGCGAATCGGCCTCACCCTCGGAGGCGAGGTCGGCGAGCGCCCTGTACACCGTGGCGAGCCCGATGGGCGATCCCGTCTCGTGCAGGCTGAGGTGGAGTCCCTGCGCGCTGATGAAGCCCTCCGTGGAGGTCAATGCCTCTCGGACGGCTTCGCGCTGCCAGGTGTTCCGCTTCACCACGCCAGGTTATCCGTTCTGCCTCACGAGCCGCCGTGAACCCTGGCGTCCGCCGACCAGGCGGCAGACCACGTAGATGACGAACGAGATGGTGGTGACGTACGGGCTGATCGGCAGGGCGCTGCCGATCGCGAGCATGATGCCTCCGACGACGGAGACGAGCGCGAAGCCGACGCTGAGCAGGGGAACGACGAGCGGCGACGACGAGACGCGCATCGCGGCGGCGGCCGGGGTCACCAGCAGCGACAGCACGAGCAGCGCTCCGACGATCTGCACGGACACGGCTACGGCGAGCCCGAGGAGCACCATGAACGCCAGGGCGACGAACCGCACGGGCACCCCGCGGGAGGCGGCTACATCCGCATCCAGGCTGTCGAAGGTGAGGGGGCGCCAGATCACCAGCAGCCCGATCAGCACCACGGCGCCGATCCCGAGCAGCCAGCCGAGCTGGGGGTCGTCGACGGAGACGATCTGCCCGGTGAGCAGCCCGAACTTGTTGGCGCTCCTCCCCGGATAGAGCGCGAGGAACAGGATGCCGAGGCCGAGACCGAACGGCATCAGCACCGCGATGATCGAGTTCCTGTCCCTCGCCTTCGCGCCGAGCAGGCCGATCAGCACGGCCGCGATGAGCGACCCGGCCACCGAACCGACCACGACGTTCGCCCCGAACAGCAGGGCGGCGGCCGCGCCGGCGAAGGAGAGCTCGCTGATGCCGTGCACGGCGAACGCCATGTCCCTCTGCATCACGAACACGCCGATCAGCCCGCCGACGACGCCGAGCACGGCTCCCGCGACGATCGAGTTCTTCACCAGCGCGAGCAGTTCTCCGTAGTTGGCGAAGTCGAACAGCTGCGACCACAGGTCGGTGCTGGTTGCCAGGTGCGCGATCATGCCGCAGGCTCCGGATGCGCGGTGTGCCCGTGATGGTGGTGGTCGTGGGTCTCGGAGTCCGGGATCCCGACCACCACGATGCGCCCGCGGCTGCGGATCACGTCGATCGGGGTGCCGTACAGCTCGGTGAGCACGTCGCTGCGCAACACTTCGTCCGGGGTGCCCTCGCGGAACCGGCCGCCGGCCAGGTAGAGCACCTTGTCGACCATCCCGAGCACGGGGTTCACGTCGTGGGTGACGAAGACGACGGCGCTGTCGTGGTCGCGCCTGCGCTTGTCGATCAGTTCGCTGACGCCGCGCTGGTGCTGCAGGTCGAGGGAGAGGAGCGGTTCGTCGCAGAGCAGCAGGGACGGGTCTCCGGCGAGCGCCTGGGCGACGCGGAGCCGCTGCTGCTCGCCGCCGGAGAGGCTGCCGACGGGCACGTTGGCGTATCGACGTGCTCCGACGGAGTCGATCAGCTGCTCCACCTGCGCCTTGTCGGCCTTGGTGGGGATGGGCAGCCCCCAGCGATGGCCGTTGACGCCGAGTGCGACGAGGTCGCGAGCGCGCATCGGGGTGCCGGAGGCGATGATCTTCTGCTGCGGGATGTACCCGATCCGCCTGTCGCCGCGACGCACGTCGTGGCCGTCGAACTGGATCGTGCCGGAGTCGAGCTGCTGCTGGCCGAGGATCGTCTTCAGCAGGCTGGTCTTGCCGGAGCCGTTCGGACCGAGCACGGCGACGAACTCGCCGGCGTGCACATCCAGGTCGAGGCCGCTCCACAGGGTGCGGTCGCCGAAGCCGAGGTTCGCATCCCTGAGCCGCAGCACCACGGGCCGCTGGTCGGGGGATGGGACGCGCTCCAGCGGCTCGACCGCTTCGGCGGTCATTCGCCGAGGGCCTTGGCCACGGCGTCGACGTTGCTCGTCATCCAGCTGATGTAGTCCTTGCCTGCCGGCAGGGTCTCCGTCACGGGGACGACGGGAACGTCTGCGCTCTTCGCCGCCGCGAGGACCTTCTCGGTCTCCGGGCCGCTGGTCTGCTCATTGTATGCAAAGACCTTCACGGCGTTGTCGCTGAACAGGTGCAGCATCTCGTTGAGCACGGAGGGCGACACGTCGGTGCCCTCCTCGATGGCCGAGCTGAACGCCTCCGGGGTCTTGTTGACGAGGCCGATGGCGTCGAGGAGGTAGAGCGGAACGGGCTCGGTGATGGCGGCGCCCTCGCCCGCGTACTTCTTCTTGAGGTCGGCCGTGCGCTGTTCCAGATCGCCGAGGTCTGCGGTGAAGGCTGCGGCGTTCTTGGTGAAGGTCGACGCCTGCGACGGGTCGGCCTTCGTCAGCGCATCCACCAGCGTCCCGGTGAACTTCTGGATGGTGGGGAAGTCGTACCAGACGTGCTCGTTGAGGTGGTCGCCCGCCGTCGCCTTCTTGCCGGAGATGTCGACGACGTTGAGCACGGCCGCCTTGTCGCCCGCCGACTTCCGCAGCGTGTCCATGAAGTCGTCGTAGCCTCCGCCGTTCTCGATGATGATGTCGGCTTTGGAGACGGCGAGCTGGTTCTGGGCGCTGGCCTCGAACGAGTGCGGGTCCTGGGCCGGGTTGTCCATCAGGGAGGTGACCTGGACGGCGTCGCCCGCGACGGTCTTGGCGATGTCGCCGTACACGTTGGTGCTGGCGACGACGGAGACGGTCTTGTCGGAGTCCGCTGCTCCGGATGCGCCGGCCGAGCATCCCGTGAGGGCGAGGGCAGCGGCGAGCGGAAGAGTGAGAAGTGTGGCGATGGAGCGCGACTTCATGTGGGGGGCCTGTCTAATTCGGCTGATCGTGGATGCGCGCCGGCGAGCGGCACCCCCACACACTAATCCTTATTGATAATGATTGTCAAAACCATCATCAGTCGAGCAGCAGCGCGGGCTCCTCGATGATCGAGGCCACATCCGCCAGGAACCGGGATGCGACGTCGCCGTCCACCACGCGGTGGTCGAACGACGCGCCCAGCGTTGTGACGAACCGCGGCCGCACCTCGCCGTCGACGACCCACGGCTTCTGCTTGATCGTGCCGAGGGCGACGATGCCGACCTCGCCGGGGTTCAGGATGGGCGTGCCGGTGTCCATCCCGAAAACGCCGATGTTGGTGATCGTGATGGTGCCGCCGGACATCTCGGCCGGGGTGGTCTTGCCGTCGCGGGCGGTGAGGGTGAGCTGTTCGAGCGCCGTGGCGAGCTCGAGCAGGGACATCTCCTGCGCCTCTTTGATGTTCGGCACGATGAGGCCGCGCGGGGTCGCCGCCGCGATGCCGAGGTTCACGTAGTGGCGCACGATGATCTCCTCGTCGGTCCACGACGAGTTGACGGTGGGGTTGCGGCGCACGGCCCAGATGATCGCCTTCGCCATGATGAGCAGCGGGGAGACCTTCACGCCGATGAAGTCCGGGGAGTTCTTGAGGCGCTTGACGAACTCCATCGTGCGGGTCGCATCCACGTCGACGAACAGGCTGACGTGCGGAGCGCTGAACGCACTGGACACCATCGCGTTCGCGATCGTCTTGCGCACGCCCTTGACCGGGATGCGGTCCTCGCGGTCGTTCGGCCACTCCGGCGTCTGGATGTTGCGGAAGACGCTCGCCTGGGTCGCCTCGCGCAGCACGTCCTCACGGGTGACCTCGCCGATCGGGCCCGTGGGGGTCACCAGCGTCAGGTCGACGCCGAGGTCTTTGGCGAGCTTGCGGATGGGCGGCTTGGCGATCACCGGGATGGTCGGGGTCACGTGCACCTCGGAGCGCACGGTGAGCGACGGTGCGGCGGGGGCGGGTTGCGTCGCCGCCGTGGCCGGGGCGGCGGCCGCCTGGCTCGCTGTGGCCGCCGGCGCCGCCGCTGCAGCGGGCGCGGGCGCTGCAGCGCCGCTCGTCGCGACCGGGATCGCCGACGTGCCGGGATGGGTGACCCTGCGGCGCCTGCTGGCGCCGTGTCCGGCCGCGCCGTAGCCGACGAGCACTGCTCCCGGCTTCTCGGCGGGCGCATCCACTTCGTGGGAGACGCTGGCCGCGGTGTCGGCGGCGGCTTCGGCCACCTCGCTCTGCGGTTCCGCCGCCTGCGGTTCGCCGGCGTCGGCCGAGCCTGCTCCGGCGTCGCTCGAAACGGTGATGATGGGCGTGCCCACATCCACTGTCTGTCCTTCGGACACCAGCAACTCGCCGACGACGCCCTCGAACGGCGACGGCAGCTCGACGAGCGACTTGGCCGTCTCGATCTCGACGATCACCTGGTTGACCGCCACCGGGTCGCCGGGCGCGACCTTCCAGGCGACGATCTCGGCCTCGGTCAGACCCTCGCCGACATCGGGAAGAAGGAACTTCGATTCGCTCATGTGCGACTTCTTTCGGTAAGCGGGATCAGGTGACGACGCGGACGCGCTGCGGCGGCCGGATCAGTACGCGAGCGCCCTGTCGACGGCTTCGAGGATGCGGTCGGCGTCGGGGAGGTAGATGTCCTCGAGCTTCGCGGGAGGGAACGGGGTGTCGAATCCGGCCACCCGCAGCACGGGGGACTCGAGGGAGTAGAACGCCTTCTCGGTGACGGTCGCGGCGATCTCCGAGCCGACGCTGACGTTGCCGGGCGCCTCCTGGGCGACCACGAGCCTGCCGGTCTTCCGCACGGACTCCACGATCGGCGTGTAGTCGATCGGCGAGAGCGAGCGCACGTCGATGACCTCGATGCTGCGGCCCTCCTCGGCGGCGAGCTCTGCAGCGCGCAGCGCGACACTGACCATCCCGGCCCACGCCACGACGGTGGCGTCCGTGCCGGTGCGGACGACGCGGCTGGCGTGCAGCGGCGTCTCGTTCTCGGCCAGGTCGACCTCGCCCTTGGGCCAGTAGCGGCTCATCGGCTCGAAGAAGAGCACGGGGTCGTTCGACTGGATGGCCTCCTGGATCATCCAGTACGCGTCGTGCGGGGTCGACGGTGCGACGATGCGCAGGCCGGCCGTGTGCGCGAAGTACGCCTCGGGGGCTTCCTGGTGGTGCTCGACAGCGCCGATGTGACCGCCGTGCGGCACCCGGATGACGATCGGCATGCTGATCTTGCCGTCGTGCCGGTTGGTGAGCTTGGCCAGCTGGGTGGTGATCTGGTCGAAGCCGGGGAAGATGAAGCCGTTGAACTGGATCTCCAGCACGGGACGGTACCCGCGCATCGCGAGACCGATGGCCGTTCCGACGATGCCCGCTTCGGCGAGCGGCGTGTCGATGACGCGCTGCGGACCGAACTCCTTCTGCAGGCCCTCCGTCACGCGGAAGACACCGCCGAGCGGGCCGACGTCCTCGCCCAGGATGAGCACGCGGTCGTCGTCGGCGAGCGCCTTCCTCAGTCCGGCGTTGAGCGCCTTGACCATCGGCAGCGACTGGATGCGCGGCTCCGGCTCGGCGGGCGCGGAAGGCTGAGCGGGCTCTGCGGCTTCGGCGGGCTCAGACGACTCCGACGACTCGGCGGCTTCGGACGACTCTGCGGCCTCGGCCTGCTCGCCATCCTCGGCGCGCGCATCCTGAGCCGTCTCGGTGCCCGTGGGGGTGGGAGCCGCGTCCTCGATCGTGAACTCGCGCGACCACTCCTGCTCGGCGACGTGCTCTTCGAGCACGATGGAGCCCGGCTCGCTCTCGATGATCTCGACCACGTCGATGGCCTGGGTGTCCTCGCCGACCGGTGCGTCGGAGTGCTCCGGCGTCTCCACCAGTTCAGCCTCGACGATCTCGCCCTCCGTCTCGGGCGCTTCGCTTCTCACGTCGCTCATGCGTCACCTCCGAACGATGCTTCGTAATCGGTGAGCCACTGCTTCTGCTCGTCCATCAGCGGGTGCGGCTCACTGTAGACGTTGTCGAACATCGACGCGATGGGCGGCACCTCCAGTTCGAGGGTGCGCCTGCGGACGTCGGCGGCCAGGTCGGCCCCCTCCTCGTCCGCGCTGTCGAAGAACGCCTGACCGACGCCCTGCTGTTCGAGGAACGTCCTGAACCGCACGATCGGATCGCGCTCGCCCCAGTACGCCGTCTCTTCGTCCGTGCGGTACTTGCTCGGGTCGTCGCTGGAGGTGTGGGCGCCCATCCGGTAGGTGAGGGCTTCGATCATGCTCGGGCCTTCGCCGTTGCGGGCGTCGTCGAGGTGCTTGGCGGTGACCGCGTACGAGGCGAGCACGTCGTTTCCGTCGATCTGAACACCGGGGATGCCGAATCCGCTGGATCGCAGGTAGAGCGGCGATCGCGACTGGGTGGTGACGGGCACCGAGATGGCCCACTGGTTGTTCTGCAGGAAGAAGACCTGCGGGGTCTGGTAGCTGGCGGCGAAGACGAACGCCTCGCTCACGTCGCCTTGGCTGGTGGCGCCGTCGCCGAAGTAGACGATGGCGGCCTCGTCGGTCTCCGGGTTGCCCGTGCCGACCTTGCCGTCGAACTTGATGCCCATCGCGTATCCGGTGGCGTGCAGCGTGTGCGAGCCGATCACCAGCGTGTAGAGGTGGAAGTTCTGCACAGCGGGGTCCGTCGGGTCCCAGCCGCCGTGCGTCGTGCCGCGGAGGAGCCCCATGATGCCGACGGGGTCGATGCCGCGGATCATGCCGACGACGTGCTCGCGGTAGGAGGGGAAGAGGTGGTCCTGCGGGCGGGCGGCGTGGGCGGAGCCCACCTGCGCACCCTCCTGGCCCATGCTCGGCACCCAGAGCCCGAGCTGGCCCTGGCGCTGCAGGTTCGCGGCTTCGTGGTCGAAGGCGCGGACCTTGACCATGTCGCGGTACAGCCGCCGGTAGTCGTCCTCGTCCAGTCGTTCGAGGTAGGGCAGGTATTCCGCTGCGAGTTCGCTGGGCTGGAAACGGCCGTCTGCTGTCAGCAGCTGGACCGTGTTCGCCGGGCGCGGGGTATCGTTCGTGGCAACCACCTGTCTAACCTAACCGCTTGGCGGGGTGCCCATTTGGTAGGTTCCGCACAATATCTGCGGCCACCTCAAGGAGTTTGTCCACAGACTCCTGCTCCCCGACACTGATCCGGATGCCCTCGGGCACGAACGCTCGGACGGTCAGTCCCGCGTCGAAGAACGCGTCGTTCGCCTCGGCGGTCTGGTCGCCGGTGGCGAGCCAGACGAAGTTGCCCTGCGCCTCCGGCACCGCCCAGCCCTGCGCGATCAGCGCATCCCGCAGCTGGTCGCGGCGCATCGCGATGCGGGCGACGCGCTCCATCAGCTCGTCCTCCGCCTCGATGGAGGCGAGCGCGGCGATGCGCGCGGCGTCGGTGACGGACAGCGGGATCGCCGCAGAGCGGGCGGCGTCGAGCACGTGCGCCGGACCGACCGCGTATCCGATCCGCAGCGCGGCCAGACCGTAGGCCTTGGAGAAGGTGCGCAGCACCACGAGGTTGGGATATCGGCCGAGAAGGGGGATGCCGTCGACGGCGTCGTCGTCGGTGACGAACTCGTAGTACGCCTCGTCGAGGAGCACCAGCAGGTCGGAGGGCACGGCGGCCATGAAGCGCTCGAAGTCCGCCGCCGTGACGATCGTGCCCGTCGGGTTGTTCGGGGTGCAGACGATGACGGCCCGGGTGCGGTCGGTGATGGCCGCCGCCAGGGCATCCAGGTCGTGACTGCCGTCCGCGCGATTCGGGACCTGCACGCTGGTCGCGCCGGCGACCGTCACGAGCCCGGGGTACGCCTCGAACGAGCGCCACGAATAGACGACCTCGTCGCCGACGCCCGCCGCGGCGGAGATGAGCTGCGAGAGCAGGGAGACGGAGCCGTTTCCGAGGTGCACCTGCTCGACGTCGACGCCGTGCCGGTCGGCGAGACGCTGCCGAAGGTCGCCGCCGCCCGCGTTCGGGTAGCGGTTGAGGTCGCTGAGGACGCGGGTGACCGCATCCACCACCGACGGAAGGGGAGGGAACGGGTTCTCGTTGCTGGACAGCTTGAAGCCGTCGGCCGGGGCCGGCCTTCCCTGCTTGTATGCGGGGACAGCCACGATCTCGGGGCGCAGCCTCACGCCACGGGTGTGTTCGGTACTCACGCCCCTAACTTACCCGCGGCCGCATACCGCCGCGGGAATTCTCGCTCCACCCCTCGCTTCCTGGATGCGCCACCTGGGATCATGGACGCATGAGATTCCTCGTCAAGCTCATCATCAACGCTCTCGCACTCTGGTTCACGACCCTCATCGTGTCCGGCGTCACCGTCCGCCCATACGCAGAGGGCACGCTGCCGACGATCCTCACCTATTTGCTGATCGCGCTGATCTTCGGTGTGGTCAACGCGATCGTCGGCACGGCCATCCGGGTCGTCGCGTTCCCGATCTACATCCTGACGCTCGGGCTCATCTCGTTCATCGTGAACGGGCTGCTCCTGCTGCTCGTGGCGTGGATCAGCGGACTGATGGGCTTCGGGCTCTACATCGCGGGCTTCTGGTGGGGTGTGCTCGGCGCCCTGGTGCTCGCGCTCATCGCCTGGCTCATGGGCCTGATCCTGCGCCCGCTCACGCGACGCTGACAGCGTGGATGCGGGAGAATAGGTCAGACCCCACCACGCAAGGAGACCCATGACCGCGCTGCCTCCCCAGCCGCTGAGCCCACTCGACGGCCGTTACCGCTCGGCGGTGCTCGGCCTCGGCGACCACCTCTCGGAGGCCGGCCTCAACCGGGCCCGCGTCCAGGTCGAGGTCGAATGGCTCATCTACCTGACGAGCCACCGGATGTTCGGGTCCACCCCGCTCACGGAGGAGCAGGTGCGCTCGCTGCGCGCGCTCGTCGACGACTTCGGCCAGCCGGAGATCGACAGGCTCGCGGAGCTCGAAGCCACCACCAAGCACGACGTGAAGGCAGTGGAGTACCTGGTGCGCGAGCGCCTGCACGCTCTCGGGCTCGACAGCATCGCCGAGCTGACCCACTTCGCGGCCACCAGCGAGGACATCAACAACCTCTCCTATGCGCTCACGGTGAGCGCGGCCGTGAACGAGGTGTGGCTGCCCAAGCTGCGCGCCGTGATCGGCGAGCTGCGCGCACAGGCGTTCGAGTACCGCGACGACGCCATGCTGGCGCGTACGCACGGTCAGCCGGCGACGCCGACGACGATGGGCAAAGAGCTCGCCGTCTTCGTCTACCGCCTCGAGCGCATCGCGAAGCAGATCGACCACAACGAATACCTCGGCAAGTTCAGCGGCGCGACCGGCACCTTCGCCGCGCACCTCGTGGCGGATGCGGACGCCGACTGGCCGCGCATCTCGGAGGAGTTCGTCACCAGTCTCGGGCTCGACTGGAACCCGCTGACCACGCAGATCGAGTCGCACGACTGGCAGGCGGAGCTGTACGCGAAGATCTCGCACGCCAACCGGGTGCTGCACAACCTGGCGACGGACATCTGGACGTACATCTCGCTCGGCTACTTCCGGCAGACGCCGGAGCCCGGCGCGACCGGCTCGTCGACGATGCCGCACAAGGTCAACCCGATCCGGTTCGAGAACGCGGAGGCCAACCTCGAACTGAGCTCGGCCGTGCTCGACTCGCTCGCTGCGACACTGGTGACCAGCCGCCTGCAGCGCGACCTCACCGACTCCACCACGCAGCGCAACATCGGCGTGGGCCTCGGGCACTCCCTGCTGGCCCTGGACAACATCCAGCGCGGCCTCGGTCAGATCGCCCTCGACCGCGACCTGCTTGCGGCCGACCTCGACGCCAACTGGGAGGTGCTCGCAGAGGCGATCCAGACGGTCATCCGCGCCGAGGTCACGGCGGGGCGGTCGCAGATCACCGACCCGTACGCGATGCTCAAGGAACTCACCCGCGGCAAGCGCGTCGACCACCAGGGCCTCACCGACTTCGTCAACACCCTCGACATCGGCCAGGCCGCCAAGAACCGTCTGCTCGCGCTCACGCCGCACACGTACACGGGCCTCGCCTCGGCTCTCGTCGACCGGCTCTGACCCCACAGACAATCGAGTCCGAAGTTACTCACGGTCATGCTCGGCGTGTCGCGTGAAGAGCTTCGGACTCGATTGTTTTGGGGCTAGTGCGCGGAGGGCTTGGGGGACTCGGGAGAGTCGGGGGACTCGCCGTTCTGCTCCTGGAGGTCGTGGACCTCGGCGGCGTTCGGCTTGAAGGCGAGCGCGAAGAGGGCCATCAGGACGAGCGCGACGATGAACGCGATGCCGAAGCTCACGCCGGCGAGCAGGAACTCGCGGGTCGCGATCAGCACGATCAGGCCGACGAAGACGGCGAGCGCCGCCGAGATGCCGAGCAGTTCCGCCGGCAGGAACCGGTCTTTGCGGGTGGGCTGGAGTTTCGAGTCGGAGGTCACGCTCTGGTCTTTCTTGTCACGCTTGGTCACGATCCGTTCCCCGCGTTCTGCTCGGCGGCGACGGCACGGGATGCGCTCCTCAGCGACACGGCGCCGATCCCCTGGAAGACGCCCACGATCACGGCCCACGCCCCGAACAGACCGATCGAGAGCAGCGCATCCACCGGGATGAGCAGGAAGGCGACGGCGAGCACGGCGGTCAGCGCGCCGGTGATGAGCCAGTCGCGGGCGGCCGCATCCCTGCCCCGGTTGCGGATGCCGTTGTAGAGCTCGAGGAAGCCGGTGAGCGCCGCCCACACGGTCACGAGATAGAGGTAGAGGCCGAGGCCGCTGGTCATCAGCGTGAGGGCGAGAACACCGGCGATGACGCCGATGGCGCCCTGCACGATGAAGAGGGTGCGCGTGTTGCCGCGGAGGCCGCTGGTGGCGGTGAGGACCGCTGTGGCGAGTCCGTCGAGGATGGCGAACACCCCGAAGACGATCAGCCCGAACTCGGCGGTGTGCGCATCCCTGGTGAAGGTGATGACGGCGGTCGCCGCGAGCGCGACGACGGCACGGACAGCGGGGACCACCCAGTACCGGTTGGACTTCGGGGCAGGAACAGCGGGTGCCACTCGGCGACCTCTCTCGTACGGGTTTCCCCGCTAGTTTAGTCGCGGTGCGCCTGCGCGTTTGCCGCGTGCGCGCGCGGGCGCTCGGTATGCTCGGGCTGTCTCCTGTCCGAGCACCACCCGACCACGAAGGGCTCCGGATGCGGATCGGTTTCGGAATCGTCCGAGCGGCGATGTGCCTGCTCACCATCGTGGCGATCGTCGCCCAGTTCGCGACGAGTGTGAACTTCATCTCGGGCAAGGGCGGCAACATCGCCGGCTACGTTGTGAACTTCTTCAGCTTCTTCACGATCGACTCGAACATCGGCTACGTCGTGGTGCTGGGCATCGGCGCCGTCTTCCTCTTCACCCGCACCGGCGACGACCCCGGCTGGTTCACCGGGCTGCGAGCGGCGGTGACGACGTACATGGTCACGACCGGCGTGGTCTACAACCTGCTGCTGCGCAACATCCCGCTGCCGCAGGGGCAGACGGTGGAGTGGTCGAACGAGGTGCTGCACGTCGTCGGCCCCGTCTACCTGCTGATCGACTGGCTGTTCGCGCCGGGACGTGCCGCGCTGCGCAACTCGGTCCTGTGGTGGATCGTCGGGTTCCCGATCGTCTGGGCGGTCTACACGCTCATCCGGGCGCCGTTCGGAGCGGACCCGGTGACGGGAAAGCAGCCGTGGTACCCGTACCCGTTCCTCAACCCGCACACCTCGCCGAACGGATACCTGTCTGTCTCGTTCTACGTGTTGCTGATCGCCGCGGTGATCCTGTGCGTCGGGTTCGGGGTGGTGTGGGTGTCGCGGCGGTGGGCGCGGGATGCGCCAACCCGTGGAGGTGTGGCCAGGCCCTCCTAGGCCCGCGCCATCCTGTCCACGCTGTTCGACCAGAAGACCACGCCGGCGACTGCCGTCAGGGCGAGCAGGAACGCGCCGGTCGGCGTGATGGTGTCCGCGATCCTGTGCTGCGCGCAGAGCGCGGAGGCGATCCCCGCCGCGAGCCCGCTGACGGAGACGACGGCGAACGAGTACGAGATGACCCTGGCAGCCCCGTCGAGCAGCATCCCGCGCACGATCAGCGCGATGGCGGCGATCACCCAGGTGGCCCCGAGCGGGAACGAGATCAGCAGGGCAAGCTCGTCGCGCAGCAGCAGCCCGGGCACCAGGTAGAGCAGGGCGGCGGAGGCGAGCATGGCGAGCCCCAGCCCGACGAACCCGAGGAGCCGGACGCGCTCGGACCGGAACGCCTGGATGGTGCCGACCACAGACGGCCAGGTGAGTGCGAACGAGAACGCCACGACGGCCAGCGCGACCGCGCCGGCGCCCTGGACGAGCGGAAGCAGGTTGACGTTCATACCGATATTCAACGCCGATGGGGATGCGTTCGCATCATTCCGGAGAATGACTCTTTCGCCGCTGCGATAGCACCCGGTCAGGCGGCGAAGTAGTGCCGTTCGGTGGCAGGGCCGTCGCAGTAGCGGAGGGCATCCGCCAACAGCTCGCGATCCCTGCCCGTGAGCCGCTGCGACTGCTGCCGCCGGAACTCGCCCCACGACGGCACGACGAACGCCTCCAGCATCCTGTTCTCGTCCTCCCCGCTGCGGTAGAGCCTCCACCGCGATGCACCTGTCCGGCGGCGCGAGTCCTCGACGTGCTCCATCGCCGCGCGGAACTCCGACGTCTCACCGGCCCGCACCGGGTACGTGACCTCGATGAGCACCGGCCCGTCCGTCGGATCCGGCTCGAACACCAGCATCGGCGTCGCCCAGGTGAGCGAGATGGTGCGGTCGATCTCTCCGGTCCCCGGCAGGAGCGGCAGCAGACGCACGCTCGCGGCCACGAGTAGGAGCAGCAGCGCGGCGAGGGCGAGCGCGTTCGTGGTGCCGAACAGCTGCGCGATCAGTCCCCAGAGGAACGAGCCGATCGCCATCGTGCCCATGAAGACCAGGATGTAGACCGCGGCACCGCGCGAGCGCACCCACTGCGGCAGGGTCAGCTGCAGGGCGGCGTTCAGGACCGTGAGGGTCCCGATCCAGGCGAGCCCGGCGAGCACGAGAAGGAGGAGCGTCGGGATGTACGGCAGGTAGGCGGCCGCGACGGTCCCGACGGCGAACAGCACCGCGCTGACCGCCACCACGACGTTGTCCGAGAACCGTTTGCGCACCACGGGCAGGGCGAAGATCCCGAGCACAGCGCCCACCCCGAGCGCGCCGAGGAGCAGGCCGTAGCCGCTCGAGTCGAGTTCGAGTCGTTTCGCCGTGACGGGGAGGAGCGCCCACAGCGCACTGGCCGGCGCCGCGAACAGGGCCGACCGCAACAGGATGCGCCGCACCAGGTGCGCGGACGCGACGTACCGCACACCCGCCCGCAGCGCGGGGCCGAACCGCTCCCTGTCGTCGAGTCCGTCCTGCGGCGGACGCTTCCACCAGACCAGCGCTGCGGCGGCGGCGATGAAACTCAGCGCGTTGATGCCGAACACGACGGGCGCACCCGTCAGCGACAGGATCGCTCCGGCGAGCGCCGGCCCGACCGCCCTCGCCCCGTTCACCGTGACGCCGCCGAGGGCCGACGACGCCCCGATCTGCTCGCGCGGGACGAGTTCGGGCTGGATGGCCTGCCAGGCGGGCGAGGTGAGCGTGGAGGTGACCCCCAGCAGGAACGTGAAGGCCAGCAGGCTGATCGGGGTGAGGTCGTTCAGCAGCGCGACCACGGTGAGCGCGGCCGCGATGACGGCGCTCGCGACCATCCCCCAGATCAGCAGCTTGCGTCGGTCGAGCGAGTCGGCCAGCACTCCCGCGGGCAGCGAGAACAGCATCGCGGGGGCAAGGCTCGCGGTCTGCACGAGGGCGATCACGGTGGCGCCGGCCGCCGCATCCACCAGGAACCACTGGGCGCCGACGGTCTGCATCCAGGTGCCGATGTTGCTGCCGAGCTGCGCGAACCACAGCACGCGGAAGGCCGGGATGGCCATCGGCGCCCACGCGGACACGATGGAGGGGGCGGCAGCGGTCTTCGACATGCTTGCATTATGCGGCGAGCGCGTTACGGCCGTGTGTCCGGAGCATCCGGGAAAGCGCCCGCTCAGGCCACCGGGTCGAGCGGGTTGTTGCGGGACACGATCAGCGGGTCGACCGGCGTCGGCGGGAACTGCGGCAGCTGCCGCTCCGGCACACCGAAGGACGCCGCGAGCACCTCCCGCGAGAACGCGGACGCCGTGGCCCGGTAACCGACATCGCCGGGCGTCGGCTGGTCGAAGAAGATCAAGAAGTGGATTCCCTCCTCGCCGAGCGCCTCGATGTGGTGCGGGTATGCGCGCGGGATGAAGTACGCGTTCCCCGGCTCCAGCTCGTAGGTGTCCAGGCTGCCGTCCGGGTCGAGCACGGTCATCCGCGCGTGGCCGCTCTGTACGTAACCGAGTTCGGCGGTTACAGGATGCCAGTGCGGTTCGCGCATCCCGGTGCTCGCGACGTTCAGCGAGTACATCGACAGGTCGTCGAGGGCGGCCCAGAACTGCTTGCGGCCCAGCCTCGCCGAGCCGTAGCTGTACGACAGCGGCGGGTTCTGCGCTTCGATGTCGAACAGGTGCGCGCTGGGCAGCCCCGCCGAGTCCGGGATGCGCGCCGCCCCTTCGCGCCGCACGATCTGCGCAGCATCCTGCCGCCCGAACACCTCGAACGCGGAGGCAGGAAGGTCGTAGGTGTTGCCGAGCACCGCATCCGACATTGCGTTGAAGCTGTTCTGCAGTGAGAAGTGCGCCGGCCGGTCGGAGCGCAGCGAGGCGATGATCTCGGCGGTCCCCTCCCCGACATTCTCGATGTGATAGACCGCGCCGGAGGCGACGTGGTACATCTGCCCCGGTTTCACGACGAAGGTCGAGAACTCGTCACCGTCCCCCAGCATCGACACGAGCACCGTGCCGGCCACCACGTATGCGATCTGGTTGGCGTTGACGTTCCACTGCGGCTCCCGGATGGCACCCGGCTCGAGCACGATGCGCTTGAGCGACATGCCACTCAGGATGGGAAAGTCCTCCGCGGTCAGCTCGGAGATGCTGCCGAGCTCGGTGCGGTACGTGTCGCCGGCCCCGATGAGGGATGCGACGTGGCGGGATTCGGTGGCCATGCTGGGTCTCCTTCTCGTCTCGGAACACGGAAGGCAGCCCGCGGCCGGGGAGGCCGGAGCGCATCCGGGTCACGGTCGCGAGGCTACCGACGCTGGGCGGTGCGGGGCAAGGAATTTGCGGGGGTGCGCGCGTGCGGTGGGGCGTCTATTGGCGTCCCACCGCTCGCAGCGATGCGATGTCTTCGCTCGGTGACGCTCCGAACTCTCGGCGATATTCCCCGGCACAGCACGCACCACCTGAGAGCGGTTCGCGTCGTCGTGCTGTTCCCGACACCGCCCCACGCGACCCTAGTCGGGCGTCAGGTGCGCTTCAGGCCCCGGAGAAGCGCGCCGGCAAGCGCGTGGTCCGCCACTGCGGCGGCGATCGCCTCCCAGACTTCCTCCCACGTCGCCCGGGCCCAGAGCGCCTCGGCCTGGTCCTGGAGAGCGCGCTCGGTCAGGAGGTCAGTGTCGCGGTCCGTGATGGCGCCTTTGAAGCGCGACATCGGCCGCGCGCTGTCCGCCTCCAGGCCCAGCCACACGAACCGCACGCGTGGAGCGTTGAGGTCCGGGTGCACGCAGCCGTTCGGATAGCAGATGATTTGATTCGAGTATGAGGCGTGCTCTGGAACCGAGCAGTACTTGCGCTTCCCATTCACCGAAGCAGCGAACTTGGCTTCGATTGCAACAATGGGCTCTCGGCCCGGCTTATCGGTGTCGACGACGACGAGGTCGACTTCGCGGGCGTTCACGCCGCGGGTGTCCTGTCGGAACTCCCGGCCGGAGATCACGCGAAACGACGGCTGGTATCCCACGCCGGCACGGGTGCAGACCAAACGCACGAATGCTGCCTCAGCCATCCCACTGAGGAACGACAGCAACCGCGTGGCGTGTGGCTCGGTGGCGGGCTCGAGACCGAGCAGCCGCTGCTCCAGCTCATGGACCTGCCGTGCCGAGAGCTGATCGTACATGGCCGCGTGCAGGAGGTCCGCCGTGTAGAGCTCGGCCACCGTCGGCGCCAGCTCTGTCCAGTGGATCGTCTCGAAGGGTGAACTCACAGTCCGATCCTCACAGCAGCCAAAGGTCGACCGCGACCCCAGTAGGGGAGCGACGGTCGATAGGGACGCCTACACCGGCGCCATGTCCGTGAACCGGGAGAAGTGGCCCTGGAAGGCGACTGTCACGGTGCGGGTGGGGCCGTTTCGGTGCTTGGCGACGATGAGGTCGGCCTCTCCGGCGCGGGGGTTGTCCTTCTCGTAGGCGGATTCGCGGTGGAGGAGGATGACCATGTCGGCGTCCTGCTCGATCGAGCCGGACTCGCGGAGGTCGCTCAGGGCGGGGAGCTTGTCTGCTCGCTGCTCCGGGCCACGGTTCAGCTGGGAGAGGGCGATCACGGGCACCTGGAGCTCTTTGGCGAGCAGCTTGAGGGCTCGGGAGAACTCGCTGACCTCCTGCTGGCGGCTTTCGACGCGCTTGCCGCTCGTCATCAGCTGCAGGTAGTCGATGATGACCATCTTGAGGCCGACGCGCTGCTTGAGGCGGCGGCACTTGGCCCGGATCTCGACGAGGGTCATGTTGGGGCTGTCGTCGATGTAGAGGGGGGCGTCGTTGATGCGGCCCCGAGTGGATGCGAGGGTCGTCCAGTCGCGGCTCTCCACCATTCCCTTGCGCATGCTCTGCAGCGGGATGGACGCCTCGGCGGAGAGGAGACGCATCGCGATCTCGCTCCTGCCCATTTCGAGGGAGAAGAAGATGGTGGCCATGTCGTGCTTGATGGCGGCGGCCCTGGCGAAGTCGAGGGCGAGCGTCGACTTTCCGAGGGCGGGTCGGGCGGCGACGATGATCATCTGGCCGGGGTGGAGGCCGTTGGTGAGTTCGTCCAGCTCGGCGAAGCCGGTCGGAACGCCCGTCATCGAGCCGTCCTTGTGCTTCGCGGCCTCGATCTCGTCGATGGCGACGGTGACGGCGTCGGAGAGGGGGACGTAGTCCTCCGTCTCCTGCGAACCGGTGACGGAGTAGATCTCGGCCTGCGCGTTGTTGACGAGGTCGAGGACTTCGCCCTCGGCCTTGTAGCCCATCTGCGTGATGCGCGTGCCGGCCTCGACCAGGCGGCGCAGCAGAGCCTTCTCGGCGACGATGTTCGCGTAGTACCCGGCGTTCGCCGCCGTCGGCACGAGGCTGGTGAGCGTGTGCAGGTACTCGGCGCCGCCCGCGCGAGAGAGCTCGCCGACCTTGGTGAGTTCGTCGGTGACGGTGATGACGTCGGTCGGCTCTCCGTGCGAGTAGAGGGAGAGGATCGCGTCGTAGATGATCTCGTGCTTGGGGATGTAGAAGTCAGGGCCGCGGACGACCTCGACGACGTCGGCGACCGCATCCTTGCTGAGCAGCATTCCGCCGAGGGCGCTCTGCTCGGCCAGGAGGTCGTGCGGCGGCGTCCGTTCCGAGGTGCGCGCTTCGCCCGGTTCGCGTTGGTCTGCGAGACCCAGGTGGGCGATCGACACGTTTTCTCCTCTTTCGTTCCGTCACGTCTGTCCGGGCAGGGTGACCGGCGCGGGCCTTTCACGGCGCGCATCCCGAGCAGCCTGAATACCAGTGAAACTCGCTCACGCCACACTGCGTGGCACGGCTCGCTGACTATCAGGATCTTGCGGGTGACCACCGACATCGCCGGTTCCCTGCGACCGGCTTCCGCCGACCTCGCTCCACCCTATGGAGCACATCCACAGGCCACAACTCGCCCTGTGGATAACGTTGGGGAGAATCTGCGCGAAACGCCGCGCTGCTTGTGCACAACCTGTGTGGAAAGGTGTGGACTAAAAATGAATCTCCCGAGTTATTTTACTCTTGACCGGGGGTTTTTCTTTCCACACCCTGTGTGTAGAAAACAGTTTCATTCTTGTGGTGAAACCCGCATGCGGGGCGGTCCGACCTGTGTACAAAGCTGCGGATATTGCCCGTTAACGGGTGTAGCGGCGGGCCTCAGCCCGCCGCTACAATCACTGCTTATCGTGCCTACTTGGCAGCGACCACCTGAAGGGTGATCACAGCGGACAGGTCGTCGTGAAGACGAACCGTGGCCTCGTGGTCACCGACGACCTTGATGGGCGACGTGATCTCGATCTTGCGCTTGTCCAGCTCGCCGATCCCGGCAGCCTTGACGGCGTCCGCGATGTCGGAGGTCTTGACCGAACCGAAGAGACGACCCTCGCGGCCCGCCTTCACGGTGAGCTTGACCTTGGTGGCCTGAAGCTTCGCCTTGAGGTCCTGCGCCTGCTCGATGGTGTGGAGCTCACGAGCGGTGCGAGCCGCCTTGATCTGCTCCACCTGCTTCTCACCACCGCGGGTCCACGCGATAGCGAAGCCCTGCGGGATGAGGTAGTTGCGTGCATAGCCGTTCTTGACGTCGACGACGTCTCCGGCCGAGCCGAGGCCGGTGACCTCGTGCGTCAGAATGAGTTTCGACATATCCGTATCTCCTAACGGCCCGAGCCGGCGTAGGGGAGGAGTGCCATCTCGCGTGCGTTCTTGACGGCACGTGCGATCAGGCGCTGCTCCTGCACGGAGACACCGGTGATGCGGCGGGCGCGGATCTTTCCACGCTCCGAGATGAACTTCCGCAGGGTCGCGACGTCCTTGTAGTCAATGACGCCGACGCGAATCGACTTCGCCGGAGCGGCGTTCTTGCCGTCCTTGCCCTTGCGGATCGGCTTGCGGCGGTCGCCGCTCGACTTTCCAGCCATGATTTCCTTTGCTTTCCGCCCTCATCGAAGCCCGATGGGGCTGGTGAATGTTGGTGACCCTTAGAAGGGAGTCTCGTCGCTGTAGTTGCCCGGCGTGTTCCAGACGTCTGCTCCCGAAGAGGAGGAGGCGTCTGCAGGCGCCGATGCTGCCCACGGCTCTTCGACGGCGCCGCCACCGGAGGAGAACCCTCCAGGGCCACGGCCAGACGACTGCGCGCGCGTGATCGAAGCGGTGGCGTAGCGCAGCGACGGGCCGATCTCATCGATCTCGAGCTCGATCGAGGTGCGCTTCTCACCTTCCTTCGTCTCGTAGGAACGCTGCTTCAGACGGCCCTGCGCGATGACGCGCGAGCCCTTCGTCAGCGATCCGGCGACGTGCTCGGCGAATTCACGCCAGACGCTCGCGCGCAGGAAGAGAGCCTCACCGTCCTTCCACTCGTTCGCCTGACGGTCGAACGTGCGGGGTGTGGATGCGATGGTGAAGTTGGCAACCGCGAGCCCGTTCTGCGTGTAACGCAGCTCCGGGTCGCTGGTGAGGTTGCCCACCACGGTGATGACGGTCTCGCCGGCCATGGGACTAGGCGCCAGCCTTGTCGGCGGCGGCTGCCTTGGCGGGAGCGGCAGCCTTGCGGGCGGCCTTCTCGTCGGCGAGCTTCGTTGCGGCGGCGACCTGAGCGATCGCCTCTTCCGCACGGAGGACCTTGGTGCGCATGACGGCCTCGCTCAGCTTCAGCTGGCGGTCGAGCTCCTTGGTGGTCTCACCGTTCGAGGTCAGCTGAACGACGGCGTAGATGCCCTCGGTCTTCTTGTTGATCTCGTAGGCGAGGCGGCGGCGGCCCCAGATGTCGACGTTGTCGACGGATCCACCTGCGTCGCGGACGACGTTGAGGAACTTGTCAAGGCTGGGAGCTACGGTGCGCTCGTCGATCTCTGGATCGAGGATGACCATCAACTCGTACTGATGCATGACTAACCCACCTCCTTTGGACTTGGCGGCTACAGACGGTCTGTAGCAGGAGGGTTCTACATCTGTCGTGCGGGCATACGTCTGCCCAGACAACCTGTCCAGCGTAACGGATGCGGGCGTGTCGCGCCAGTCGGCGGTGGCCAGGGGAGCGGCGGCGGGGGCTTCGAGGAGTGCGTTGGTCATGCATCCACCCTCGCGGGGAGGGGCGCATCCGGGAACAGGCGGTCAGCGATCGGTGGATAACCCGGCGAGCGCGCCTCCCTGTGGAGAACCCGCCGTCAGTGCTGCGCTTCCCACCACTCCAGCAGCCGCCTGGTCGCCTCCTCCTCGCCGAGCGGGCCGTCGTCCAGCCGCAGCTCCAGCAGGAACTTCATCGCCTGCCCCACCTCCCTGCTGGGTTTGAGGCCCAGGATGCGCATGACCTGCTCCCCGTCGAGGTCGGGACGCACCGCATCCAGTTCCTCGCGCTCCTTGAGCTCGGCGATCCGTGCTTCCAGATCGTCGTAGGCGAACCCGAGCCTGTCGGCCTTGCGGCGGTTGCGTGTGGTGACGTCGGCACGCGTGAGCATGTGCAGGCGCTCGAGCTCGGGCCCGGCATCCCGGATGTACCTGCGCACGGCGGAGTCCGTCCAGTGCGCGTCCGCATACCCGAAGAACCGCAGGTGCAGCTCGATCAGACGGGAGACGGAGTCGATGGTCGCCTTGTCGAATCGCAGCGCGGTGAGCCGCTTCTTCGCGAGCTTCGCGCCGACCACGTCGTGGTGGTAGAAGCTGACGACGCCGCCGGGCTCCAGCCTGCGCGTCGCCGGCTTTCCGATGTCGTGGAGGATCGCCGCCAACCGCAGCACGAGGTCGGGCGCCTCGCCGGGGTGCCGCTCCTTCTCGTAGCCGATCGCCTGATCGAGCACGGTGAGGCTGTGCTGGTAGACGTCTTTGTGGTGGTGGTGCTCGTCGATCTCCAGCCGCAGCGACGGGATCTCCGGGATGACCTGGGCGGCGAGGCCGGTGGCGACCAGCAGCTCGATGCCCGGCCGAGGGTCGTCCGTGCAGAGCAGCTTGCTGAGCTCGTCCCGCACCCGTTCGGCGCTCACGATCTCGATGCGCCCGGCGAGCTCCGCCATCGCATCCTTCGTCTCGTCGTCGACGGTGAAGCCGAGCTGCGACGTGAACCGGGCGGCGCGCATCATGCGCAGCGGGTCGTCGCCGAACGAGACGGCGGGGGTGCTCGGCGTCGTGAGCGTGCGGCTCAGCAGGTGCTCGACACCACCGGACGGGTCGACCAGCTTCACCTCCGGGATGCGCAGGGCGAGCGCGTTCACGGTGAAGTCGCGGCGGAGGAGGTCGCCTTCGAGCGTGTCGCCGAACTCCACATCCGGCTTCCTCGTCTCGCCGTCGTAGCTGTCTGTGCGGTATGTGGTGATCTCAACCGTGTCGTCGCCGAACCGCGCGCCGATCGTGCCGAACTGGCGGCCGATGTCCCAGACGGCGTCGGCGAGCGGGGACACGACACGCAGGATGTCGTCCGGCCGCGCGTCGGTCGTGAAGTCGAGGTCGTGCACCGGCCGGTCGAGCAGAGCATCCCGGACAGGACCCCCGACCAGCGCCAGCTCGTAGCCCGCTCCGGAGAACGCGGAGGCCAGCGTTGCGACGGTCGCCGAACGGGCGAGGTCGCCGAGGCGGGCGAGGGAATCGGCGACGCTGTGCATGGTGCCTCAGTTTAATAGGGGCGCTCCACCGGGCGCGCTCGTCGGCGTCTCACAGCGGGCGGCCTCTAGAATCGTCGACATGGAGGCCGAGTCGGGATCGTGCATCGACGCATGAGCGCACCCCGATTCACCCTTCGGCAGGGGGTGAGGAGCCTCGCCGCGCTCGTCTGCGCCGCGCTGGCCGTCGCTGTCGTGCCGGCTGCGGCATCCGGTGCCACCGCCTCCGGAGCGGGGTCTGCGGCGTCAGTCAGCGCCGCATCCACCGTCTCCGCGTCCACCCTCACCGCCGTCACCACCGACGACATCTCCGCCTCCCTCTCCGCGGACAACGGCGGCGTGCTCACACCGACGCAAGACCTCACGGTCTCCGTCACGGTCACCAACCCCACCGATAGCGCGTACCCGGCCGGCTCCGTCTCGCTCTGGCTCGACCCGTCCCCGCAGAAGTCGCGTGCCTCCCTCAACTCCTGGCTCGCCTCCACGACGGCCGTGTCGAACAGGGTCACCATCGGCGAGGGCACCGTCACCGTTCTCGAGCCGGGCACCAGCACGGTCGTCCGGATCACGGTCCCGGCCGCCGCCGTCCCGTTCGGCACCAACCCCTCCGGCGCGGTCTACGGCATCGGTGCCACCGCCAGCGTCGGCGGCAAGACAGTGGATGCGCGGGGCAGCGTCGTCTGGAACCCCGGTGTCGCAAGCACCCGCTCCTCGGTCGGCGTCGTCATGCCGATCGTCAGCCCGTCGACCTCCGACGGACTCATCTCGGCGGCCGACCTCGCGACGTACACGTCCCCGAACGGCGTCCTCACCCGCGACCTCGACGGCCTGATCGGCCACAGCACGGTCACGGTCGGCATCGACCCGATGATCGTCGCCTCCGTCCGCGCCCTCGGGAACGCGGCGCCCGCGAGCGCGACCGACTGGCTGAACCGCCTCGCCGGACTGCCCAACGACACCTTCTCCCTCGGGTTCGGCGACGCCGACGTGACCGGTCAGGTGCAGGCGGGCATCGCGACCCCGCTGGCGCCCACCTCGCTCGCGTACGCGCTCGACCCGAAGAACTTCACGCCGTCGCCCACGCCGGTCGGCGAGCCGTCCACCGCGACGCCCACGCCGCCCGCAGAGACGCCGTCGCCGACGCCCACCTCCGGAACCGACGTCACCCTGCCGACCCTCGACGAGCTGGTGGCCTGGAAATACTCGCTGACCGGCATCGGCTGGCCGGGAGACAACACGGTGCGCACGGCGGACCTCGCGCCGCTGGCCGCCGCCGGCCTGCGCACCGTGATCGCCTCCGGGTCCAACACCAACCAGAGCACGCTCGAGAGCACCCCCAACGCGACGCTTCCCTTCGACGGCGGCAAGCTCGTGATCTCCGACGAGGCGCTCTCCACCGCGATCCGGCAAGCGGCCTCCGCCCCCAGCGACGTCGCCTGGAACACGGCCATGTCCAAGGTCAACGCGCAGCTCGAACTGATCAGCGCGGAGGGCACCCAGAGCAAGCAGCTGCTCATCTCCTTCGACCGTTCCTGGCCGTCCAGCGGCACCCAGCTGCGCCGCACCCTCGAGACCCTGTTCTCCTCCCCGTGGACGACGCCGGCCACCTTCCCGTCGACGGCGTCCGCGGCCGCGAGCTCCGGCCTCGCGCTCAGCGACGCCCCGGAGTCGCAGACCCGCATCGACGCGTTCAAGGCGCTGGTGCAGGACGAGCAGTCGCTCGACGCCTTCGCGACGGTGCTCGACAAGCCGGAGACGATGACGGGACGCACCAGGGCCGAGCTGCTGACCCTGTTCGCCGTGTCCTGGCAGAACCCGCGCACCGACTGGTCTGCAGCGGTCGCCGCCTCCCGGAAGGGCACCGTCGACACCCTCCACTCGATCAAGATCCTGCCGACCGAGAACGTCAACCTGGTGAGCGCCCAGGGATCTATCCCGTTCACGGTCAGCAACGAGCTGAAGGACGAGGCGGCGAACCTCGTGCTGACGGCCGCGCCGTCCAACAGCCGGCTGGAGATCGACCAGAACGCGACCAAGCGCATCCCGCAGGACTCCCGCGCGACCATGCTGGTTCCGGTGAAGGCGAAGCTCGGCAACGGGCAGGTGGTGCTTTCGCTGCGGCTCTACAGCCCCGCCGGCGTGCCGATCGGCGACCCGAGCGCTGTGACAGTGGATGTGCACGCCGACTGGGAGGGCATCGGCGCGCTGATCTTCGGCATCCTGCTGGTGCTGCTGTTCGGCTTCGGCATCGTGCGCAACATCCTGCGCCGCCGCGACCAGCGGAGGAAGCGGCTGGCGGGGGAGAGCGGCGGAGGTGAGGGCGAGGCCGAGGTAGCCGACCCCGCCGACGCGGCCGAGCCCACCGACGCGACCGAGCCCACGCACGCGGCCGACACCACCGACGAGGCCGAGCCCACCACCCCGCCCGAGGGGGACGCCCGTGGCTAGCATCGGCCGCGCGAGCGCCGTGCTCGCTTCCGGCACGCTCGTCTCCCGGCTGCTCGGCTTCGCGAAGGCGTGGCTGCTGCTGCAGGCGATCGGCGCCGTGGCGTTCGCCTCCAACGCGTACGCCACCGCCACCATCGTCCCGAACAGCATCTACGCGATCATCGCCCAGGGCATCCTGAACGCCATCCTGGTGCCGCAGATCGTGCGCGCCTCCGTCAACGCGGACGGCGGCAAGGCATACATCAACAAGCTGGTCACGCTCGGAATCGTCGTGTTCGCGGCCGTCGCGCTCGTCGCGACGCTGCTCTCGCCCGTGCTGATCACGCTGTTCGGTCTGCGCGGCGCGAAGGCCGACCTCGCGACGGCGTTCGCGTACTGGTCGCTCCCTCAGATCTTCTTCCTCGGCCTCTACACCCTGCTCGGCGAAGTGCTCAACGCGCGCAAGTCGTTCGGGCCGTTCACCTGGGCGCCCGTCGTCAACAACGTCATCGCGATCGGGATGCTCATCGCCTTCATCGCGATGTTCGGCGCAGACCCCGCCGGGACGCGCAGCCACGAATGGTCGGGCGGGATGGTCGCCCTGCTGGCGGGTGGCGCGACGCTCGGGGTCGCCGTGCAGGCGTTTCTGCTCTTCTTCTTCTGGCGGCGCATCGGCCTCCGCTTCCGCTTCGACTTCGGCTGGCGCGGCGTCAATCTCGGCCACGCAGGCAAGGCGGCGGGCTGGACACTTGCCATGCTGATCGCCACCCAGGTCGCCGGGCTGGTCGAGACCAACGTCGCCAACTCCGCCGGAACGGGCAACGCGGGAACGTTCGTGATGAACAACGCCTGGCTGATCTTCATGCTGCCGCATGGCATCATCGCCGTCTCGATCGTGACCAGCTTCTACACCAGGATGGCCGAGCACGCGCACCTCAGGGACACCGCGGGCTTCCGCGACGACTTCTCGTCGGCCACCCGCTCGATCATGCTGCTGATCACGTTCTCCTCCGCTGCGCTGATCGTCGTCGCGTTCCCCGTCGCGCGCGTGTTCACCGTCGACTACCAGGCGATGGGCTGGGTGCTGATCGCGTATCTCGTCGGTCTCGTGCCGTTCTCGCTCGTCTTCATGGCCCAGCGCGCCTTCTACTCCCTGGGCAATACACGCACGCCGTTCTTCTTCACGCTCGCCCAGGTGATCCTGATCGTGGTGGGCGTGCTCGTGTGCTTCGCCGTCCCCGCGCCCGCTAGGGCCGCATCCGTCGCCCTCGTCGTCTCGATCGCGAGCGTCGCGCAGGCCGCGCTCGCGTTCGCCCTTCTGCGCCGCCAGACCGGGGGAGTGGACGGGCGACGCATCCTGAGCGGGCTGTGGCGGTTCGCGGTGGCCGCGCTGGCCGCGATGATCGCCGGCGGCGGCTTCCTGGTGATCATGGGCGGCGTGGACGAAGGTGCGTTCCCGGTGAGCGGGATCATCGGCGCCGTGGTGTCGTCCGCGGTGGTCGGTGTGGTCATGCTCGTGGTGTATCTGGGCATCCTGACACTGCTGCGTTCGCGCGATCTGCAGGCCGGTCTGGCACCGGTTCTGAACCGGTTGGGCGTCCGCTCCGAACTCACACGTGAAACGGAATAGCATCCGCCTAGGATGTGTTCTACACCTCAGCGGTCCGGTTCCGGGCCGTTACAGATAGTGCAAGGAGCTCCCGCCGTGCGGCAGATCATCATCATCGGTTCCGGCCCCGCCGGTTACACCGCAGCGATTTACGCTGCGCGTGCCAACCTCCGGCCGCTGCTGATCGCTTCCTCCGTCGAAGCAGGCGGAGAACTCATGAACACGACCGAGGTGGAGAACTTCCCCGGTTTCCCCGAGGGGATCATGGGTCCTGACCTCATGTTCAAGATGCAGGCGCAGGCCGAGAGGTTCGGCACGGAGGTCGTCCTCGACGACGTCGTGTCCGTCGACCTCACCGGCGACGTGAAGAGCGTCACCTTGGGCTCCGGTGCCAAGCACGAAGCCCTCTCGGTGATCTTCGCCACGGGTTCCGCCTACCGCAAGCTCGGTCTCCACGACGAGGAGCGCCTGTCCGGACACGGTGTGTCCTGGTGCGCCACCTGCGACGGGTTCTTCTTCCGTGAGCGCACGATCGCGGTCGTCGGCGGAGGCGACTCGGCGATGGAGGAGGCCAACTTCCTCACCCGCTTCGCGGACAAGGTCTACGTGATCCACCGCAAGGAGGAGCTGCGTGCATCCAAGATCATGCAGGAGCGCGCTTTCGCGAACGAGAAGATCGAGTTCGTGTGGAACTCCGAGGTCGTCGCCATCAACGGCGAAGAGACCGTGGAGAGCGTCACCCTGCGGGATGTGAACAGCGGCGCCGAGAGCCAGCTCGCCCTCAACGGCCTGTTCATCGCGATCGGCAACGACCCGCGCGTCCACCTGGTGCACGGTCAGCTCGACCTCACGCCGGAGGGCACCATCGCGGTCGCCGGTCGTTCGTCCAAGACCAAGGTCGCCGGTGTGTTCGCCGCCGGTGATGTGATCGACCCGACGTACCGTCAGGCCATCACGGCAGCCGCATCCGGAACGGTCGCGGCTCTCGACGCGGAGCACTACCTCACGACCCTCCCCAAAGACCTGCTGGACCAGACCGTCGAGGTCGAGTCCAGCGATCTCGAACTCACAACCACCGCATAAGGAGATATAAGAATGTCTGCAGCACGTTCGGTCACGGACGCCTCTTTCGAGAGCGATGTCCTCAACAGCGAGAAGACGATCCTCGTCGACTTCTGGGCAGAGTGGTGCGGCCCGTGTCGCGCCGTCGGCCCGATCCTCGACCAGATCGCCGCTGAGCACTCCGACAAGATCGAGATCGTGAAGCTCAACGTGGACGAGAACCCGCAGACCGCTGCGAAGTACCAGATCACCTCCATCCCCGCGATGAAGGTGTACCAGGGTGGCGAGGTCGTCAAGACCGTCATCGGCGCCAAGCCGAAGCCTGCCCTCGAAGCCGACCTGGCCGCCTACCTCGCGTAGCCGACCAGTTCTTCACAGACCCGTCCGGCGAATACGCCGGGCGGGTCTTTTTTTGTATCACCGCGCATCCCTCGATTTCGGGCACGGCGCACCACACAAATAGCATTGGCAAACGGCGTAAGAAACGGAAGACAAGTGACTGAACAGGGCAGCCCGCTTTCACGCGGCAACAATCTGGACCCGTGGTACAACCACTACGCGCAGCGCACGAGCGGCCTGGCCGCCAGTGAGGTCCGAGCCCTGTTCGCCGTCGCCAGCAGGCCAGAGGTGGTCTCCCTGGCCGGCGGCATGCCGTACGTCGCGGCCCTCCCGGAGGATCTGGTCGTCGGCGCGATGGACCGGGTGATGCGCGAGCAGGGCCCTGTGGCGCTGCAGTACGGCTCTGGCCAGGGCGTTCCTGCCCTGCGTGAGCAGATCCTGGATGTGATGGCGCTGGAGGGCATCAAGGCCAGCGCGGACGACGTGGTCGTGACGACCGGCTCGCAGCACGCGCTCGAGCTGTTCAGCAAGCTCTTCATCGACCCGGGGGATGTGGTGCTCGCCGAGGGGCCGAGCTACGTCACCGCGATGGTGATCTTCCGCTCGTACCAGGCCGAGGTCGACCACGTGCCGATGGATGAGCACGGTCTGATCCCCGAGGCCCTCCGCGAGCACATCGCCCGGCTGAAGACCGCCGGCCGCAAGGTGAAGTTCTTGTATACGGTGCCGACGTTCCACAATCCGGCCGGTGTGACCCTCAGCTGGGAGCGCCGCCTGGAGATTCTGGAGATCTGCAAGGCCAACGACATCCTCGTGCTCGAAGACAACCCGTACGGTCTGCTCTATTTCGGTGAGCGGCCGCCGGAGGCGATGCGTTCCGTCGAGCAGGACGGTGTTGTCTATCTGGGCACGTTCTCCAAGACGCTCGCCCCCGGGTTCCGGGTCGGGTGGGCGCTGGCGCCGCACGCGATCCGCGAGAAGCTGATCCTCGCCAACGAGGCGGCCGTGCTGAGCCCCAGCTCGTTCAGCCAGCTGGTCATCTCCGAGTATCTGCGCGACGCCGACTGGAAGGGCCAGATCGACACCTTCCGCGGCGTGTACCGGGAGCGCAAGGAGACGATGATCGCCGCGCTCGAGGAGTACCTGCCCGAGCTGAGCTGGACGAACCCCAACGGCGGGTTCTACGTCTGGCTGACGCTCCCGCCGCACCTCGACTCGAAGGCGATGCTTCCGCGAGCGGTCACCGAACTGGTCGCGTACACGCCCGGGACGGCGTTCTTCGCGGACGGCTCCGGCGCCCAGAACATCCGGTTGTCGTTCTGCTATCCGACGCCCGAGAGCATCCGGGTCGGTGTTCGCCGGCTGGCGAACGTCCTCAACGGCGAGCAGGACCTGCTGGACACATTCGCCGGCACCGGCCCGCTGTTCTCCGCGCGCCGCGAACGCAACAGTCCCAACCCACCCACCGACCTGCGCTGAGCAGCCTCCAGTGTCCTGCCCGCTCGATCCCATCCTGCAGCAGGCCACCGCGCACTCATCACCCGACAGAGTTTGAAGAAAAGAGCTGATCATGGCAGAAAACGCTGCTCTCAACATCGTCGTGCTTGCCGGTGGCATCTCGCACGAACGCGACATCTCCCTCCGCAGCGGCCGCCGCGTCGCGGACGCGCTGAACTCGCTGGGTCACCAGGTGACGTTCCGCGACCCGGATGCGTCCCTGCTCGGCTTCCTCGCCGAGAACCGACCGGATGTGGTCTGGCCGGCCCTGCACGGCGCGAGCGGTGAGGACGGCGCTCTGCGTGCCCTGCTGGAGCAGACGGGCATCCCGTTCGTCGGCTCCCGCACGGACGCGTCCCGGCTGGCGTGGTCGAAGCCGACCGCGAAGACCATCGTGGAACGCGCCGGTGTGGCGACGCCCCCGTCGGTGGCCCTCCCGAAGGAGACCTTCCGTGAGCTGGGCGCCAACAGCGTCCTGGCGACGGTGCTCGACGGTCTCGGCACGCCGCTCGTCGTGAAGCCGGCGCAGGGTGGCTCTGCGCAGGGCGTGACGATCGTGGAGCAGGCCGACGAGTTGCCGCGCGCGATGGTCGACGCATACACCTACGCCGACGTCGCGCTGATCGAGCGCAAGGTCACGGGCGTTGAGGTGTCGGTGGCGGTCATCGACACGGGGGACGGGCCGGAAGCGCTGCCCGCCGTGGAGATCGAGCCGGTGTCCGGTGCGTACACGTTCGACGCGCGGTACAACGCGGGGGAGACGCGGTTCTACGTGCCGGCGCGGCTGGACGACGAGGCCGCCGCGGCGGTGGCGTCGGCCGCGACGACGGCGCACGTCGCGCTCGGCCTTCGCCACCTGTCCCGCATCGACCTGATCGTGGACGAAGCCGGAGTGCCGTGGTTCCTGGAGGCGAATGTGCTTCCGGGGCTGACGGAGACGTCGATCATGCCGCAGGCGATCGCGGCGTCGGGGCGCGACCTCGGGGATGTGTACGCGGCGCTGGCGCTGGCGGCTATCGCTGAGGCATGACGGGGTCGCGGCGCGTCGCGCCTCTGATCGACCGCTAGTCGGGCCGCGGGGTCAACTGACTCGCGGCCCTAGCTAACTCTCGGGGTCAGCGTACCCGCGGAGTCAGGGGGGACCCGCTGCGTCAGTGCACCCGCCGCGTCAGCTGAAGGTCGGCCTGGTGTAGCTCGGCTGCCCGATCTCATCCAGGATGCGGTTGAGGTCCTGAATCGTCGCGAAATCCACCACGATCTGGCCTTTTCTCGCGCCGAGTGAGATCTTGACCCGCGTATTCAGACGGTCCCCGAGCTTCTCGGCAATCTCATCCAGGTGCCCGCGGTGTTTGCCCGCCGTCGCCTTCGACCGCACCGGCTTCGGACTCTTGCTCGCCGCAGCCTCGGCCGCGCGCACCGAGAGCTCTTCGTTGACGATCTTGTCCGCGAGTCGCGCCATCGCCTCTTCGTCGTCCCCGACGGACAGAATCGCCCGAGCGTGACCCGCACTCAGAACGCCGGCCGCGACGCGGCTCTGCACACTGGACGGCAGCTTGAGAAGACGCAGGGTATTGGTGATCTGCGGGCGCGAACGTCCGATCCGGGTAGCAAGCTCTTCCTGGGTGATCCCGAAGTCCGCAAGAAGCTGCTGGTACGCCGATGCCTCTTCAAGCGGGTTGAGCTGCGAGCGGTGCAGGTTCTCGAGCAGCGCATCCCGGAGCATGTCCTCGTCGGCGGTCTCCTTAACGACCGCCGGGATGGAGTCGAGTCCGAGCTCTTTCGTCGCGCGCAGGCGACGCTCACCCATGATCAGCTCGAACTTGTCAGGCTGCCCAGCGATCGGCCGCACGACAACCGGCTGCAGCACGCCCACTTCCCGGATGCTCGCCACAAGCTCATCCAGCGCCTCGCGGTCGAACTCGGTGCGCGGCTGCACAGCGTTCGGCACGATGTCAGCGGGGGAGAGGTTGGCAAGCCGGGCACCCGGAACGGCAACCAGTCCATCCGATGCAGCGTTTGCCGAGGAGTCGGGGAAGAAGACGTCGACGGGACGAGCCGACTGGTCGGTGGTGGGGATGAGCGCGCCGATTCCTCGGCCCAATCCTGTGCGCTTCGCTGCCATTAGCGGGGTGCTCCTCTGCGTGCGATCTCGGCGGCGGCTTCCAGATAGGAGAGCGAGCCGGACGAATTCGTGTCATAACTGATGACGCTCTGCCCGTAGCTCGGTGCTTCCGAGATGCGGACCGAACGCGGAATGATGGTCTTCAGGACTTCCTTGGGGAAGTGATCCCGCACATCCTCGGCGACCTGGTGGGCCAGATTGGTGCGGGAGTCGTACATGGTCAGCAGGATCGTGGACACCTGCAGCTTGGGGTTGAGGTGTCGTTCGATCAGCTGGATGTTCTTGAGCAGCTGGCTCAGGCCCTCGAGCGCGTAGTACTCGCACTGGATGGGAATGAGCACCTCGGTCGCGGCCACGAAAGCGTTGATCGTGAGTAGACCGAGCGACGGCGGGCAGTCGATCAGGACATAGTCGAAGTCGTACTCGTCGAGGAAGCGCGTCAGCGCGCGCCCGAGGCGCTGTTCGCGCGCGACCATCGACACGAGCTCGATCTCCGCGCCAGCGAGGTCAATGGTCGCGGGCACCACGAACAATCCGTCGAACTCGGGGGACTTCTGAATGACCTCGTCGAGTTCTTTATCGTTAACGATCACGTCGTAGACGCTCGGTGTTCCTTCGCGGTGCTCAACACTGAGAGCAGTAGACGCGTTTCCCTGCGGATCCAGGTCGATCACCAGGACCCGAGCACCCGACTTCGCGAGGGCAGCGGAGAGATTTACGACGGTGGTAGTCTTCCCGACCCCGCCCTTTTGATTAGAAATGGTGAAAATACGGGTCCGCGACGGCAGGGGGAGTGTCTCGGAGGCGATAGCCTCCCGTCGACGGGTCAGTTCGTGGATTTCCTGCGCCAGGGGAGTGGATGCGTCGAAGCCGGTTGGGCTCGATCCGACCTGGGCATCCTGGTCCGGTTGTTTCACGTGAAACCTTGTCGCTCGATCATGGTGCACGGCACCGGGTGTCTGAGTACGGGGTCGCATGCGCTCTGCGGCCATCAGTCAACTCTATCTTGGATGGCGTGCTTGCTATTCCGCATCGCGGCACGCTGTGGATAGTTGGAGGCTGTGGGAAATGTGGGGAGTGGCCCGAGATAATGGTTGCCTCGGGGCGCGCCCCGGCTAGCTCTAGGCAGTGGGGAATGTACTTCTTAGATTGCCTCGAAACCGCTTGCATCTACATAGGAATTCGGCGCGCCGGTCCTCGCGAGCTCCTCGCACCGTTCGCGGGCTGCGCCACTCGTCGATGCGGGCGCTTCCTGGGCTACAGTTTCACGTGAAACGTTCGGCGCGTCCGGCGCGTCCCGCGCGGCGACTCGTACTCACGCCATCGCGCAAAGGTTGGGTTTCGGCACGTCTAGCGTTCAGGCCACCCGATCATGCGGGCGTTAGGCGCATGGCCCCTGCGAGTGGATGTGCGGACCAGGCGGAACCAGTTCGCACACCAAGTAGTGCCGTGTAGGGACGATGTGCCGTGATGTGCGCGGGGAAACCGCTGGTCCTGAGCGGCGGAGATGGGCAGTGTCGGGTGGCGGATTTGCGCCGTCCAGAGTGACCCGACTTGAACGGCGCGCGCAGGATTCCGCGTGCCGTCATGTCGGCGCGCGGAGTTGCCGACACCTTCCCTGGTGATGCGGCGTCCTCGGATCGCAGCCACGCTGCTCGACCGGGGGCGGGCAGCCGGACAGCGGGCCACTCCCATTACATTGACCACCGCGGTGAAAGCGATCTCACGCTCTCTGGTTGGATCCGGAGACACCAACTCGTCTCCAGTGAGGAGCGCGGACACCTCTGGCAAGATACCAGCACCGAGGGACACACCAACCCGGTTCTAGCGACGGGCAAGCGCCCCCAGATGACAGGCAATCGCCACACCGGGCGCACCCGGTGACGGCCAGTTCGAGTGCCCGTTTCACGTGAAACGCCGCATAGTCACGCTGCAATCCCCGCGCCAGTCTCTATGTGTCGGACGCGAATTGCGCTGGGAACCCAGTAGGCCGCGCCGCTCACCACATGCCCATCCAACGATCCCCGATCCACACGCGCGCACCTGAATCGACCTCAACTCCGCGCCCGGCACGGCCCGCCAATACCATTTGCGTCGTCGCGGGCAACAGGAAGCCGACGAAGTAGATTCACCCAGGTCAAGCGACTCATCGGAGAGCGCGGGTTGATAAGGATCCTCAGGTCTCACGTCACACCCCGTTTCCCCGCATTGCCTCACGTCTATTGCGGAGCCACGAGGGAAGCAACTCCACCTGACGCTCACGAGGCAACAACTCCACGCCGAACTGGCTGCGTCGGTCTGTGCGCGCGACCGCTGCGCCGACCGGGGTACCCCACCGCATTCATCACCACCGATAGGCAGCGACAGGTGCAGCCGCAGCCGACCGGCGCTGGGCCCTACCACGCCGCCATGCGCCAGCAATGAACGCCCCAACGGCATCAAGCCGCGAAGTGCCACGACCTTCGGCTCAGCGTAGAGCAGAGCTCCGCCGCACGCCGCCACCCCTAGTAGGACCTACACACCGTCGAGGAACCAACACAGACGCGATCAGACTTCGAGCCCGCGATATCCCGAAACACCAAAACAGCACCCACCATAAGGGCATAAACCCCCGAAAACGCACCCGCTTCAGCGCCACAGGAGCGATCCTAAGCGCTTCTTGCTACCTCACGGTCGCGCGGATTACCCTCGTGACCTCATCCAGGACGTCCTGACCAAGGGTCAAAACCTCGATTTCGTGCACTTTGTACTTGCGGATCTCTTTCGTCGCCGCATCCACTTCGGCCTGGGCGCCGGCGCCCTTCATCAGGACCAATTCGCCGCCGTCACGAAGCAGGGGAGCGGTGAGGGGAAGGAGCTTGCGGAAGGCGCTGACTGCTCGCGCGGTCACCTGGTCGAGCGGCGCATCCAGGCGAACGTCCTCAGCTCGGGCGCGGACCACATCCACGTTGGTGAGGCCGAGCTCGGCGACCTGCTCGTTGAGCCAGGCGACGCGTCGCTCCATCGGCTCGATGAGAACGAACGAAACATCGGGCCGAGCGATGGCGAGGACGAGCCCTGGCAGTCCGGCGCCGCTGCCGATATCGCCGACGCGGCCGGGGCGGAGCAGGGGAGCGACGATGGCGCTGTTCAGGATGTGGCGCGACCAGAGGCGGGGGAGTTCGAGTGGGCCGATCAGTCCGCGTTCCTCACCCTGCGAGGCGAGGTTCGTCGTGAACTGTCGAGCCACCTCGATGCGTGGGCCGAAGAGCAGAGCGGCAGCGGCAGGCTCAGCCTCGAGGACGTCGTTCATCGCTCGGATCCCCGTTCCACGTGAAACAACTAAGACTTGGTGATGACCGTGTGACGGTCGCGACCCTCGCCCTGCGAGTTCGAAACGAAGCCGCGCTCGGAGACGATGTCGTGCACCAGCTTGCGCTCGTACGAGGACATCGCGGGAAGTGCTGCCTGCTCCGCACCCTCTTCGATGCGTGCGATCGCGCGCTCGACGAGCGTTGCGAGCTCGGCCTGGCGGGCGTCTCGCGACCCGGCGATGTCCAGGATCAGGCGAGAGAACGAGCCGGTCTTGTTCTGGACTGCCAGGCGGGTGAGCTCCTGCAGCGCGGTCACCGTGTCCGGCTTCGAGAGCAGGCGCAGGTTCGCGTTCTCGTCGGCGTTGACCGAGATGTAGGAGCGACCGTTGCGAGCGTCGATGTCGATGTCGCCGTCGATGTCGGCGATGTCGAGCAGCTCCTCGATGTAGTCGGCGGCGATGTCGCCTTCCTGGTCGAGCTGGTCGGCGGTCGGCTGCTCGTAGTCGCCGGACTCCGACGACGCGGGAGCCGAAGACGAAGCGCCCGACTCGGCGACCTCGACGTCCACGTCGACCTCGGCCGAAGGAACCTCAGCGGAGGTGGGCTCGGCTACGGACTCGGACTGCTGCACATCGGTCATTGGGAATCCCTACTACTTTCCGGCCTGCTTCTTCGCGCGGTTCTTGCTCACGGGCTGAACGCGCTGAGTGGTCTTCTTCGTTTCCTCTTCGACCGTCAGCACGACGGCGCCGTCCTCCTGGACGAGCTTGCCCTTGCGTGCCAGACGCGCCTCGCGCGCCTTCGCGGCATCCGAACCCGGAGTCGGCATGTTGCGGATGACGAGGAACTGCTGGCCCATGGTCCAGAGGTTCGAGGTCAGCCAGTAGAACATGACGCCGAGCGGGAAGGCAAAGCCCGAGAAGAGGAAGACGAAGGGGAGGAGGTACAACAGGATGCGCTGCTGCTTGAACTGGGGGCTCGCCTTGGTCTCCGGCGACATGTTCTTGGAGACGATCTGCAGCTGGGTGAGGAACTGCGAACCGGTCATCAGCACGACCATCACGGCCGCGATGATCATCACAGCGACCTGCTGCGGGTGGGCGTTCATCGCACCCTGGAAGCTCTGGTGCAGGGGAGCGACACCGAACAGCGTCGCACCACCGAACTGCTTGGCGAGCTCAGAGTTGAGCGGACCGACGCCGGCGTGGCCGCCCTGGGCGCCGTTCAGCACCTGGAAGAGGCTGAAGAACACCGGCATCTGCAGCAACAGCGGGAGGCACGAACTCAGCGGGTTCGTGCCGGTCTTCTTGTAGAGGTCCATCGTCTCGCGGGACATCGCCTCGCGCGAGAACTGATCCTTCTTACCCTTGTACTTCTCCTGGATCTTCTTCAGCTGCGGAGCGATTTCGAGCATCCGGCGCTGGTTCTTGATCTGGCGGACGAAGATCGGGATGAGGGCGGCACGGACGACGACCGTCAGGCCGACGATCGAAAGCACCCAGGTGAGGCCGGCGGCCGGGTCGAGGCCGATCTGCGAGAACAGCCAGTGGAACGCAACGAGGATGAGCTCCACGACCCACTTGATGGGCCACAGAATCGTTCCGATGATGTCCATGTGGTTGCTAGGCCTTTCCCTGGCTTGTGGCGACGACGAATCCGAACGGTGTCACCCGATAGCGGCGCTTCTTCTTGAGGGGGACATCATCGACCCCGCCCGCGGCCCACGGGTGGCAACGGGCGATTCGGCGAACGCCGAGCACGGTCCCGATAGCGAGTCCGTGCTCCTGGATGGCCTGCAACGCGTAAGCGGAACAGGACGGGTAATACCGGCAGACGTCTCCGTACAGAGGTGAGATGACCGCTCGGTATGCGCGAAGCACCAACACGGCACAGTTCCGCGGAAGAAGGAGCACTGCAGTGAATGCGGTGTTCATCGACGGACGTTGCCTCTACTGGTGAATCGGCTGATTGCTGCGGAGATCTCTTCGTGCAGGGTAGCCCACTCCGCTTGAGCGGACGCTGGCAATGCCCTGATCACGATGTCGGTGCCCGGCGACATCCGCGGAAGCAGCTCGTGGGCGGCAGCCTTCAGGCGACGACGCACGAGATTCCGCCGGACGGCGACACCGACGGTCTTGCCCACGATAAAGCCGAATCGCACCACATCCGGGTCCGGACTGGGACGGATGTACGTCACGGTGTTCGCTCCAGTGAAGCGAGCGCCGCGGCGCACAGTCGCCTTGTAGTCCGCCCCCCGCGTGATGCGATTGGCTTTGGCGAGCACCGGTGAAGGCTAGGCCGAGAGCTTCGTGCGGCCCTTGCTGCGGCGCGCAGCGAGGATCGCGCGACCCGCACGGGTGCGCATACGCAGACGGAAGCCGTGGGTCTTCGCCCGCTTGCGGTTGTTCGGCTGGAAGGTTCGCTTGCTCATATCTCAATCTCCGTGTGGTCTCTTAACAGGCCGGTGCTGACGCAAAGTCCAGCACGGGGAGGCCGTGAAAAGTTTTTGGGCAGCCTCAACGGCTGAAGTCAACTGATTAAAACTACGACCTGTGGCGGACGAGGTCAAACCAGACGAGACAAATCCAATGATTATGCACAGGAATGGGAAGAACCTGAGGAGCGACGCGCCGCCGTATGCCCGCAAACGAATTTGATCCACAACCTGTGGACAAGTTACCGTGAGGACCAAAGTTATCCCCAGCCCATCCCAAAAACGGCAGGAGATCGCTACGGTATTGGACACACAGCGGTGGATAACCCTGTGAATACCTTTCCGGCCGCGTACGCGCAGCCGAACCGATGAACGCATCGACGAAGGAGTCGGGGTACTTCACCGGTCGAAGGCATCCACACGAGACGAATTACGGGGAACGATGGCAGGCGGCGAAGAGTCCATTTCTGCGGCATGGCAGAGCGTGCTCGACTCACTGGAGTCGGACGACCGCATCACACCGCAGCTGCACGGATTCCTCAGCCTGGTCGAGCCCAAAGGCATCATGGCCGGCACCTTCTATCTCGAGGTGCCCAACGAGTTCACCCGCGGGATGATCGAGCAGCGCAGCCGCGTCCCCCTCCTCAACGCCATCGGCGGCCTCGACGAATCGCTCGCGGTCAACACCTTCGCCATCGTGGTCAACCCGGAGATCCAGCAGGAGACGATGGCCGGGCCCACCGAGCCGGCCGACGCCGCATACATCGAGGCTCCTGCGCAGATGATCGCGCCGCCCACCGAGATCACCGCGCCGCCGCGCAACAACGACACGCGCCTCAACCCGAAGTACAGCTTCGACAACTTCGTCATCGGGCAGTCCAACCGCTTCGCCCACGCCGCAGCGGTCGCCGTGGCCGAGGCGCCGGCGAAGGCGTACAACCCGCTCTTCATCTACGGCGACTCCGGACTCGGCAAGACCCACCTCCTGCACGCCATCGGCCACTACGCGATGAGCCTCTACCCGGGCATCCGGGTGCGGTACGTCAGTAGTGAGGAGTTCACGAACGACTTCATCAACTCGATCGCGAACAACCGCGGCTCGTCGTTCCAGGCGCGCTACCGCAACATCGACATCCTGCTGATCGACGACATCCAGTTCCTGCAGCGAGCGGTGGAGACCCAGGAAGCCTTCTTCCACACGTTCAACACCCTGCACGACCACAACAAGCAGGTGGTCATCACCAGCGACCTGCCGCCGAAGCACCTCACCGGGTTCGAAGACCGGATGCGGTCCCGCTTCGAGTGGGGCCTGATCACCGACGTCCAGGTGCCCGACCTGGAGACCCGCATCGCGATCCTCCGCAAGAAGGCACAGAGCGAGAAGATCCAGGTACCGGACGACATCCTGGAATTCATGGCGTCGAAGGTATCGAGCAACATCCGTGAGCTCGAGGGCACGCTCATCCGGGTCACCGCGTTCGCCAGCCTCAACCGCACGCCTGTGGACATGCCGCTCGTCCAGACCGTGCTCAAAGACCTCATCACGCTCGACGACGACAACGTGATCGCGCCGACCGACATCATCACGAACACGGCCGACTACTTCAAGCTCACCGTCGACGACCTCTACGGGTCGAGCAGGTCGCAGGCGGTCGCCACCGCCCGACAGATCGCGATGTACCTCTGCCGCGAACTCACGAACCTCTCCCTGCCCAAGATCGGCCAGCTCTTCGGCAACCGCGACCACACCACGGTGATGTACGCGAACAAGAAGATCAGCGAGCTCATGAAGGAGCGTCGCTCGATCTACAACCAGGTGACAGAGCTCACGAGCCGCATCAAGCAGAACCACCGCTACAGCAAGTAGCGCGCCCGCGACACGCGCTTCGCGCACATCCATTCGGTCGAGTTATCCACAAATCTGTCCCCAGAGTGGGGACAGTCGATTATTAACACCTGTGGATAACTTGTGGAGAATCTCCGGAAAGTCGGCCCGTTAATGGGGACGAATCATGGATGCCTGTGAATTGAGGCCTCTCGGGTCGCAGCTCGGGTTCCCTGTAAACAACAGGAATCCCCAGGTCATCAACAAGTCACAGACGTGTAGTTCCCAGTGGTTGACTGGCATCGACAGAGTTATCCACAGTTTCCACAGCGGTTAACACCATTAATCATTAAGTCTTCTGAATAGGGCGGCCGACAACCTGAACCCCGATCGCTCGAATCACAATTTCTCGCGCCGAGGGCAGGCGCTAGGATTTGTCACGATCCATTTCCCGCCGACGACAGAGGTGACTTCGTGAAGTTCCAAGCCAACCGGGATGTATTCAGTGAAGCCGTCTCCTTCGCCGTGAAGCTCCTTCCCCAGAGGACGACGCTCCCCATCCTGAGTGGTGTGCTGATCGAGACGACCGAGACGGGACTGCAGCTTTCGTCGTTCGACTACGAAGTCTCCGCACAGACCGAGATCGCGGCCGAGGTCGAAGAACCGGGTCGTGTGCTCGTCTCCGGGCGCCTCCTAGCCGAGATCGCATCGAAGCTTCCGAATGCTCCCGTGCAGTTCTCGACAGAGGACTCCAAGATCGTCGTCCGCGCCGGATCGGCCAACTTCACCCTGCTCTCCATGCCGGTCGAGGAATATCCGAGCATCCCGCAGGTCAGCGGGGATGCCGGGCTCGTCCCTGCCGAAGAGTTCGCCGAGGCCGTCGCTCAAGTCGGGGTTGCAGCATCCAGGGACGACGTCACCCCGGTCATCACCGGCGTGCAGCTCGAAGTCGGCGACAACACGCTCGGCCTCGTGGCCACGGACCGCTACCGCGTGGCCGTGCGGGAGATCAACTGGGACAACGGCACCACTTCGGGCGAGCCCGTCACCGCGCTGGTTCCCGCGCGCACCCTCACCGAGATCGGTAAGACGCTCGGCCACAGCGGCACCATCGCCGTCTCGATCACGAACAGGGACGACCGCGAGCTGATCGCGTTCACGGCAGACAAGAAGACCGTCACCTCCCTGCTGATCAAGGGCAACTTCCCGCCCGTGCGCCGGCTCTTCCCCGAGCAGGTCGACAACTACGCGGTCATCAACACCGCCGAGCTCATCGAGGCGACCAGGCGTGTCTCCCTCGTGCTCGAGCGCGAGGCCGCCCTCCGTTACACCTTCTCCGCCGACGGGCTGACGCTCGAAGCCATCGGTTCGGAGCAGGCTCAAGCATCCGAGAGCATCGACGCTCTCCTCACTGGCCAGGAAACGGTGGTTTCGTTGAAGCCGCAGTTCCTGCTCGATGGTCTCGGTGCCGTGCACTCGGAATTCGTGCGCATTTCCTTCACCAAGACCGAAAACCCCAACAAGCCCGGTCCTGTGCTGATCACGAGCCAGACGTCAAAGGACCAGGCAGGCGCGGACAACTACAAGTACCTCCTGCAGCCCAACCTGCTGCTCAGGTAACCCGCCGTCCGCTCGAACAGAGAAGAAGGACAATCATGCACATCGGCCTCGTCGGTCTCGGAAAAATGGGCAACAACATGCGCGCCCGCCTCGAGAAGAACGGCATCGAGGTGACCGGCTACGACACGAACCCCGAGGTCTCGGACGTCGCCACCCTCGCCACCCTCGTCGCAGCGCTCCCCGCACCGCGCACGGTGTGGGTCATGGTCCCGGCCGGGAAGATCACGGACGCGGTCATCACCGATCTCGAACCGCTCCTCGAAAAGGGCGACCTCGTGATCGACGGCGGCAACTCGCGCTTCACCGAAGACTTCAAGCACTCCGAGCAGCTGGCGCCGAAGGGCATCGACTTCATGGATGCCGGCGTCTCCGGCGGAGTTTGGGGCCTCGACAACGGCTACGGCCTGATGGTCGGAGGCAGCAAGGACCAGGTCGAGCGCGTCATGCCCGTCTTCGACGCACTCCGCCCGGAGGGGCCGCGCGACGAGGGCTTCGTCCACGTGGGCGAGGTCGGCGCTGGGCACTACGCCAAGATGGTGCACAACGGCATCGAGTACGCGCTGATGCAGGCATACGCCGAAGGGTATGAACTCCTCGACACCCGCAAGGACATCGTCAAGGACGTCACTGGCACGTTCAAGGCGTGGCAGCGTGGAACCGTCGTCCGCTCCTGGCTGCTCGACCTGCTGGTGCGCGCGCTGGAGCAGGACCCCGAGTTCGAGCACATCGAGGGATATGTTCAGGACTCCGGCGAGGGTCGCTGGACCGTCGAGGAGGCACTCGCCAACGCGGTGCCCGTCCCCACGATCAGCGCGTCGATCTTCGCGCGGTTCGTCTCGCGCCAGGAGGACTCCCCGGCGATGAAGGCCGTGGCTGCCCTGCGCAACCAGTTCGGCGGTCACGCCGTGAAGGCCGTGGACTAACCCTCTTTGAGAGTTACACATCTTTCCCTGACCGACTTCCGCAACTACCGCACGGCGGAAGTGACGCTTGCGGCCGGCGCGAACCTCTTCGTCGGCCGCAACGGCCAGGGCAAGACGAATCTGGTCGAGTCGCTCGGCTACCTGAGCACCCTCGGGTCCCATCGGGTGTCGAGCGACCAGGCCATGATCCGGCAGGGTGCGGAGTCCGCGATCGTGCGCACCCGCATCCAGCACGATGGCAGGGAGCTGCTGGTCGAGCTGCAGTTGAACCGCGGCTCGGCCAACCGGGCGCAGGTGAACAGGTCGGCGATCAAGACCCGCGAGCTTCCTCGGTACTTCTCCAGCGTGCTGTTCGCCCCAGAAGACCTGGCGCTGGTGCGAGGCGAGCCGAGCATCCGGCGTCGTTTCGTCGACCAGCTGCTGGTGCAGCGGAACCCGCGGTTCGCCGGGGTGCTGTCCGACTACGAGCGGGTGCTCAAGCAGCGGAACACGCTGCTCAAGTCGGCGCGCGCATCCGGAGTCAAGGAGAACCAGCTCGGAACCCTCGAGATCTGGGACGAGCGGCTGGTCGCACTGGGCTCCGAACTGGTGGATGCGCGGCTCGACCTGATCGCGCGCCTCACCGATCCGCTCACCACCGCATACCGCTCGGTGGCCGGCGACGATCACCACCCGCGGCTCATCCCGCTGCTGACCGTCCGCGGCGCAGAGGTGGAGGACGCCGACGACGGGGGACCGGCCGACGCTGTAACCGACTCATCCGGTGTCGCCACGGTCGATGCGTTCCGTCAGGCCCTCGCCGCCGTGCGACGCAAGGAGCTCGACCGCGGGCTCACCCTCATCGGCCCGCACCGCGACGATGTGCTGTTCGAGCTCAACGGACTTCCGGCCAAGGGCTACGCCAGCCATGGCGAGTCCTGGTCGTTCGCGCTCGCGCTCAAGCTCGCATCCGCCGAGCTGCTGAGGCGCGAGTCGAACACCGGCGACCCTGTGCTGATCCTCGACGATGTGTTCGCCGAGCTGGACCAGGCTCGACGTAGGATGCTTGCAACCGCCGTAGAGGGTTACGAGCAGGTGCTCATCACGGCGGCCGTGTTCGACGACGTTCCTGACGGCCTGACCGCGCACACCGTGCGGATCGAAGCGGGAGCCGTCGTGGACGGAACACCGGAGAACGCAGAGAAGGAGAAGGGAGAGACCGATGGCTGAGCAGAGGGCATCGCTCGACCCGGCTCCGCTCTCGGATGCGTCCGCCACCTATCTCAGGATGCGCGAGCTCTTCGGCGGTGCGCCCACCACCCGCAGCCGTCGTGTCAAGAAGAAGGACGTCGACCCGTCCGCGAGCCAGCCGTTCGGGAAGGGCCGCGACCCCCGCGGACTCGGAGACGTGGTGGACGCGCTCGCCGTCCAGCTCGGCTGGGTCTCGCCTCTGGCCCAGTCCGACCTCCTCGAGGGATGGCTCGAACTGGCCGGCGAGGAGACCGCGAAGCACGCGACTCCGGAGGGCATCACCGACGGCGTCCTCACCGTGCGCTGCGAATCGACGGCGTGGGCGACGCAGCTGCGGATCATGCGCTCCGACCTGCTCGCGAGGATCGCGGATCGGTTCCCGGATGCGGACATCCAGTCGATCCGTTTTCAAGGCCCAGACGCCCCCTCCTGGAAAAGAGGCCCCAGGTCGATTCCAGGGCGTGGCCCGCGCGATACTTACGGTTGAGTGCACAAAAGAGGTCAATAGGCGGAAAACAACGCGTCAGACGGGCGATTTCGGCCATATCGACGCGCCGTGCTTGGTAGAATGAATAGGTCACTACTGAGTGCGGTCAGGAGCCTAATTTCATATGACGATGGAACCGAGCAAGGCTGAGTCGGAACACGACTACGGCGCGAATGAGATCCAGGTTCTCGAAGGTCTCGAAGCCGTACGCAAGCGACCCGGAATGTACATCGGTTCGACCGGTCCCCGTGGACTCCACCACCTCGTGCAGGAGATCGTCGACAACTCCGTCGACGAGGCACTGGCCGGTCACGCCGACAACATCGATGTGACGATCCTCGCCGACGGCGGCGTGCGCGTCATCGACAACGGTCGCGGCATCCCGGTCGACATCCACCCCGTCGAGGGCAAGTCGACCGTGGAGGTCGTCCTCACGATCCTGCACGCCGGCGGAAAGTTCGGAGGCGGCGGATACGCGGTCTCCGGTGGTCTGCACGGCGTCGGCAGCTCCGTGGTGAACGCACTGTCCTCCCGGCTCGACGTCGAGGTCAGCCGCCAGGGCAACGTCTACCGCCAGAGCTACCGCAACGGTGTTCCGCAGGCTCCGCTCGAGATGGGCGAGGAGACGGATGCGACAGGCACGACCATCACGTTCTGGCCGAGCCCCGACACGTTCGAGTCGATCGTCTTCGACTACGACACGCTGCGCACCCGCTTCCAGCAGATGGCGTTCCTCAACAAGGGGCTTCGTATCGCGCTGACGGACGAGCGTCTCGAAGAGGGGCAGGAGGAGCCGCGCTCCGAGGTCTTCCTCTACGAGCAGGGCCTGATCGACTACGTCCACTACCTCAACTCCGCCAAGAAGGCCGAGGTCGTGCACGACGAGATCATCGCGTTCGAGTCGGAGGACACCGAGCGCAAGATCGCGCTCGAGGTCGCGATGCAGTGGACGACGAGCTACAACGAGAGCGTCTTCACCTACGCGAACACGATCAACACGCACGAGGGCGGAACCCACGAAGAGGGTTTCCGTGCCGCACTCACCACGCTGGTGAACCGGTATGCGCGCGAGAAGAACATCCTGAAGGAGAAGGACGACAACCTCTCCGGAGACGACGTGCGCGAGGGTCTCACCGCCGTCATCTCCGTGAAGCTGTCCGAGCCGCAGTTCGAGGGCCAGACGAAGACCAAGCTCGGCAACACCGAGGCGAAGGCGTTCGTGCAGAAGGTCGTCGGCGATCAGCTCGGCGACTGGTTCGATCGCAACCCCAACCAGGCCAAGGAGATCATCCGCAAGGCGCTGCAGGCTGCGACCGCCAGGCTCGCCGCCCGCAAGGCCCGCGAGACCGCTCGCCGCAAGGGGCTGCTCGAGGGCGGCGGGATGCCTGGCAAGCTCAAGGACTGCCAGTCCAAGGATCCGTCGATCTCCGAGATCTTCATCGTCGAGGGAGACTCGGCAGGCGGCTCGGCCGTGCAGGGCCGCAACCCGGAGACGCAGGCGATCCTCCCGCTCCGCGGCAAGATCCTGAACGTGGAGAAGGCGCGACTCGATCGCGCCCTCGCCAACAACGAGGTCCAGGCCATGATCACGGCGTTCGGCGCCGGCATCGGCGAGGACTTCAACCCCGAGAAGGCGCGCTATCACAAGATCGTGCTGATGGCGGATGCCGATGTCGACGGCCAGCACATCACGACGCTCCTGCTGACGCTCCTCTTCCGCTACATGCGCCCGCTGATCGAGCTCGGCTACGTCTACCTCGCGCAGCCGCCGCTCTACCGGCTCAAGTGGACGAACGCCGAGCACGAGTACGTCTACTCCGACCGGGAGCGCGACGCGTTCCTGGCCGAGGGGATCGCGGCGGGCAAGCGCATCCCGAAGGACAACGGCGTGCAGCGTTACAAGGGTCTCGGCGAGATGGACTACAAGGAGCTGTGGGAGACCACGATGAGCCCCGAGACCCGCACGCTGCTGCAGGTCACCCTCGACGACGCGGCCGCCGCAGACGAGATCTTCGCCACGCTGATGGGCGAGGACGTCGAATCGCGCCGTAATTTCATCCAGAAGAACGCGAAGGACGTGCGTTTCCTTGACATCTGACAACATCGACGGCATTCCCGGAGACGACATCGTGACCGACGACACCGCAGGGGCCGGATTCGGCGTCCACGGCAGGATCGACCAGGTCGATCTGCAGTCCGAGATGCAGCGCTCCTACCTCGACTACGCCATGAGCGTCATCATCGGGCGTGCGCTGCCCGAGGTGCGTGACGGTCTCAAGCCGGTGCACCGCCGTGTGATCTACGCGATGTTCGACGGTGGATACCGTCCGGACAAGGCGTTCTCGAAGTGCGCCCGCGTGGTCGGCGACGTGATGGGGCAGTTCCACCCGCACGGCGACTCGGCCATCTACGACGCGCTCGTCCGCCTGGTGCAGCCGTGGAGCCTCCGCTACCCGCTCGCGCTCGGTCAGGGCAACTTCGGTTCCCCCGGCAACGACGGAGCTGCAGCGCCGCGATACACCGAGACCAAGATGGCCCCGCTCGCCATGGAGATGGTCCGGGACATCGACGAGGAGACCGTCGACTTCCAGGACAACTACGACGGTCGCACCCAGGAGCCGGCTGTCCTCCCCGCCCGCTTCCCGAACCTGCTGGTCAACGGCTCGGTCGGCATCGCGGTCGGCATGGCCACGAACATCCCGCCGCACAACCTCCGCGAGGTCGCGGACGGTGCGCTGTGGTACCTGGCCAACCCGGATACGCCGCGCGAGGAACTCCTCGAAGAGCTGATCAAGCGCATCAAGGGACCGGACTTCCCGACCGGCGCGCAGATCCTGGGCGTCAAGGGCATCCAGGACACCTACCGCACCGGCCGCGGCTCGATCACGATGCGTGCCGTCGTGGCCATCGAGGAGATCCAGGGTCGCATCTGCCTGGTGGTCACCGAGCTGCCGTACCAGGTGAACCCGGACAACCTGGCGATCAAGATCGCCGACCTGGTCAAGGACGGCAAGATCGGCGGCATCGCCGACATCCGCGACGAGACCTCCGGCCGCACCGGCCAGCGCCTCGTGATCGTGCTGAAGCGGGATGCTGTCGCCAAGGTCGTGCTGAACAACCTGTACAAGCACACGCAGCTGCAGGAGAACTTCGGCGCGAACATGCTCGCGATCGTGGACAACGTGCCCCGCACGCTCGCCCTCGACGGCTTCATCACCGCGTGGGTCGACCACCAGATCGAGGTCATCGTCCGGCGCACGCGCTACCGTCTGCGCAAGGCGGAGGAGCGTGCGCACATCCTGCGTGGCTACCTCAAGGCACTGGATGCGCTCGACGAGGTCATCGCGCTCATCCGTCGGTCGCCGACGGTGGACGACGCCCGCGCCGGCTTGAAAGACCTGCTCGACGTCGACGACATCCAGGCCGACGCCATCCTCGCGATGCAGCTGCGCCGCCTGGCCGCCCTCGAACGCCAGAAGATCATCGACGAGCACGACGCGATCGAGCGTGAGATCGCCGACTTCCAGGCCATCCTCGCCGACCCGGTGCGCCAGCGCACGATCGTCAGCGACGAGCTCACCGAGATCGTCGACCGCTTCGGCGACGACCGCCGCACCGAGATCATGTTCGGCTTCGACGGCGACATGAGCATGGAAGACCTCATCCCCGAAGAGGAGATGGTGGTCACGGTCACCCGCGGCGGCTACATCAAGCGCACCCGCAGCGACAACTACCGCAGCCAGCACCGCGGCGGCAAGGGCGTCAAGGGCGCCCAGCTGCGCGGCGAGGACGTGGTCGACCACTTCTTCGTCACCACCACGCACCACTGGCTGCTGTTCTTCTCGACCAAGGGCCGCGTCTACCGGGCCAAGGCGTACGAGCTGCAGGAGGCCGGGCGCGACGCCAAGGGCCAGCACGTCGCCAACCTGCTCGCCATGCAGCCGGATGAGGAGATCGCCGAGATTCTCGACATCCCCGACTACGAGGCGGCGAAGTACCTGGTGCTCGCCACCCGCGACGGCCTGATCAAGAAGACGGCGCTCAGCGAGTACGACACGAACCGCTCCGGCGGCATCATCGCGATCAAGCTGCGCGAGGAGGACGAGCTCGTCTCCGCACTGCTTGTGGACGAGGACTCCGACCTGCTCCTCGTCTCGCGCAAGGGCATGTCGATCCGGTTCACTGCGACGGACGAGGCGCTGCGCCCGATGGGCCGGTCCACCTCCGGTGTGATCGGGATGCACTTCCGCGGCGACGACACCCTGCTCGACGTATCCGTCGTCTCCGACAACGGATACGTGTTCGTGGTGACAGAGGGAGGGTACGCGAAGCGCACCTCCGTCGACCAGTACCGCCTGCAGAACCGCGGCGGTCTGGGCATCAAGGTCGCGAAACTGAGCGACGACAGGGGCGACCTGGTCGGCGCGCTGATCGTGGATGACGACGACGAGGTCCTTGTGGTTCTTGCCAGCGGCAAGGTGGTACGCTCCTCCGTGGCCGAGGTACCCGCCAAGGGCCGCGACACGATGGGTGTCGTCTTTGCACGTTTTGCCGAGTCCGACAAGATCATCGCTCTGGCCAAGAACACCGAACGAAACCTTGATTCTCAGGAAGATGACGAAGAATCTGGTGACGTCGGGAAGGAAGAAACCGTAGATGAGCAGTAGTGTTGCCGAAAAGCTCGCCAAGAAGTCATCCCGGAGGCCCGTGTCCGCTAAGCAGGTGCGACTCAAGCTGGTGTACATCGACTTCTGGTCGACCGTGAAGCTGTCGTTCCTGGCCGGGATCTGCCTGGCGATCATCGCGATCGTCGGAACGTTCCTGGTGTGGACGGTCCTCGACCGCACGGGGATCTTCGACCAGATCAACAGCCTGTTCAAGGACATCTCGGGCGCAGGAGGAAGCGACCTCAAGTCGATCCTCGGCCTCGGCCAGGTGATGGGCTTCTCGCTCGTCGTCGGGATCCTCGACATCATCGTGATCACCGCGCTCGGCGCTGTCTTCGCCTTGCTGTACAACCTCTCTGTGAAGATCACCGGCGGCCTGCTCGTCGGCTTCACGAACAACTAGGGCGTGTCTGACAAAGGTTGAGGGCGCGGGCGGGGAGTCTGGATGGGTGTCACGGTTTCAGGTGCTCTCGGATGGTCAGTGGTCGTTGATCGAGGGGATGCTGCCGCGTCCGACGGGCAGGCCTGGCCGGAAGTTCTCAGACGCCAGGGTGATGGTCGAGGCGATCGTGTACCGGTATCGAACGGGGATCGCGTGGCGTGACCTGCCGGAGGTGTTCGGGCCGTGGCAGACAGTGTGGACATGGCACCACCGGATGGCCGCCGACGGCACCTGGGACCGGGTGCACGCCAAGCTCACCGCCGCGGCGGATGCAGCGGGGCTGATCGATTGGTCGTTGTCGGTGGACTCCACGATCGCCCGCGCCCATCAGCACGCGACCAACACGACCCGACTCACGGGGGGCTGGATCGAATTACACGAATCCGCGGCTCGAGCCGCCTGATCACGGCATCGGCCGCTCCCGCGGCGGCCTGTCGAGCAAGATCCATCAGCTCGTCGACGGCAACGGGCTGCCGCTGGTCGCGCTCATCACCGCGGGGCAGGCGAACGACTCTCCGATATTCCTGCCGCTGATGGCGCAGCTGAAGGTGGGCCGTGATGTCGGCCGGCCGCGAACTCGTCCCGACGCCGTGCGAGGCGATAAGGCGTACTCGTCGCGTGCGATCCGCGGCCACCTGCGCTCCCGCGGGATCAAAGCCGTCATCCCGGAGCCCGACGACCAGAAAGGGCACCGCAAGCGGCGCGGATCACGCGGCGGCAGACCCGTCAGTGTCGACCGCGCCGACTACAAGAACCGGAATGTGGTCGAACGCGGCTACTGCCACATCAAACAGTGGCGGGGCATCGCCACCAGATACGACAAGCACGCCGTCGTCTACCGCGCTGCGGTCGTCCTCAACGCCGTTATTGCTTGGACGCGCCTTCTGACTCGGCAAGCCTGAACGCGACGTCAAGCCGTGCGCGCTGGGCATCATCCAGTCCAAGAATCGGTAGCGGAAGACTTCTGGGTTTGACCAGCCCAAGGTGCTCGGCGATCGCCGCCATCACACGAAGACTGCCGTACTGGGCGAAACAGTCCCAAAGTGGTTGCAGTTCCGCAGAACGCCGTAGCGCTTCCGACGCGTTGCCTTCGAGAGCCGAACGCGCCAAGCCGACCGCGACCGCCGGGAGTGTGCCACCGACGACGGAGTACCAAGCATCGCATCCAGCATTGAGGCCAGCTGCAGCGAAGGGATCCCCAGAGACGCCAATGGTCACATCCGCCGGAAGCAGGCCACGTAGTTGGGTCACTCTCTTCCGTGCCGCGTCTTCGTCCGCAGGCACGCCTGGAATCTTGATCGAAGCGATCCCATCCAGGCGTGCGATCGCGGAGTAGAGATCGTCGTCGAAGGTGAAGCGCGTTGTGCTCGGATTGTCGTAGACGATCACCGGAACATCGCTCCGCTGCACGACTGTTTCGAACAGGCGGTAAACGTCGTCACGTGTCAGCGCCTGATAGCTCACCGGAGCAAGGAGCAGCCCCTGTGCTCCGGCAGCCTGCGCATCCTCGGCGTGCTCGAGCACATGACCAGTACGCAGCGCACCGATTCCCACGAAGACCGGTACATCCCCGGCGGTCTGGACGGCCCGGTGCGCGACAACGGCGCGTTCGTTCCGCGACAGATACGCATACGAGCCGGTTGAGCCAAGCGCCGTTATCGTGTCCACCCCGGCATCAACAAGGCGCTCAACCAACCGCGCGAACGCTCGCTCATCGACCTGATCATCCACCAGAGGCGTAAGGGGAAAGGCGCTCAGGCCAACGAAGATCGACATCCGATCATCATGCCGTATCCCTGACAGGAACCCCACCATCCTGAACCTTTGTCAGACATGCCCTAGCAGCACCCGCCGATTTCGCATTGGCCGGGCAGATCAGGTAGTCTCTAATCTGCCCAATCGGGGATATAGCTCAGGCGGTTAGAGCGCTTCGCTGATAACGAAGAGGTCCGAGGTTCAAGTCCTCGTATCCCCACCACTGTGATTCGGAAGACGATGTTCTTCCGGAATCGCAGCCCCTCGGGGCCTTAGCTCAGTTGGTAGAGCGCCTGCTTTGCAAGCAGGATGTCAGGAGTTCGAATCTCCTAGGCTCCACAGTTTTTCCCCTGCTTCTCCTCGCGCGTTCATCCCGCCGGCGGCACGATCGGCCGCGTCGGGAACGGGCTCGAATACGAGACGCTCGTCGTCACGCTGCCGAGGGTTCCGATCTTTCCGCTCACCTGTTCGAGGTGCCGCATCGAGGTGGCCACCACCTTCAGGATGAAGCAGTCGTCTCCGGTGACGTGGTGCGCCTCCACGACCTCCGGCGTGTCCGCGAGCAGGTCGTGCAGCGGCGTGTACACGCTGCTCGGGTAGCGCAGACGCAGGAACGCGAGGATGCCGTAGCCGAGGCGTTCCGGGTCGATCAGCGCCCGGTAGCCGCCGATCACTCCGGCCTCCTCCAGGCGGCGCACCCGTTCGGCCACCGCGGAGTTCGACATGTGCACCCGCCGCGCCAGCTCGGCGATGGACTGGCGGCCGTCGCGCTGCAGCTCGGCGAGCAGGGCGTCGTCGACCGAATCGGTCACGTATGGGGGATTCGCGGTCATGCGCCGATTCTGCCATCACATCCCCGGCGGTGAGGGCCGAATGCCGGTGATCGTCTCTTCAAACCGGCCACGCGCATCCCTAATCTGTTGCTCATGACCGTTTCAGCCGCAGATGCCGCCCGCCACTTCGCCGCGAAGCTCGACTTCGAAACCGACCCGTCTGACGTGAAAGCGGCACGGGATGCGGGGGAGCGGTTCGTGCTCGTCGACTCCCGGGGGCACGCTGCGTGGTCGCAGGCGCGCATCCCGGGCTCTGTGCACCTGCCGACGGCGGACATCCGGGAGCGGGCGGCAGCGCTCATCCCGGAGGGCACTCCGGTGGTCGTCTACTGCTGGGGTCCGGGCTGCAACGGCTCCACCCGAGCCGCGCTCGCGTTCAGCCTGCTCGGATACCCGGTGAAGGAGATGATCGGCGGGTTCGAGTACTGGGCACGCGAAGGGCTCGGCATCGAGAACGACCTCGGCCCCGTGGAGCGGCCCACCGACGAGCTGACGGCGCCCCTGGCGGTGGATGCGATCAGCTGCGACTGCTGACCGTCACTTGAGCAGCCGCGACAGCACGCGGTCGGCCAGCGGCTTGCCCCCGGTCTGGCAGGTGGGGCAGTACTGCAGCGTGGAGTCGGCGAAGATCACCTGGCGCACCGTGTCGCCGCAGACCGGACAGGGCTGACCCGTGCGGCCGTGCACCTGCATCCCGAGCTTCTTCTCGCCCTTGAGCTCGGAGGCGGCGAGGCCGTCGGCGCGGGCGAGCGCATCCCGGAGCGTGCTCTGCATGGCGGCGTAGAGGCGGGAGACCTCCTCCGGAGACATCGAGGCCGGCTTGAACGGCGACATGCGTGCCGTGTGCAGGATCTCGTCCGAGTACGCGTTGCCGATTCCCGCGATGATCGACTGGCTGCGCAGCACACCCTTGATCTGGGCGCGGCCGGCGCCGGCCAGGATGCCGGCGAAGACCTCCTCCGTGAACTCCGGCGCCAGGGGGTCGGGGCCGAGATTGGCCACGCCGGGCACATCGGCCGGATCGTGGACGACGGAGATCGACAGGCTCTTCTTGGTGCCGGCCTCCGTGATGTCGAGCCCGGTGCCGTCGTCGAGGACGAGACGCGCGGCCAGCGGGCCCTTCCCGGGGCGACCGGTGGGCGGGGGAGGCGGCGCATCCCGCCAGCGGACCCAGCCCGCCCTGGCCAGGTGCATCACGATGTGCAGGTCGCCGGCCGAGATGTCCAGGAACTTGCCGTGCCTCGTCACGCCGCCGATGGTGAGACCGCTGACCGCGGAGACCGGCGGATCGAACGTCTTGAGTGCCGCGAACGCGACGATGCGCAGCGAGTCGATGACACGGCCACGGAGGCGCGCGTCGAGGTCGGCTGCGAGGGCCGTGACTTCGGGGAGTTCAGGCACGCATCCAGTCTGCCGCGTGCGACCGACAAGCGCAGTAGGGTAACGGAATGGATATCAGGGTCGCTGCCTACGGGGTCATCGTCGACGACGGCAAGATCCTGCTTGCGCACTGGAACGAGGGCGGTCGCTCCGGCTGGACGCTGCCCGGCGGCGGCATCGACCCCGGCGAAGACCCGGTGGATGCGGTGGTCCGCGAGATCGCGGAGGAGACGGGCTATGAGGCGGTCGCCGGCGAGCTGCTCGGCATCGACTCGCACATCGTGCCCGCCGAAGCGCGGTTCGCGGCCGACGCCGGACCGCTGCACGCGCTCAGGATCGTCTACCGCGCATCCGTGGTGGGCGGCACGCTCGCGAACGAGCTGGACGGCACCACCGACGAGGCGCGCTGGTTCCCGCTCCACAGCATCCCGTCGCGGAGGGTCGAACTCGTCAACGTGGCGCTCGGGATGGCCGGGCTCGCCTAGGCCTGGCGGGGCTTGAGCTCCGACGGGATGATGATCCACATCGCGATGTACGCGATGAACTGCGGGCCGGGGAGCAGGCAGGAGAGCAGGAACAGGACGCGCACCGTGGTGGCGCTCCATCCGAAGCGCTGAGCGAGTCCCGCGCAGACCCCACCGAGCACGCGGCCGGAGGTTGGACGGTAGAGAGTGTTCATGCTTCGATTCTGGCCGTGCGCCGCCGGACCCGGTATCGGGGAATCCCCCCAATCGACCCTGAGGAAAGCACCAGGTCGCGGACGCGCGACGGCACGCGAAAGGGGTGGCGCCCTCCGGCACCACCCCTTTCGACGTCGCTGCTACTCGGCTGCGGGAGCCGTGGGCTCTTCGTCGGCGACCCAGAGTTCGTCGTCTGCGCGGAAGGTCTGCCACACGGCGTAGAGCAGTCCGACAGCGGCGATGGCGCCGAGGACGACTGCGATGACCGTCCCAGCTCCCGGGCCGGACGAGTCGTTGGTGGCGGCCTTGACCTTCTTCGACACGTCTTTGCCCGCCTTCTTCACGTCGCCGATGAAGGCGCGTGCGCGTGCATCCCGAGCGTGGTCGACCACGGACATCGCCGTGCCGACGAGGGTTCCCACAGCGGGGATCACGTCGGTGACCAGGCGCTCGCGTGCCACGCCGGCGACACGGCCGGCGGTCTGCGTGGCCGGGCGCACGTAGTGCTCGTACCCGTCGCGCACTCGCGGAGCGATCTCCTCGCGTGTGTAGTAGGCAGCCTGCTTGCGGGCCTCTGCGGCAACCGCGTTGGCATTCGCCAGCACGTCCTGCTGCTGACCCCAAAGCTCCTCGGCGCTACTGCGCAGTCGCTTGAGTTCCTTCTTCCGCTTCCGTGTCAGGTTCATCTGGACCTCCATTGCGTCGTGTAGCGAACTCACTCCATCTTGCCACCTAAAGGCCTGTGGATGGCCCGAGAGCCGAGAAGCCCTGTGCAAGAATTGGTGCCATGTCTAAGCACACCGCTGTCGCCACCCTCCACACTAACTACGGGGACATCAAGGTCAACCTCTTCGGCAACCACGCACCGAAGACGGTCAGGAACTTCGTCGGCCTGGCGACCGGTGAAATCGAGTGGACGCACCCGGGCACGGGCGTGAAGAGCACCGACCCGCTGTACGACGGTGTCGTCTTCCACCGCATCATCCCCGGCTTCATGATCCAGGGCGGCGACCCGCTCGGCCAGGGCATCGGCGGACCGGGCTACCAGTTCGACGACGAGATCAACCCCGAGCTCGACTTCACGCAGCCGTACATCCTCGCCATGGCCAACGCCGGAATCCAGGGCGGCCACGGCACCAACGGCTCGCAGTTCTTCATCACCGTCGCACCCACCACGTGGCTGCAGGGCAAGCACTCCATCTTCGGCGCCGTCGAAGACGAGGCGTCCCGCAAGGTCGTCGACAAGCTCGCCGAGCTGCCGACGGATGCACGCGACCGGCCGCTCGACGACGTCGTCATCGAGTCGGTCACCGTCGAGCAGGTCTAGCAGCGGCGGGGGCGGGTCGAACGATGTCTCAGCCCGTCGACGCCAGGGCGACCTATTGCTATCGGCACCCCGACCGGCAGAGCTACGTGCTCTGCCAGCGGTGCGGTCGCACGATCTGCCCCGAATGCCAGACGCCCGCCGCTGTCGGCGTGATCTGCCCGGAGTGCATGGCCCAGCAGCGGGCTGAGGCTCCGCGCACCAAGCCGGCCTGGGTCACCAGGATGACCGGCAGCGGCGCGCCCGTCGTCACATACGCGATCATCGCGCTCTGCGTGGTCGTGTTCATCTTGCAGCAGCTGCCGGTGATCGGTTCGACGGTCACCGGAGCCCTGCAGTACGCGGGCGTCTACTCGACGCCGATCGCGTTCGAGCCCTGGCGGATGCTCACCACCGTGTTCACGCACGGCAGCATCCTGCACATCGCGCTCAACATGTACACGCTGTGGATCTTCGGAATGATGCTGGAGCCGCTGCTCGGCCGAGCCAGGTTCGCCGCCCTGTTCATCGCCAGCGGCTTCGCCGGCTCGGTGGGTGTGCTGCTGATCGCCAATCCGCTGCAGCCGGTCGTCGGCGCATCCGGTGCCATCTTCGGGATGCTCGGAGCGTTCTTCATCATCCAGCGGCGCCTCGGCGGCAACGCGACCCAGTTGCTGGTGCTGGTCGGCATCAACCTGGTGATCGGGTTCATCCCGCAGTTCGGGATCGCGTGGCAGGCGCACGTCGGCGGCCTCATCGGCGGCGCGCTGGTCGGGCTGATCTACGTCGAGACGCGCAGCATCGCACGCCGTCGCTGGCAGCTGCCGCTCCTGATCGTGCTGTGCGTGCTGCTCGTCGCGCTGAGCCTGATCCGATTCCTGTAATTCCTCCCCAACGCGTGGATAAGTTATCCACAGGCTTATTAACAATGGGGATAATTACACCCGTGTAACTCTCCACAGGCTTATTAACACTGGGGAGAACCACACCCGTGTGATTGTCCTCACTGTGGAGGACACCTGTGAATAACTCGGTCGTCATGGCCGCCGGGGCATGAAAAAACCCGGGACCGGCTGCTGCCGATCCCGGGTGGAGAATATGCCGAAGGCTCAGCGCCAGCGGGTGGTCATGAGGAAGCCGATGAAGGCGATGCCGAAGCCGACGAGGATGTTCCACGCGCCGAGAGCCGGGATGGGATACATGTTCTGGCTCACGTAGAAGACGATGATCCACACCAGCCCGAGAAGCATGAAGCCGAACATCACCGGCTTGAACCAGACAGGGTTGGGGGCGTCCTCGCCCGACTGGGCGACAGTGCGCTCGGGCTTGGTCTTCGACTTGGTGCGTGCCATAGCTCCATAGTGTAGCGGGAGAGGCTGTGGGACTCCGCTGTCAGCTTCCCCACGCTTTCAGGGGACTTTCCGAGGGATGCGCGGTGCCATTACACAGGCGGAGTCTCCTAGAATCACACATATGACCGACCCGAACCTCCCGCAGGACGCCACTGCGTCCCCCGGACGGGTCCGGCGACGTCGACGCCCCCGTCAACGCGTCACCTTCTTCGGCGTGCTGGGCGAGCTGCTCATCACGGCCGGCGTGCTCGTGCTCCTCTTCCTCGGCTGGCAGATCTGGTGGAACAGCCTCGTGCTTGCCGGCCAGCAGACCGGCGCAGCGCAGGCGCAGAGCCAGCGCTGGCTGGACGAGGCGGCGAAGGCCCCCACCCCGACGCCGACACCGACGGACACCGCGCAGCCTCCCGCTCCTCCCGTGCAGGCCGAGCCCGCTGACTACGAGCCGTTCGCCGTCATCTACATCCCGCGGCTCGGTGCGGACTGGAAGCGCACCATCCGGGAGACCGTCGACACCGAGCGGGTGCTCAACAGCTACGACGCCGGCGTCGGTCACTACAAGGGAACGGCCATGCCCGGCCAGGTCGGCAACTTCGCGGTCGCCGGGCACGACAGCGGATGGGGCAACACCTTCATCGACCTGTCCAAGCTGCATATCGGCGACCGCATCTACGTGCAGACCAAAGACGGCTGGTACACGTACACGTTCCGCAACTTCGAGTACGTGCAGCCGAGCGCCGTCGAGGTGATCCTGCCCGTGCCGCGGCAACCGGATGCGACGCCGATCGACCGCCTGATGACGATCACCACCTGCAACCCGCCGTTCCACGCGGGAGAGCGGCTGATCGCATACACCGTGTTCCAGGACTACGCACCGATGCAGCAGGTGCCCAGCGAGATCGCGGCCGCCGTTGCGGCCAACGGAGGGTGACGACGATGTACGGCGCACTATGGCGCATCCTGCCTGGACCGGTGTGGGTGCGCATCCTGATTCTGATCGTGCTGTTCGTGGCGGTGCTCGCGGCGCTCGTCACCTGGGTGTTCCCTTGGGTTGATTCGCTCTTGGGCCCCCAGGAAGGTACCGTGGGGCCGTGACCCGCGTACTCGTCATCGACAACTACGACAGCTTCGTCTACACGCTGAACGGCTACCTCCATGAGCTGGGAGCGCAGACCGACGTCGTCCGCAACGACGACATCGCCGAAGCCGACCTGCCGGCACGCCTCACCGAATACGACGCCGTGCTGGTGTCGCCGGGCCCTGGCAAGCCTGCAGACGCCGGGGTCTCCATCCCGATCGTGAAGCTCGCGCTGCAGACCGGGATGCCGCTGCTCGGCGTCTGCCTCGGTCACCAGGCCATCGCCGAGGCGTTCGGCGGCGTCGTCACCAACGCCGAAGAGCTCATGCACGGCAAGACCTCCGAGGTCAACCACGACGACAGCCCGTTCTTCGACGGCGTCGGCCAGCCCTTCACTGCCACGAGGTACCACTCGCTCGCGGTCGTCGACGGCACGATGCCGGACGACCTGATCGTCACCGCGCGCACGCCCGGCGGCGTGATCATGGCGCTGCGGCACCGCGAGGCCCCGATCTACGGTGTGCAGTTCCACCCGGAGTCCGTGCTCACCGAGGGCGGCTACCGGATGCTCGGCAACTGGCTCGAGGTGGCGGGACTGTACGGCGCTGCCGACGCATCCCGTGCGCTGAACCCGCTCGTGAAGCTGGTCTAGTCGGGCTGACTTAGCCCGAGCAGTAGGTCAGGTCGACCGCTGAGCCCTGCGGCACGTCGCCCACCTGCGACTGGGTGTGCACCAGGGGTGCTCCCTTGTCTTGCGGGCAGGTCGCATCCGGTTTCGGGTTCACCGTGAGGCCGAGATCCGACAGGATGCCCGTCGCCGCCTGCAGAGACTGACCGGTGAGGTCGGTGACCGTGACCTTGCCGCTCGACACCGTGAGCGCGATGGCGTCGCCCTCGTGCGCGTTGGCGTTGGGGGCAGGGTCGGTGGTGATGACGACGTTGGCCGGGACCGTCGACGAGTTCGTCGTGGTGACGGGGCCGACGGAGAGGCCGACAGCGGCGAGGGCCGCCTTGGCCGCATCCGTGGTCATGTTGTGCACGTCGGGCACGGTGACCGTCTTCTTGCCGGTCGAGACGTAGACGGTGATGGTGTCGCCGGTGGCGACGACGATGCCTGCGCCAGGATCGGTGCGGATGACCTCGCCCTGCGGGTACGTCGAACTCGCCTCGGACGCCTGCGTCCACTTGAGCTTCATGTCCTGCAGCTGCGCGGTGGCCTTGTCGAGGGTCTGGCCGGACAGGTTCGGCACCTCGCGCGAGGTCTCCGGCATCGTGGTGCTCGGCGCGAGCCGCAGCACCCACGCCAGCACGGCGACGATGACGACGGCCATGATCGCGACACCGGCCCAGATCCAGATGACCGGTGGGCGGCGCTGCGTGCGGACCATCGTCTGGTCTTCCGCGAGCTGGCGGAACGCGGCCTCCGGGCCGGACACGACGCTCGGCGGGGCGCCGAAGAGGGTCTCGCCCAGCGCATCCGGGGTCTTGTGGACGGGCACCTTGCCCGAGGCGGCCAATTCGAGGTCGTCGCGGAACTCGGTGACCGTCTGGTAGCGCTCGAACCGGTCCTTGGTGAGCGCGCGGGCGACGACGACGTCCATCGCCGGGGAGATCTTGTGGTTGATGGAGCTCGGCTTGACCGGCGCCTCGCTGACGTGCTGGTACGCGACGGCGACCGGGGTGTCCCCACGGAACGGCGGGCGGCCGGTGAGCATCTCGAAGAGGACCACGCCGGTGGAGTAGAGGTCGGTGCGCGCATCCACGGACTCGCCCTTGGCCTGCTCCGGAGAGAAGTAGCTGGCAGTGCCGAGGATGGCGGTGGTCTGCGCCACCGTGGCCGAGGAGTCGCTGATGGCGCGCGCGATCCCGAAGTCCATGACCTTGACCTGGCCGGACTTGGTGATCATGACGTTGCCCGGCTTGATGTCGCGGTGCACGACGCCGGCGCGGTGCGAGTACTCGAGCGCGGTGAGGATGCCCTCGGTGATGCGCACGGCCTCGGAGACCTCGAGCGGCCCCTTCTTGATCAGGTCTTTGAGGAGCACGCCGTCGACGTACTCCATGACGATGAAGGGCAGCTGCGCCTCGTGACCGTTCGGCTCGCGGACGGTCTCCTCGCCGGCGTCGAAGACGCGGACGATCGTGGGATGCGCCATGCGGGCCGCGGCCTGCGCCTCCTGGCGGAAACGCGTACGGAAAGCCGGGTCTGTGGCCAGAGACGGCTTGAGCAGCTTGATCGCGACCGTGCGGCCGAGGCGGGTGTCTTTGCCTCGGTGCACATCGGACATGCCGCCCCGTCCGATGAGTTCGCCCACCTGATATCGGCCTGCGAGCAGGCGGCTATCTGGGCTCAATGCGGACTCCTTCTGGGTGGTGGCTCCGGCTAGTGTAGCGGTCTCAGTCTGGGTATATCCCCGTGATGAAGACGCGCGATCAGCCGCCGTTCGTCCCCGTCCCTGTTCCTCCATTGTTGTTTCCCCCGGTGGATGCGCTGGCCTTGACCACGTACGGAACCGCGGGCGACTGCGCCGACTCGATCGACTCCCCACAGAAGATCGTGTACGAGAGCTGGTAGGTGCCGACGGCGTTCGGGGTCCACGTCGTGGACGTGGCGTTCACCGGTGTCTGCTGCGTGCCGTTGACGTAGAGCGCGCGGCCCTTGAGGTCCTGTCCGGCCGGGCAGGTGGCCGATCCGAAGGTGACCGTGACCTTGGGCATGTTGTTCGGGTCGAAGTTGTCGACCTCGCTCGGGTTGGCCGTGACCTCGTCCGTCGGCGTCGGGATCGGGGTCACCGGTCCGAACACCTTGACCGTGATCGTGGCGCCCTTCTGCACGGGTCCGGTGGGGTTCACGGAGTAGACCGTGTTCACCTGGGCCTGCGCGGTGGCGGCGTTGCCGGTCTGCACGTCGGCGACCATCCCGAGGCCCTGCAGCTTGGCGCGCGCGGCGTCGGCGGTCAGCCCGTCGAAGTCGGCCTCCGTGATCTGCACGGTGTTGCTCGTCGGGGTCGGGCTCGGCGTCGTCGGCTTGGGCGCCGGCGGCTGGCTCGTCGTGGTCTTGGTCTGCGTGGGCGCCGGCGTGTTCGGCTGTGCGACAAGGGCGATGATCGTTCCGATGAGCACGAGCGCCAGCAGAGCGATCAGCGCGATCAGCGGCCAGGTCCACGGGCTGCGCTTCTTCGTCGTGGTCGACGGCTCTGCTTCCTGCACCTCGGTCTGCATGGTCCGCGCGCCCGCGGACGGGAGCACGGTGGTCGCCTCGGTGGCGCCGGCGTTCGCCGACGGCATGAGCATCGTGGTCGCTCCGCCGAGAGCAGCACCGCCGAGGACGGCGGGCACGGAGGCGGCGGCCGCCTGGACGTCGCCGCGGCGGAGGGCCTGAGCCGCACGCGCCAGGTGCGCTGCCGACGCCGGGCGGTCGGCCGGGTTCTTCGCGATGCACGCGAAGACCAGGTTGCGAACCGGCTCGGCGACCGTGGCGGGGAGCTCGGGCGGAGCCTCGTTGATCTGCGCCATCGCGATGGCGACCTGCGACTCGCCCGTGAACGGGCGGCGGCCGGCGAGGCACTCGTACGCGACGATGCCGAGCGAGTAGATGTCGGTGGTCGGAGACGCCGGGTGACCGGACGCCTGCTCCGGCGAGAGGTACTGGACCGTTCCCATGACCTGGCCGGTGGCCGTCAGCGGAACCTGGTCGGCGATGCGGGCGATGCCGAAGTCGGTGATCTTGACGCGGCCGTCCGGCGTGATCAGCAGGTTGCCCGGCTTGATGTCGCGGTGGACGAGCCCGGCGGCGTGGGCGGCGTGCAGCGCGGCGGCGGTCTGCGCGACGATGTCGAGCGTCTTGTCCGTGCTGAGCACGTGCTCGCGCTCCAGGATGGTCGACAGCGCCTCGCCGGGGACGAGCTCCATCACCAGGAAGGCGCTGCCCTCCTCCTCGCCGTAGTCGAAGACGTTCGCGATGCCCTCGTGGTTCACCAGGGCGGCGTGGCGGGCCTCGGCACGGAAGCGCTCGAGGAAGCCCGGGTCACCCAGGTATTCGTCCTTGAGGATCTTGATGGCGACGGTGCGTCCGATGACGAGGTCTGTCGCTTGCCAGACCTCGCCCATGCCGCCGATCGCGATACGCGACTGCAGCTCGTAACGTCCCCCGAAGGTGAGCCCTGCTGTGGGTCTCATTTATTCAGCACCGCCTCTAGTACTTTCTTCGCGATCGGAGCGGCGATGGAGTTACCCGTGCCGTTCTGACCTTGTCCACCGCCATTTTCAACAACAACCGCCACAGCGAACTGAGGATCGTTCGCCGGCGCGAAACCTGTGAACCAGAGCGTGAACGGGTCGTTGTCCCCGTTCTGCGCCGTTCCGGTCTTACCGCCGACCTCGACCCCGTCTATTCTTGCATTGCTCGCCACGCCGTGATCGACGCCGTCGACCATCATCTGCTTGATCGTGTCGGCGTTCTGCTGGCTGAGCGCCTGGCTGAACTCTTTCGCCTGGAAGCTCTCGAGGGTCTGCAGGTCGGCCGAGCGGATCGAGTCGACCAGGTTCGGGTACATCAGCTTGCCGCCGTTCGCGATCGCCGCCGACACCATCGCCATCTGCAGCGGAGTCGCCTTGTCGTTGTACTGACCGAACGAGCCGAGCGCGCGCTTCGCGTCGTCGACGTAGAGCGGGTAAACGCTCTTCTCCACCGGGATCGGGATCTTCAGCGACTGGTTGAAGCCGAACTTCTCGGCCTGCGTGTGGATCGTCTGCGGGTCCAGCTGCATCCCGAGCTCGGCGAACGGGATGTTGCAGCTCAGGATCTGCGCGGTCGCGATCGAGACGGTGGCGCCGGGGCCGCAGGTGGAGAAGTTGTCGTTCTTGACGACCGTGGGCGATCCGGGCAGCGGCAGGGACGACAGGTTGGGCAGCTGGCTGTCCTTGGTGAACTTGCCCGACTCGAACGCCGAGGCGCTCATCACGGGCTTGAAGGTGGAGCCCGGCGGGTTGAGGTCGCCGCCGATGGTGCGGTTGGTCAGGGGGCTGCCCTGCGCATCCAGAAGGGCCTGATAGTTGGCGTTGACCGTGTCGCCGTCGTGGCCGGCCAGGGTGTTCGGGTCGAAATCGGGCTTCGAGACCATCGCCAGGATGCGGCCGGTCTTCGGCTCCATGAGCACCACGGCGCCCTGGTAGCTGCCGAGCGCGTCGTACGCCGCCTGCTGAGCGACGGGGTCGATGGTGGTCTCGACGGAGGCGCCCTGCGGGTTCTTGCCCGTCAGGATCGCGTTGACGCGGTCGAAGAACTGCGAGTTCGACGAACCGGAGAGCTTGTCGTCCAGGGCGCCCTCCAGGCCCGTCGGCTCGCCGTTGACCGGGAAGAAGCCCGTGACGGAGGAGTAGAGCGGGCCGTTGCTGTACACGCGCTGGAACTTGTACACGTCGTTCGACGGGACGGACTGCGCGACCGGCTGTCCGGCGACCAGGATGGCGCCGCGCTGCTGCGCGTAGCTGTCGTTGCGCGCCCGGCTGTTGCGCGCATCCGCCGTCAGGGCGTCCGCCTGGAACACGGCGAGGATGGACGTCGACACCAGCAGGGCGACGAACATCAGCAGCACGATCGTGCTGATCCGCTTGATCTCGCGATTCACTCAGCTCACCACCAGACGGGGTTGGTTGCGGACGGTGTCCGACAGCCGCAGCAGCAGAGCGACGATGATCCAGTTGGCGACGAGCGACGAACCGCCCGCCGCGAGGAACGGCGTGGTCAGACCGGTCAGCGGGATGACCCTGGTCACGCCGCCGATGACGATGAAGCACTGCAGTGCCACGGTGAACGCCAGGCCGACGGCCAACAGCTTGCCGAAGTCGTCCTGGCCGGCGAACCCGATGCGCAGACCGCGCGCGACGAACAGCAGATACAGCGCGAAGATCGCGAACAGGCCGGCCAGGCCGAGCTCCTCGCCGATGCTCGCGATGATGTAGTCGCTCTGCGAGACCGGCGTCACCCACGGCTGACCCTGGCCGAGGCCGGTGCCGATGAGCCCGCCGTGCGCGAGCCCGAACAGGCCCTGCACCAGCTGGAAACTGCCGCCGTCCGCGTCGTAGACCTTCTGCGCGAACGGGTTGAGCCAGTTCTCGAACCGGTCGTGCACGTAGACGAGCACCTGGCTGGCGACGACGGCGCCGCCCACGATCAGCAGAAGACCCAGGATGACCCAGCTGATCCTGGCCGTCGCGACGTACAGCATCACGAGGAACAGGCCGAAGATCAGGAGACCGGTGCCGAGGTCGCGCTGGAACACGATGACCGCCATCGACATCAGCCAGACGATCAGGATGGGGCCGAGGTCCCTGGCACGCGGAAACCGCATCCCGAGGAACTTCTTGCCGACCATCGAGAGCGAGTCGCGGTGCTGCACGAGGTAGCCGGCGAAGAAGATCGCGAGGCAGAGCTTGGCGATCTCGCCGGGCTGGAAGCTGAACGGGCCGATGCCGATCCAGACGCGCGCGCCGTAGATCTCCTTGCCGATGCCGGGGAGCATCGGCAGCAGGAGCAGGACGAGCGCCGCGAACCCGAAGATGTAGGTGTATCGCTGCAGGACGCGGTGGTTGCGAATGACGATGATGACCGCCAGTGCGCAGATGATCGCGATGGCGCTCCACACGATCTGGCGCACGCCGGCGCTGTTCCAGCCGGTGTCCTGGTAGTGGATGTCGATGCGGTAGATCTCGGCGATGCCGATGCCGTTGAGCACGGTGGCGATGGGCAGCAGGAACGGGTCGGCCTGCGGGGCGACGTAGCGGAGCGCGATGTGCATCCCGAACACCAGGACGGAGAGGCCGACGCCGAGGTAGAGCAGCGTGAGGTCCACGTGGCCGAGGGCGCCGAGCTGCACGAGCACGACGGCGACCGCGTTGATGGCGCAGGCGACGATGAGCAGCGCCAGCTCCAGGTTGCGGAGCTTGGCGGGCAGGCGCAGTCGTTTGACCCTGCCGGTGGCCGGCGCGGGCTGGTCCAGCGTCGCAGCGTTACTGTTTGACGGCATCGGACAGTTGATTCACGATCGCTTTGGCCGACTCGAGGCTGTCGGCGTTGATGGTCTGCTCCACGAGCTGCTTGTCGTACGCGGGGAGTTCGTCGACGTTCACGCTCGACTCCTCATAGACGTGCGAGAGGGAGATCGGGCCCAGATTCTGCTGGACCCCCTGGAAGATGGCCACGTTTCCGGACGGTGCCGCGCCGACGAAGTACCGCGACTGCGTCCACTGGTAGCCGAACAGCGCGGCGAGGGCGATGGCGAGTACGAGGACGATCACGCCGACGAGCCAGGTGACGCGGCGACGGCGGACGCGGCGCTGATCCTCCTCGATCAGCTCGTCCAGATAGTCCTCGGACTGCGGCTCGAAGTGCGTCGGTCCGGTGGCCGGACGGATGGGGTGCAACCGCAGCGACGGCAGGCGCGTGGTGCGGGTGGTCGGCTTGGCCTCGGTGTCGAAGGACAGCGGGGAGGCGGCGGAGCCGACCGTGACCGGGTCTTTCATGGTCTCGCCGCGAGCCGTGTCCGCGATGTCGAGGATGACGACGGTGACGTTGTCCGGGGCTCCGGCATCGAGGCTCTGTCGCACGAGCTTCTCGGCGACCTGCTTCGGCGCATCCCTCGACGACAGGGCCGCGACCATGTCGTCGTGCTTGACCACGCCGCTCAGGCCGTCCGAACAGATCAGCCAGCGGTCTCCCGGCCGGGTGTCCAGGATCCAGGTGTCGATCTCGGGGGACGCATCCACGTCGCCGAGCACGCGCATCAGCACGGACCGGCGGGGGTGGACCATCGCCTCCTCCTCGGTGATGCGGCCGCTGTCGACGAGCCGCTGCACGAAGGTGTGGTCGATGGAGACCTGCTTGAGCTCTCCATCGCGGAACAGGTAGATGCGGGAGTCGCCGATGTGGGCGAGCGCGAGCTGGTCGCCGACCCGCACGATGGCGCTCACGGTCGTGCCCATGCCGGTGAGCTCCGGATGCTCGAACACGGTCTCGGCGAGCAGCGAGTTCGCGGCGATCAGCGCGGACTGCAGGGCGAACTCCGCCTCGGTGGCCGTCGCGTACTCCTTGTCGGCCTCGCGGATGCGGTTGACGGCGATGGCGGAGGCGACGTCGCCGCCCGCGTGGCCGCCCATCCCGTCTGCGACGACGAACAGGTCATGCCCGGCATAGCCGGAGTCCTGATTGTTGGAGCGGATCTTCCCGACGTGAGAGACGGCCGCTGCCCGATTCGCCGCCACGTCTACCGTCGCAGCTCGAACGTCGTCGTGCCGATCTTGATCGGGGTGTCGAGCGGGATCTGGGTGGGGACGGTGACCCGGCGGCCGTCGAGGAAGGTGCCGTTCGTGGAGTCGAGGTCCTGGACCATCCACTCGTCGTTCCAGAGGAGCAGGCGGGCGTGGTGGGTGGAGGTGTAGTCGTCGCGGATGACCAGCCCGGACTCGCTCGACCGGCCGATGGTGATCGGGTCGCGGCCGAGGGCCAGCTCGGTGCCCTGGCGCGGGCCGGAGGTGATGACCAGGCGGCCGGCGGACTGCGTGGTGGCCTTGGGGCGTCCGGTGGCGGTGTTCGCGCCGGACGGGAGGCTGGAGACGGGAGGGGCCTGCATGGGGCGGCCGGCTGCCGCTGCGCCCGCCGCCGCGCCCGCCGGTGCCGCGCCGCCGGGGGCCGCGACGAACGGGGATGCGGCTTGTTGCGCATCCGGAAGTTTGCGGACCCGCTGCCCGAACAGGTCGGTGCGCAGCGCGTAGACGATGCCGAACACGAACAGCCACAGCAGCAGGAGGAAGCCGAACCGCAGCACGAGCAGCGTCAGCTCACTGGGGTTCACGATTCGCTCCAGAAATTCCCGATGTCGTTGCGCCGCGTCACGTCGTCGGCGAAGCCCTGACCGGCGGACGGGGCTGGCGCCGCCTGCGGCAGCACCCGGAACACAATACGGGTACGACCGATGGTGATGACGGATTCCGGCTCGAGAATCGCCTTCCGCACCGGCTGGCCGTTCAGCTGGGAGCCGTTCGTGGAGCCGAGATCCTGCACCTGGGCGCGCTGCCCATCCCAGATGATCTGCACGTGCTTGCGGGAGATGCCGGTGTCGTCGACGGTGATGTCCGCGTCGCTTCCGCGCCCGATGACGGTGGTGGACCGGGTGAGCGGGTAATGCTTGCCGCCGATGTCGAGCACGGGTGTCCACGCGACGGCGCCCTTCACGTTCTCCGAGTCGACCTGCAGCATGCCCTCGGTGATGGTGGAGTCCTCGACGAGGTCAATGGAGATGCCGCCCGCGAACTGGTAGTGCTGGGTCGTCGCGTGCTGCTGCACGAACGAGACGAGCTCATCGGTGAGCGCCGCCCCCATCCCGCGCATCCGCTTGTAGTCGGCGGGCGACATGCGCAGGGCGAACCGGTTGGGGGCCAGGATGCGGTCCCGCGTGACGACGGCGGCCTTGGTGTCCAGCTCCCGCCTCAGCGCGCTGGTGAGCTCGACCGGTTGCAGCCCCGACCGAAAGGTCTTGGCGAACGCGCCATTGACAGCACGTTCGAGACCCCTCTCGAAGTTGTCCAGAATGCCCACAGGTCTCCCGCTCCCGGCTCGTCGACTATGAGCATGTTAGTCGGAACGGGTGAGAAGGCACCGAAGGGACCCTGATTCGAAATGGATGCGGAGGTCGTGTTAGTCTCTCCTAGTTCGCGCGAGTGGCGGAATTGGCAGACGCGCTGGCTTCAGGTGCCAGTGCTCGAAAGGGCGTGGGGGTTCAAGTCCCCCCTCGCGCACGGACATAACGTACGAGGGCCGATCTGATGGAAATCAGGTCGGCCCTTCGTCGTTCCCGGGGGGTGTGCGCTGGGGCGTGTCGCGGGCCGCAGTCTCGGAGAAGGTGATGAGTGCTTGGAGGCGGCGGACCACATCGAGGTAGTCGGCTGTCCAGATGAGGCGGACGGTGGTGGCAGCGCTTGGGGAGGTGAGGGCGGCGGCGTCCGCGGCAACCGCATCCAGGTCGGGCGTGATCGCCTCGGCGAGGCTGCGCTCGGCGGCGGGGTCGCGGTGGAGGGGGAGTGGTGGCGTGGCGTGGGTGACGAGGGCTGTGCCGAGTTGGTCGTACCAGGTGGTCAGGCGGGCGGCCAGGTGTTGGAGGGGGCGGCGGGGTGCTGAGACGTCTGCGGGGACCGGGAGTTGGCCCTGCCAGACGTCGACGATCGAGTCTGCGGCGAGGCGGACGCCGGCCACGCCTGTGACCAGGGCGGTGACCTGGGCGAGGGGGAGGTGTTTGGTGCCGCGCTCGGCCAGGTAGGTGCGGAAYGTGTCGTCGAGGCGGCGGGAGGAGGCTGCGGCTTTCGTCGATTGCGGGGTGGGGCGGGGGAGCGCGTCTGCCGACTGGGCGCAGCGGCCGAGACCGTATGCGACGGCGGCGGAGAGGTAGCGGAGGCCGTCGGCGTATGCCTCGGCGAGGGCCTGGCGGAGGGCGGCAGATGCTCCTCTGGGCCAGAAGAGCACGCCGACCAGGAGGCTGACGCCGCAGCCGATGGCGATGTCTTCGATGCGGAGCAGGCCGACGGTCCAGCCTGTGGGCGCGATGATGTTGAAGAGCAGCACGAGGGTGATCGTGAACGCGGCCTGGCCGGCGGCGAACGAGATGGCGGCGGGGGCGATTCCGGCGAAGAGGACCGCGATGGGGAGGAGCACCCACAGGGCCACCGTGTTTGTGCCGATCGCGAGGAGCAGGATCGCTCCGGCCACGACGCCGAGCGAGGTGCCCAGCACGCCGCGGAGGGCGGTCTGGCCGGTGCTGAGCGCGTTGGAGCGGAGTACGGAGAGAGTGCCGAGCACCACCCAGAACGAGTGCTGCACGCCCGTGAGATCAGCCAGCAGCACCGCGAGCGCGAGGGCGGCTGCGCCCCGGATGCTGTTCCTCAGCCAGACGGAATGCCAGGTGAAGTAGCCGCTCGCGCGCTCCTCGGCCGCCGCCAGCGGGCCGGGCACGTCGCCGGGCTGCCTGCCGAGGACGCGCTGCCACCAGGTGCGGCGCTCCGCCCTCGCGGTGAGTGCGATGTTCCGGGCGGCCTGGTCGACGGCGTGGCTGAGCTCCTGGGCGCGGAAGCCCGGGTCGAGTGCGGAGACGAGGGGGCTGGGGGTGGAAGTGGTGAGGGAGGCGCCACCCGGGATGGATGCGCCGCCCGGCAGCGCGGGCATCGACATGGCGGCCGCGTATACGGCGGCGCGGGCCTGCCGGAGGTCGGCCAGGGCGGACTCGAGGGGGGCGGGGTCTCCGCCGGATGTCAGCAGCAGCCGGCCGCCCGCATCCAGTGCTGCCGCCGCGGCGAGCTTCGACTGCAGGGCCGTCTCGCGGAGCGGGGAGGCCGGGGTGGAACCGAGGGGAGGGGACAGCGCCGACTGGGAGATCTGGATGTTGAGCCAGGTGAGCTCGTCGACGAGGCGCACGATCGTGCGGGCGGATGTGCTGAGACCGGTGGGGCGGTAGGGGGACGCGAGGAAGACCGTTTGCAGTGCGTCGACCGCGATGTCTGCGGCTGTGACGGCTGCGTCGCGTGCCGAGGACAGGGCCGGGTCGCCGTCGCCGTGCAGATAGGCGACGTCGGCGCGGAGGCGGGCGGCCAGTGCGCGGCACGCCGCGGCGGCCGGGGCTCGGAGGGGTTCCCTGGTTGGCGCCGGCCAGAGGGCCGCGATGGCCACCAGGCCGACGACCGCCGCCAAACCCCAGCCGAGGAGGCGCGGTGGGATGTCGGCGACCGTCCCTGGGAGGGTGACGGGCAGGATGAAGGCCAGCAGCAGGGAGGTGCTCGCCGACGCGAGCACGGAGCTGACCGTCCCGGCGAACAGCACGGCGAACGCCACCACCGCCATCGCGGCGACGGCCAGCCAGACCGGGGAGGACGCGAGGGTTCCCAGGCACACGAACATGGCGCCGGTGATCGCGAGGCCGAGCTGGGCCTGGAGGCGTTCGCGCATCGGGCCGGCGAAATCCACCAGCATCAGCATGGCGAACGAGCCGAAGGCGGCGAAGGTGCCCACCCGGGCGTCGCCGAGCACGACGCTGCTGAAGGCGAACAGCACCGGCATGACGATCGCCGTGCGGGCGGCGCGGCGGAGGGCTGCGTGGCCGGGATCGTGGCGCGTGTACCAGGCCGACAGGCGCGCGAGGGTCCGCGACGGTGTCGCGTCGGTGGCTCGCGGCGGGGAAGACCCAGCGTGCATGGCGGCAGTGTATCCCCCGCGCTGGGCAGCGCGACCGGAGCAGCCGCCGCTACGACGCCAGCACGGGAGCGGCGCTGCGGCGCTGCGCTGCCCGCTGCGGGTCCACCCGCACCGTCAGCGCGTGCGGCTGCACCGTGAGCGTCGCCCCGACCACCACGCCGTTCGGGTCGCCGTCGAGCTGGATCTCCTGCGGCTCGTCGAACCGGACACGCATCGTCTTCGCCTGCGCGTAGCGGATCGCTCGCGGCGTGGGGCTGTACCGCGACACGAAGCGGCCGAAGCCGGTGCGGTGCAGCATCCGGTTGAAGGTGAGGCGGTAGCCGATGTTCGTCCAGCCGCCGCCTCCGCGGGGGCGGAGGACGACGGCGTCGAGCAGGCCGTCGTCGATGGTCGCGGAGGGGATCAGGAGCAGGCCGGCGGTGAGGCTGCCCGAGTTGCCGACGATCACCGTGTGCGCCCGGAGGGCCACCTCCGGTTCGTCGTCGAGCGCGTAGTGGAGGTCGAACTGCTTGTTGCCCAGGATGCTGCGTGCGATCGGGTCCGAGTACGCCAGCCAGCCGATGCGCTTCTTGAGGCGCTGGTTCGTGTGCCCGGCCATGTGCGCATCCAGTCCGATCCCGGCCATCACGAGGAAGGCGCGCCTGGTCTGCGTGCCGTCCGGCCGGTCGAGCACGGCGAGACCGAGGTCGGCGTTCGCATCCACCCCGGTGAACGCGGTGGTCACCGCGGCCTTAATGTTGGAGACGGGGAGGCGCAGTTCGCGCGCGAACAGGTTGCCGGTTCCCGCCGGGACCAGTCCGAGCGGGATGCCCGTCCCGGCGAGGACCTCGGCAGACGCGCGGAGCGTCCCGTCGCCTCCGACGATCACGGCCAGCTCCGGATGCTCGGCCAGAGCGCTCTGCGCGGCGGCCCGGCCGTCGTCGGCCGCGCTCGTCTCGAACCAGAGCGACTCCGCCCAGCCGCCGCCTTCTTCTTCGCGCGCGACGAGAGCACGGAGCGTGCCCACATCCACCTTGGTCGGGTTGTAGACGATCGCCGCACGGCGGGGCGGCGCCGGGTCCTTCGCGTCAGCGTTCACCGGTCAAGAATAGGTCGCGGCGAAGTGAGAAATCGTCAGATCGACCTTGTGTTGCCGCGCGTGGCGGCGTTTGATGCGAAGGGCCGCTGTGTCGCGGTCAGCCTCGCGAAAGGGCATCGCTGTGAAGGTTCTGGCTTTCATCCTCTCCACCGTTCTCGGCACCGCGCTGGTGGCCGGGGGCGTGCTGCTGATCGTCACCCAGTCGTCCAGGCACTCCGCCGGACTCGACCTCCTGGCGATCTTCGCCCTGACGATCCTGATCTACGGGCCCCTGGTCCTCGGTTCGCTGACGTCGTACTGGGATGTGCGCGGGTCGCAGGGCAGCCGATCCTTCTTCCTCCGCTACCTGTGGGTCGTGGTCGGCCTCGAAGTGCTCGCGGCTGTCGCGATCGTGCTTTTCGCCGTGCTGGCCGGGGCGCCGGTGTGGCTGCCGATCCTGTTCATCGCGGGGGGAGCGGTGCTCACGCCGCTGGCGCTCGCCGTCGGCGGGCTGCTTCAGCGGCACGAGCAGGCGCATCCACGGGCCGACGACGAGTGGATGCCCGTCGGCCGCCGGGAGATCCAGCGGAAGGTGCTGATCGTGGCAGGGATCTTCGTCGCGGCGTACGCGGTGGGGGTCGTCGCGTTCGGCGCGCTCCTGTCACCCGACATCGGCGGGGCGCTGGTCATCGCCCTCCAGTTCGCCTCGCTCGCCGCTGCTGTGGCGTGCATCGCGTTCACTGTGCCGCTCAACCGGCGGCTGCGGAGCACGGTGGGCGGGGATCTCGGGACGGTCAGGAAGGTCGGGAGGGTCGTCCTCAGTAAGAAGGACCTGGACCTGGACCCCGCAGAGCGCGTCGCAGCGGCGAAATACGCGGCGATCGTCCCCACGGTGCTCAGCTTCACCCTGGGCTGGACGACGCTGCTCTACCTCAGCATCGCCGTGCAGCAGGTGCGCTCCATCGTGGAGGGCCAGAACGCGGCGTTCTCCGTCGGGCTCGCGGTGCTGCTGGTCGCGATGCTGGTGTTCCTCGTGCCGTACTACGCGGTGCGGATCGGCCGCGCCCAGCGCTACGCGCGCGAGCACGCGGCGGAGCTCACGGCTCAGCCGGACGGGTCGGGCGACACGGGCGGGACGCCATCGGTCACTCGATCGTGATCGGAGTCCCCAACGGCAGGATCCCCGCCAGCTCGGTGATGTCGGCGTTGGCGAGCCGGATGCAGCCGTGGCTGACCGCCCGGCCGATGCTCGCCGCGTCGTCCGTTCCGTGCAGGCCGATCTGGCCGGGTCCGCCGCCGAAGCTGTTGAGCACGTCGGAGAAAGCGGACAGGCCGAACGCGTACGGGCCGTAACCCTCGTTCGTGGGGGCGAGCAACTCGGTGACGTAGAACGAGCCGTGCGGCGTCGGGGTGTCTCCCGTGCCGGTCGCGGCGGAATACGTCTTCACCAGGGCGCCGTCCCGGTACAGCGACAGCGTGTTGGCGACAGTGGATGCGGTGAGGCTGTACGAGAGGCTGTGCAGCACCACGCTGTCGGCCTTGACCCATCCCGTGCTGCCGTTGGGGCGCTGGGCGAGCCCGACCTTCAGCCAGGGACCGGATGCGGTGTCGACCAGGAAGGTCAGCGGCGCTCCGGACGGGATCGGGTTCGCCAGCGTGCTCACGACGGCCCCGTCCGGCTGCGCGTACACGTCGACGCTCGCGCCTGTCGCCGTCGCCGATGTGCCGACCGACGGGGCGGCGGTGGGTGCCGCGGAGGGAGAGGACGCCGTCGGCGTCGCGGCCGCGGTGTGCGGCGCGGCGGACGGCTTCGGTGCGGAGGGCGCGCATCCGGTGAGGGCTGCTGCTGCCACGGCGATGGCGGCGGCGGTTGCTGCCAGCCGGCTGGCGAGGGCGGTCGGTGTCATTGCTTCCGGATCGGATGGGGGGTGAACGGCGAAGATCCGCCGGCAGCCTCAGGAGGCGCTGCCGACGGATCTGTGCGGAGCGGGATCAGCCGGTGAAGCTGGCCGTGGTCTTGACCGGGGTGGCGGGAGCGGCCGGTGCCGGAGCGGCGGGGTCGTCCGTGACGACGAACGTCGTGCCGAGCGACTTGATGCTGAAGTCGGCGTTGCTGGCGACGACACTGTACGTCGTCGCCGCCGCGGCCGGGAAGGGGGCCCCGGGCTTGAAGACGTAGGTCAGCGTCGCGGTTCCGGTGGCGTCCGCGACAGCCGTGCCGATGACGTCGCCGAAGGCGGCGTTGCCCATCCCGAAGGTGACGGTGCCGTTGGGCGTGAAGCCGTGGACGGTGGCGGTGAAGCCGGTGGTCTGCGCTGCCGTGACGGTGGCCGTCGCTGGGCTGAGGGTGACGACCGGGGCGGCGACGACGGTCAGGGTGGCCGTGGCGGGGGTGGCCGAGGTCGCGCCGGTCACCGTGACGGTGTGCGCACCGACGGTGATGTCGTCGGCGAGGTAGACGTCGTAGCCGGACAGCAGGCCTGCCGCGTCGGAGACGGCGGTCGGGGACTGGTCGACGCCGTCCACGGCCACGGTGAGCGTCTCGGACGGCGCGAAGAACTCACCGGTCACGTGGACGGTGCCAGACTGACTCGCCGTCGGCGTGGTCAGCGTGATGGCGGGAGAGGAGGCGGCGGTCGCGGCGAGCGGGGCGGCGAACGCCAGCGCGACGGCGACGGCGCCGGCAGCGATGAACATGGCCGGTCGCTTCGAGCGGGCGCGTGCGGAGACAGCAGAGGTCGACATGGGTTCCATTTCACGGGTGCGGGTGGTGCGGGATCGCGCAGTGGAGCCGCGAGCGATGCCAGCGAACAGAAAATGCCTGTGATGTTCTGGCTCGGTAGCCCGAGGCTACAGGACGGTACGTCTCGGATTTCCGCCGGGTCGCGATTCGCCCGTCCCCAGTGCGGGGGTCACCGGACGTGTCGCGCCCGTCAGTCCCCGATGGTCGCCGCGGTGACGTCGACGACGCACCCGGTGCGGCCCGTCCTGTCCGCCCACGCCCGGACGACCGCGTACACCGTGCGGCACACCTCGCCGGCCGGTTCGACGCCGTCCACGCCGATTCGCACCCGGATGCGGTCGTCGCTCAGCGCGATGTCCACCCGCTCTGCGACGCCCTCCCGGTCCGCGTCTGCCGGCGTGAGCGCAGCGCCGATCGCGGACACCACCTGGGCGACCGGCGATGCCGCCGGGTAGACGGTGGAGACGCCCGGCACGCCGAGGATGTGGTCGGAGAGGCCGGTCAGCGTGTCCGCCGGTGTCTCGTCGGAGGCGTGCGTCGCGCTCATCCCTGCTCCTTGCCCGCGCGAGGCTCGCGCACATCCGTGACCACCACATCCACTGAGGCGACCGTCAGCTCGGCGTGCTTGACGAGCTCCGCCGCCACGGCGTTGCGCACCGCAGCGGCCGTGCCGTCCAGGGGGAGGCCGAAACGCACCGAGATCTCGAGGTGCACGGCGATCGGGGAGCCGGGGGTCTCGAGGTCGCCGTCGAGTCGGCAGCGGCCCACGATCACGCCGTCGACATCGTCGCCGACGCTGCGCACGAGCGCACGGACCGCCCCCTCGGTCAGGGAGAGGTCCGCGGCGGGGTCGTCGTGCACGATCGGGACGCGTCTGCCTGCCTGCACATCCAGGCGGATGCCCGTGAGGATGCGGGAGACCCAGGTGTCGTCTGCCGGGGTGGCCGCGGCCTCGGCTTCGAGGAGCTGCGTGGTGGCGCGGCCGAGACGGTCCAGTGCGGCGAGAGCCGCCTGGCATTCCGGGGAGTCGTCGATGGCCGGGTTGGCCGGGCGGCGGCCGTTCGCGAGGTAGTCGCTCAGCTCGTCGAGCGTGTGGCCGTCGATGAGTTCGTCCTCGGGCAGGAGCGGGTCTGTCATCGCCAGTCCTCCATCGCCTCGAGCAGATTCTTGCGAGCTCTCGCCAGCTGGCCGCGCACCGTGGATGCGGGGATGCCGAGCTCGGTCGCTATGTCGTCGTAACTGTACTGTCCCACTTCGCGCAGCACCCAGCACCTCCGCTGCAGTTCCGGCAGACCGTCGAGCGCCCTGCCGAGTGCGGCAGAGGCCGTCCTGACCTCGGCGAGATGGCCGGGATCGTCCTTCTGCTGCGTCGGCACGTCCAGCTCGGTGACGTCGTCGTGCTCGTGCCGCGCCCGGATGCGGTCGATGCACCGTCTGCTCAGGATGCGGATCAGCCAGCTCTTCACCGCCGCGCCGTTCTCCAGCTCGCCGAGACGTCGCCACGCGGTCACGAAGGTCTCCTGCACGACGTCGTCGGACTCGTAGGTCGAGCCGAGCATCCGGGCGGCGTATGCGCGCATCAGCGGTCCGTGGCGGCGCACGAGCACTTCGAACGCGACGGTGTCTCCGTCCGCTGCGCGACCGACGAGGGTGTCGTCCGCCGCGTCCAGCAGGTCGGCCAGGGTGGACTTCCGCACGGCACCCCCTCCCGATCCGCATCCTTGAGCGCTGACCAACATCATGTTAGACAGTCGAATAGCAAGCCAAGCGAGCTTCTTCTGAAGATTTTCGAAATAGGACGTGACGAATCCCGGACTCGGCTCGTCTGAGAAGCACAGGTCACAACGGTGACCGAGGCGGGAGGCCCCCGCCACGAGACGGAAGGAAAGCGCATGGCAACCACACCCACTGCCCCCGCAACCACAGGAATCGCGACCGCGACCGCCGCATCCGGCACGCAGGGCAAGACCGTCATCAGCGACGCGGTCGTCGCGAAGGTGGCTGGCATCGCCGCCCGCGAGGTTCCCGGCGTCTACGCGCTCGGCGGCGGGGCGGCCCGCGCACTCGGAGCCATCCGGGATGCGATGAACGCCTCCGACCTCGGCCAGGGCATCAGCGTCGAGGTCGGCGAGACCCAGGTCGCCGCCGACGTCACCATCGTGGCCGAGTACCCCGTGCCGCTGCAGAAGGTCGCAGCGGATGTGCGCGCCTCCATCTCGCAGGCGATCGAGCACATCATCGGCCTGGAGGTCACCGAGGTCAACGTCACGGTCAACGACGTGCACGTCCCGTCCGACGACGCGGACGAGCAGGAGGCGCGAGTCCAGTGACCACCGCCAGATTCGGCCTGCTCGTCGGCGCCGTGCTCGCCGTCGTCTGGGCTGCCCTCGGATTCGTGGCGTTCGTGGGCGTCGCCGTCGCGATGCTGGTCGGATGGCTCGTCGGGCGCCTGGTCAGCGGAGACATCGACGGAGCCCGGCTGATCGACGCGCTCCGCGGCCGCCGCTCGTCATCGTGACCGGCGGACGCGACCGCTTCGCCCCCCGGGCGCTGGAGCACCTGGTGCAGGCGATCGCGGCAGACGCGCTCGGTGTCGCTCCGCGCGACCCGGCGGTGCGCATCAGCGACGCGGCGGGAGCGCTCGCCGTGACCGTGCGGTCGCCCGTGGCGATGCCGCCCCTCGGCGACGGCGACGCTGACGCCGACGGCCAGGATCTGATCCAGCGCCTGGCGGCAGCCGCCGCAGACACCAGGGCGAGATTCGCCGAACTGACCGGCCTGGATGTGGCCCGCGTCGACATGCGGGCCACGAAGGCCATCATCACGGAGAGGAGGGTGCGATGAACGGGGTGGAGACACGCGTCGTCCGCCGCGAGACGCACTCGCCGCGGTCGACGTCCGCCATCGTCGTGGCGTCGGTCCTCGGACTCCTGATCGTGCTGCTCGCGACCGAGGACATCCTGCACCTGCTCGGGATGCGGCCCCTGCTGGCCGACCCGCGCGGCACGCTCCTCGCCGTCCTCACCTTCCCGGACGCCCCGGCCGCGCTGCGCATCGGCGTCGCGGTCGTCGCCGCGGTGATCGGACTCGTCCTGCTCGGGCTGGCCGTGTTCCCCGGACGGCGGGCGCGCCGAGCGCTGACGGCGAACCGTGTTGCGGTCGTCGCCGACGACGGGATGCTGGCGTCTGCCCTCGCCCGGGCAGCGGCGAGGACTGCGCGGGTCGATCCGGACGCGGTGCGCGTCTCCCTCGGCCGGCGCAGCGCTGCGGTGCAGATCGTCCCCGTGTCCGGGGATCGCGTCGATCGCGCAGCGGTGCGGCGCGCGGTCGAGGAGGAGTTCGCGGCCGCCGGCGCCGAGAAGGCCGTGCGCGTGTCCGTCACCGTCGCACAGACGGGGAGGGTCGGATCGTGAACAGCACCAACCGGGCTCTCAACCGCGGGCTCCTCGTGGTTCTCGGGCTCGCATCCATCGCCGTCGCCGTCGCCATCGCCTGGACGCTCGTGGCTCCGTCGGCCGCGCGGGCCTGGCTGGACGCCGGACGCTCCGCGAGGACGTGGACGGACAGCGTGTTCGGCACGCCGCTCTGGGCGGGCACGACGGTCAGCCTGGCCGCGGTCGTCGCAATCGCGGGTGCCGTCGTGCTCCTGGTGCTGCTGATCGTCTTCATCGTGCGGCAGGGACACGGGGTGGCGTCCACGGTGCTGAGCGCGCGGACAGGGGACGGCGACCTCGATGTCGACGTGTCCGTCGCGGCCGCTCTCATCGAGCAGCGCCTCTCGACCGTTCCCGGTGTGGCGAGGGTGGCCGTCAGCGCATACCGAGTTCGGAAGGTCGTGGCGCTCAAGATCGCCGTCGACTGCCGGCGAGGAGCCGCGCCCCGCACCATCGTCGACGCCATCGACGACACCGTCCGCCTGCTGGGCGAGGCGCTCGGATCGCAGCCGGCGGTCTACGCCCAGCTGACGGGCGGATTCCGGTCCCGCCTCCGCTCAGCGGTGCGGGTCGACACCACGACGAGGGCCGTCCGGCCGTCGTGACACCAGAAGAAGAAAGAAGGAGAAGCAGATGAGTGCAGAAGACAAGATCAAGAACGCCGCGCAGGACCTGAAGGGCAAGGCCGAGGAGGTCATCGGCAAGCTCACCAACGACGACAGCAAGGTCGCGGAGGGCAAGGCCGATCAGACGGCGGCGAAGGCCAAGGGGACGGTCGAGGACGTGAAGGACGCGTTCAAGAAGTAGTCGTCCTCGGAGGGAACGGCGCGACCGGCATGGCTGGTCGCGCCGTTCCGTGTCTCCGGGTCGCGCAGCCCGGTCACCTGCTCAGCACGGAGTCCCGGTGCACGACCTCCATCGGGATGAGGGCCTCGCGCACCGGGTCGTCGTTCAGCAGCATCTCCACCGCCCTGGCGCCCATCGCCTCGTGGGGGAGTGCGACGGTGGTGAGCCCCGGGCGGAGGTACGCGGCCAGCTCGTCGTTGTCGAAGGAGACGATCGAGATGTCGTCCGGGATGCTGAGCCCGGCTTCGAGCGCCGCCTGGTACGCGCCGAACGCAAGGCGGTCGTTCATGCTCAGGATGGCCGTGGGGCGCACCTTCCTGGCGAGCAGCTTCTTCGTCGCCTCGTAGCCTTCGTCCGGTTCCCAGAGCCACGACGACGACTCGGAGGCGAACGTCAGACCGTTCTCGGCCATCGCATCCCTGATGCCCGCGACGCGCTGCGCCACCGTCGCGGAGCGGAACAGCCCGCGCTCCTTCTCGTCGCTCTGGCCGAGGAGGGCGATGCCGTCGCGGAAGCCGGCGTCGGTCAGGACGGCGACGGCGGATCGGCCGCCGCCGTACTCGTCCGGCAGCACGGCGTGCGGGAACCGGGCGTTGGTCGCGTTGAGCATGACCACGGGCGTCTCGATCGCCATCTCCGGCAGGAACAGTTCGCGGGCGCGCATGGTGGCGAAGACGATCCCGTCGACCTGGCGGTCGAGGACGGCGCCGATGGCCTCGGTCTCGCGCTTCGGCTCTCCGCCGGTCTCGAGCACCATCATGACGTGACCGGCCTTCTCGGCCGCGGTCAGCGCCCCCTTGATCAGGCCGGACGCGAAGCGGGTGGTGGCGACCACGTCGGAGATGAACGCGATGGTGTCGGTCTTGTCGGTCTTCAGCCCGCGTGCTGCGACGTTCGGGCGGTAGCCGAGCTCGCTCGCGGCGGCGTGGACGCGGTCGTGCGCATCCTGAGACAGCCGCGTATCCGGGCGGCCGTTCAGGATCATGGACGCGGCAGACACCGACAATCCGGCCTTCCTGGCCACGTCTGCCAAAGTCACGCGCTTACTCAACATCGAGCGGTCCTCCTCCTTGCGGGATGTTAGCCGCTCACGTGGCCAATCGAGAGACCTAGTTGACAATCTGTGCGACGTCACTCAGTATAGGGCCTGCTGAAAGCATTTAGCAGAGGGTTTCGGGCAACGAACCCCGCCCTTCGACAAAGGAGTCCTGTATGTCCCCCACCTCGCGCAGGCGACGGCTCCGCGGCGCAGCAGCCGCTGGCCTCATCGCCTCGATCACCGCCGTCGTCTTCACCGGATGCGCTCCGGGGTCGAGCACCCCCGGCGCCACGACGGCCACCGACGTCAGCACCACGCTCACCAAAGACAAGGTGCAGCTGACCATCGCCGACGAGACCGGCTTCCCGCTCACCGACGACCTGGCCAAAGAGTTCACCAAGCAGCACCCCAACATCACCTTCAAGATCACGAGGGACACGTTCCAGAACCTCACGGCCAACGCGCCCAAGCTGCTCGCCAGCTCGACGCCGCCCGACCTCATCCGGCTGCCGACGCTCGGCGACACGGTCAAGGACGGCCTGGTCGCCAACCTCGACCCGTATTTCAAGGCATACGGCTGGGACAAGTGGTCGGCCGCGCAGCTCGCACCGCTGCGCATGACGGACGAGGGCGTCCGCGGAAGCGGCTCGCTCTACCAGCTCGGCCTCGGCTACAGCGTGACCGGCATCTACATGAACACGAAGCTGGCCGCTCAGGCGGGCATCACCTCCACGCCGGAGACGCTGGACGAACTGCAGGCCGACTTCGCGAAGGCCAAGGCGGCCGGGATCGCCCCGCTGGTCGAGGGCGACAAGGACGGCGTGGTCAACTTCACCGTCCAGGCCGCGATGAACCAGTATGCGGACAAGACCGAGTTCCTCGACTGGATGTTCAACAAGCCGGGCGCGACGTACAACCAGCCGGGCATCGTGAAGGGTGCAGACCTCATCCGGAAGTGGGCGGACGCCGGCTACTTCCCGTCCGACATCAACGCTGTCGACTACTTCACCTTCGTGAGCAACTTCCAGGACGGCAAGGGCGTCTTCACCTTCAACGGAAACTGGGAAGCGGCCAACTACGCCAAGAAGCTGGGCAAGGACGTGTCGTTCTTCCTCGTTCCCCCGGCCAAGAAGGGCGGAGACCACGTGGCGATGGGCGCGGCGAACTCGTTCTCCGCGGCAGCCAAGTCGAAGAACCTCAACGAGGTCGCCTACTTCCTCAACTGGATCCACACCAACGACAAGGCGCGTCAGATCGTCGTCGACGTGACCGGTGCGGCCCCCGGCGGCGACCCGTCGCAGGCGCAGCCGAAGGTCGAGAAGGGCTCCCTCACCGAGAAGGTCCTGGAGTCGGCAGCGCAGATCGCCAAGGAGGACGGCCAGGTCGACTTCATGGCCAACACCACCGCCGGCATCTACGCCGGGGCGATCATCCCCGAATCCCAGCTCCTGGTGACCAGCAAGATCACCGGCCAGGAGTTCGTGGACAAGGTGCAGGCGTTCTACCAGCAGGAAGTGAAGAAGTAACGATGAGCACAGTGCGGCCCCGGATCAGCGACGACACCGTCGGCAGTGCCCCTGCTGTGCGGCGGGCGGATGGCGCAACCGCATCCGGGGCCGCACCTCGGCCTGCCCGTACCCGCGCTCGGGCGCGCGGGTACGGCAGCAGGATCGGCTGGGTGCTCGTGGCGCCCGCCGTCCTCTTCTATGCGGCCTTCGTGCTGTGGCCGCTCATCCAGGGTGTGCAGTTCTCGTTCTACGACTGGAACGGGATCGGCGCATCCACCTGGGTGGGACTGCAGAACTACCTGACCGTGTTCACCGACCCCGACCTGCTCGGGGCGATCAGGAACGCGTTCATCCTGATCGCGTTCTTCACGGTGATCCCGGTGATCGCCGGCCTGGTGCTGGCCACCCTCATCCGGTCGATCAAGGCCGGGTTCTTCTCCAGCTTCTCGCAGACCGTGCTCTTCCTCCCGCAGATCATCCCGCTGGCCGCCGCCGGTATCGCCTGGTCGTGGATGTACGCCCAGACCGGCGCGGTCAACCAGATCCTCGGCTGGGTCGGGCTGGGCGGGCTCGCCCGTCCGTGGCTCGGCGACTACCAGACCGCGCTGCCGGCCGTCGGCCTGATCGGCTCGTGGACGCTGACCGGGCTCTGCACCGTGCTGCTGCTCACCGGGATCGGCAAGATCGACGCATCCCTCTACGAGGCCGTGCGCCTCGACGGCGCCGGGTGGTGGCGGGAGTTCTTCACCATCACGATCCCTGGCCTCCGCCAGGAGCTCGCGGTGCTCATCACCATCACGATCATCGCGGCCCTCAGCAGCTTCGACATCATCTACACCACCACGCTCGGCGGTCCGGGCCGGGCGACCCTGGTGCCCGGCATCTCGATCTACCGGATCGGGTTCACCCAGAGCGAGGTCGGGCTGGCATCCGCGTTCGGCATCGTGCTGATGGTCCTCGTCCTCATCGTCGTCCTCCCGATTCAGCGTCTCTCGAAAGTGCGTGACTCATGATCGTCCATCCCGTCGAGAAGTGGACGGGGCGTGTGCTGCTCTCCGTCGTCCTCGTGCTCACCGTCATCCCGCTGGTGAGCATGCTCTCCGCCGCCCTGCAGCCCGCCGACCTCAACCCGACCGGCCTCACCTGGCCGAGCGACCCGCAGTGGGTGAACTTCGGCGAAGCCTTCGTCACCGGGCACGTCTGGGAGCTGCTCGGCTCCAGCGGCCTGATCGTGCTCGGGGTGGTCCCGGTCAGCCTGGTCATCTCGAGCCTGGCGGGATACGCGCTCGGCAGCCTGAAGATCCGGGGCGGTCGCGCCCTGCTGATCCTCTTCATCCTGGGGCTGACCATCCCGTTCGAGGCGCTGATCATCCCGCTGTACTACGAGATGCAGTCGCTGAACGTCCTGAACACGCAGTGGGCGATCATCCTGCCGCTGATCGGGCTGTTCATGCCGTTCAGCGTGTTCTGGATGCGCGCGCACTTCGTCGGCGTGCCCGCCGAGCTCTCCGAGGCCGCGCGGGTGGACGGCGCGACGATGTGGCAGGAGCTGCGGCACATCCACCTGCCGCTCGCCCGGCCTGCGCTGTCCGCGCTGGCGATCCTGCTGTTCCTCTGGACCTGGAACCAGTTCCTGCTGCCCGTGGTGTTGATCGCCGACCCGTTGCAGCGCACCGTCGCCGGGGCGCTGACCTTCTTCCAGGGGCAGTACAGCCTGAGCATCCCGCTGCTGAACGCGGGCGCCCTCATCATCATCCTTCCCACCATCCTGGTCTTCGTGATCTTCCAGCGTCAGTTCATCAAGGCGCTGATCCAGGGTGCGGTCAAGGGCTGACGGGCATGGTGTTCAGCAAACGGGATCACTGGGTCTGGGACTTCTGGCTCGCCGACGACGGCGAAACGCATCACCTCTTCTACCTGCACGCGCCGACCTCGCTCGGCGATCCTGATCTGCGCCACAGGAACGCGTCGATCGGGCACGCGACGTCGACCGACCTGACCGACTGGGAGGACCACGGGCCGGTGCTCACGGCTGGGCCTCCCGGCGACCTGGACAGCTCGGCCACCTGGACGGGGAGCGTCGTGTGCGGCGACGACGGACGCTGGCGGATGTTCTACACCGGCTCCGTCTTCCTCTCCCCGCACGAGATCGCGAACGTCGAGTCGATCGGCGTCGCCACCTCCGACGACCTCTTCACCTGGACGAAGGAACCGCGGGTCAACCTGCAGGCCGACCCGCGCTGGTACGAACTCCTCACCGACCGGACGTGGCACGAGGAAGCGTGGCGCGACCCGTGGGTGTTCCGCGATCCGGCCGGTGAGGGATGGCACATGCTGATCACGGCCCGCTCCCGCGACGGCGGCGACGTGCGCGACCGGGGAGTGATCGGGCACGCCAGGTCGGCCGACCTGCACGAGTGGGTCGTCCAGCCGCCGGTGAGTGCGCCGGGAAGCGGCTTCGCCCACGTCGAGGTTCCGCAGTTCGTGCGGGTCGACGGCCGTGACATCCTGCTCTTCTCCTGCGACGCGGCACACCTCGCCGGGCGGCGCAGCGGGGACACCGGCGGCGTCTGGTTCACGGCGGCCCCGTCTGCCGCCGGGCCGTTCGACCTCGCCTCCAGTACGCTCCTGACGCCGGAGTCTCTGTACGCCGGCAGGGTGACCACCGACCGCAGCGGCGCCTCCGTCTTCCTCGCGTTCGAGAACGTGGATGCGGCGGGCGGCTTCGGCGGGAGGGTCAGCGACCCGTACGACATCGGTTGGGACGACGCGCGCCTCACGCTCCGCGCGCGCGAACGAGAAGGAGAACGTGCATGACGGTCGACATCGCAGGGACGGTCGAGCCAGGGTACGAACGGGTCGCGGACGCCTTCGAGCGCGCATTCGACGGACGCCCGACGATGGGAGCCGGGCTCACCATCCGGGTCGGCGGCAGGAGGGTGGTGCACCTGTGGGGCGGCCTGGCCGACGAGCGGTCGCGCTCGCCGTGGCAGGAGGAGACCGCCTCTGTGGTGTTCTCGTGCACCAAAGGGCTGATGTCCATCCTGGTCGCCCGGCTGGTGCAGGATGGGCTGCTCGACTACGAGGCCCCTGTCGCGCGGTACTGGCCCGAGTTCGCGGCAGCGGGCAAGGGGGACGTCACGGTCGCCCAGCTCCTGTCCCACCGCGCCGGGCTGTCCGCGTTGCGCGAGCCGCTCACCATCGACCAGCTGGTCGACTGGGATCACGCCACCTCGCTGCTCGCCGCCGAGGAGCCGCTGTGGCAGCCGGGAACCGGATACGCGTACCACGCGGTCACGCACGGCTGGCTGGCCGGTGAGCTGGTGCGCCGCACGACCGGCCGGAGCGCAGGGCAGTACTTCGCCGCGCTCGCGGGCGACCACACCTCCGGCGCGTGGATCGGCTTGCCGGACGCTGCCGCATCCCGGGTCGCGCACCTCCAGGCGTCCGACTCGCAGGTCGAGGCCGGCGAAGAACTCGGCGAGGCGCCGTCGCCCTGGACGGCGCTCGCGATGACGCTGGGCGGCGCGCTTCCTGCGCAGCTGGTCACGCCCGACGGCGGCTTCAACGACCCGCGCATCCGGGCGGCCGAGATCCCTGGCGCCGGCGGGATCGCCACGGCGGACGCACTCTCGGCGATCTGGTCGGCCACCGTCACGGAGACAGACGGGCGCACCCTGCTCGACGACGCGACACTGGATGCGGCGCTCATCCCGATGAGCGAGGGCGAGCCGGTCTTCCCCAGCCCCGCCCCGTGGCCGCGCTGGGCGCGCGGCTTCCAGCTCGACTCCGAGGCCCGCCGCTACCTCGGCGACGCGAGCTTCGGCCACGACGGCGCCGGCGGCCAGGTTGCGTTCGCCGACCGGGACGCGAAAGCCGGGTTCGCGTTCGTGACGAATTGGATGGAGGCGGGCGACGACAGGGCGACACGGATCGTGGACGCGTTCCGCGCTTCGCTGTAGGTCTGCTGACCGAGATGTGTGCGCACCGAGCGCGTGCGGTGTGATTGCGTGCATTCGCCTGTATGGTCGTGACGCCGGGGTCGCTCCGACACCGCACTCTCGAACGGGGAAGACGATGACGGGCGAACACGACGAGAGCGGCGCGGGCACAGCCGAGAGGACCTCGGCCTGGCAGGCGTTCTGGGCACGCGGCGGATGGTGGAAGGCGGTGCTCGTCGCCGCCGTCTACATGGCCCTGTACCTCGCCGTCGGCCGGCTCATCGGGCTGTTGTGGGGCGACGCGCTCACCGACGGCGGCCCGCTGAGCAGCGCGATCAACGTCTTCCTCGAGCTCATCCTCCCGATCGGGATCGGCGCGGTGATCATCGTGGTGTTCCTCGCGGTGTCCGGGCTGCTGCCGCGGGTGTTCGCATCCAGGGTCGTTCCTGCGAGGGGCTGGATGTGGATCGCCGTAGCCGTCGTCGCCTACCCGATCGTGCTGCGACTCATCGGCATCGACTACGGCTCGTTCGCGCCCGGCGTCGTGCCGTTGACGCTGCTGGCCGGGGTGTTCATCGGTGTGGCGGAAGAGCTGGTGACGCGCGGTGCCGCGGTGACGCTACTGCGCAACGCGGGATACGGCGAGTTGGTGGTCGCGGTGCTGTCGTCCACGATCTTCGCGCTCATGCATACCGCCAACGCCATCGGCACCGGCTTTACGCCGACGGTCCTCATCACCATCCCGTACACCTTCTTGTTCGGTGTCTGCATGTACCTGGTGATGCGCGTCACGGGCAGCATCGTCTGGGCGATCGTCGCCCACGCCCTCACCGACCCGACCCTGTTCCTCTCCACCGGCGGAATCGACACCGCGGCTGCCGGTCCGCAGAACGGGCTGCAGGTGATCGCGGGGACAGGGAACTACGTCGTCATGCTGTTCGGGATCGTCGCCCTGTTCCTCATCCGCGGGCGGGTCGGCGACCGGCTCGGCCGTCGCGCGGAGCGGCTGCCGGACTGAGCGGGGCTCCCGCGTCGTCGCGGCCTACGGCGTCACCGCCACCAGGTCGTCCACCCCCATCACCACGGGCGCGTTGGCCACGCCGCCGGACAGATACCCGGTGATCGCCAGCCCGCCCGGCGCCTGCAGTCCGGGCGTCGTGTCCGTGATGGATCGCTGCCAGGTGGTCGGCTCCGTCGTGCCGTCCGGCCAGGCCCTGGCCTGGATGAGCGTGGGGCTCGTGCCCGTGACGCGCAGCCGCACGGCCAGTTTCGTCCCTGCCGCGTATGTGGCGGGGAGTGCGACAGACGATTGCAGCACCACCTCCGCGCCGCCGTTCGGGTCGACCCGCACCAGTTGCAGCGTCACCTTGCCCACCGACGAGACGATCACTTTGGCCTGGTAGGAGCCCGTCGTCACCACGCGGCGACCGGAGATGGAGATGTAGACGTTGCCGGAGGACGGCAGCTTGTCGGCGGACACGTTGAGGCGCAGGTCGGTGTTGGCGGAGCTCACGCCGGTGAGCCTGGTCGTGCCTCCCGAACCGGCAGGCAGCTGGATCAGGCCGGTGCTCGCCCCGACCGAGTAGAGGGATGCGCTGCCGGCGACCGTCCACGCGCCGCCGGTCGGCGCCGTTCCCCAGCCGTTCGAGATGACGCGGTCGAACCCGTCCGTCGCCAGCGAGCCGGTGGGTGGCGGCGGTGCGGTGACCGCGATCGTCTTGGTGGTCGACCCGCTCGCCCCTCCGTTGTCGGTCACGGTGAGTCTCGCTGTGTACGTGCCCGCTGCCGGATAGGTGTGGCTGACCGTGCCGCCCGTCCCGGTCGCGCCTTCGCCGAAGTCCCAGGCGAACGTGCTGATCGTGCCGTCCGGATCCGTCGACGCGCCGCCGTCGAAGGTGCAGGCCAGGTCGGTGCAGGATGACGTGAAGCTCGCCGTCGGCGGCTGGTTGCCCCCGCCCCCGGCGGGCGCGATGGTGAACGAGTCCGCGAAGTTGCTGCCCGCCGCACGTGCGAACGACCCGCTGAGCTGCGTCGCCGTGGCCGTCACATCCACGGACCCGTACGTCGGCGTCTGGTTGGCGCCGGATGCCGCACCGAAGTAGTTGGCCTCCGGATCCGCGGCGTTGACGTTGTAGAGGCCGTTGCCTCCCGTGCCCGCCGTCACGAACACCGTGCCGGCGCCCTTCACCATCGAAGCGTCGCTGTCGGCGACGCAACTGGCCGAGAACGTTCCGGGCACGATCGCCGTGCACGCGCCTCCGGTGGCGAGCTGGTTCGTGCGCTGGTAGAGGTGCTCGTGGCCGGTCAGCACGAGGTCGACGCGCTTGCCGACGAGCAGGTTCATCAGGTCGGCGCCCGCCTCGCAGCCGTACTGGCCCAGCGAGAGGCAGGGCTTGTGCATCCCGACCACCACCCACGGGATGTTCGCGGCGCGTGCGCCGTCGATGGCCGCCGCCGTCCAGTTGTAGTGCGAGGTGCCCGCGTTGTAGGTCCAGGTGCCGTCCGCGAACGGCAGGCCGGGCGAGATCATCACGAAGCGCACGAGCGGGGCGCCCTGCGGGACGTCCACGTAGTACTGCCGCCCGTATGTGCCGACCGCGCCGGGGAGCTGGTTGGGCAGGCAGGCGCCGAAGTCGTTGATGTTGCCGTTCTGTCCGCTGCTCTCGTGGTTGCCGGAGACGAGCTCGAACGGGAACCCGGCTCCGACCGCCTGGGTCACGCTGTCGCACCACGACTGCTCGTCGCCGACGGCACCGTAGGAGAGGTCGCCGACGGCGAGGTGGAGGTCGGGATGCAGTGCGCCGATCCCGGCGAGCACGGCCTGCGCGTTGGCGGAGGTGCCGTAGTCGCCGGAGGCGGTGAAGTGGACGCTGGTGGCGTTCGGCGCGATCCCGAGCGCTCCGCCGGGGGCGGTGAGTGCGAGCGCGGCGACGGTGAGGCCGACGATCGCGGCGGTGAGGGTTCGACGAGCAGGCATTGGAGCGCTCCTTCGCAGCTCACGTCTGTGCTCTGCTGCCACGGGGCGCATGCCCCCGCAGAGGCAGAGGCCCTGGAGGGGCCTGGCCTCAGGGTAGCCCTGAGCGGGGGTGGGGCGGAAGGGAAAGTGAGAAAATCTCGTGGGCTGATCCCCGCATCCACCGCCCGGGTCCCGACGCCTAGACTCGTGCTGTGCCCGACGACATCCCCGTACTGAGCGACGCTCTGTTCGAGACGTTCGGGAGCGGAAGCTGGGCGTTCCTGCCCGCCACGACGCCCGAGGCGCTCGCCGCCGCACTGGATGCGCGGATCACCGACGACCGGTTCCGCCTCGCCGAGAACCCCAGCATCGGCGACGGTCCCGGCCTGCTCGTGCTCACCGCCCCGGTCAACGGCTGGGTGATGCTGCTCGGCGCCAGCGAGACGGTCGGCGCCGCCGCCGAGGTGCTCAGCGAGGGCATCGGCGTTTTCCAGGCGATGATCGACGTGCGCCTGCCCGCCATGAGCTGGTCCCACCTCGAGGGCGGAGCCCCGACGCGGACGGTGTCCGTAGAGCTCGGCGACGACGGCGACCTGGTCACCAGGACCGCGGGGGACCCGCTGCCGTTCGAGGGCGACGGCCTGGTGCTGCCGACCTCGCAGCACGGCTACGACCCGTTCTTCTACCCGGTGGCGATCCTCGCGGAGCACGGGGTGACGCTCGACGTGCTGGCCGAGGCGCTTCGGCGGCCGAGCGTGACGCTCACCCTCGGCTGACGAGGTAGCGCAGGAACACGCTCCCGTTCGCGAAACGGCGCTCCTCCTGCAGGTCCAGCGCCAGCATCAGGTCGTGCGGGAACGCCGGTGTCCCGCCTCCGACGGCCACCGGCACCAGGATCAGCTGCACCTCGTCCACGAGCCCGGCCCTCAGTGCTGCCGCCGCGATGGTCGGGCCGCCGATGCCGACGTCGCCCGGAGCGTCTGCGACCAGGGCGCGCACCGCATCCGGATCGAACTCGCGCTGGATGGTCGTGCGCGGCGTGACCGGTTCGGCGAGCGTCGACGAGTACACGACCTTGTCCGCGTCCCGCCAGATCCCGGCGAAGTCGACCACTTCCGGCTCCTCGTCCGGGTCGTCGCCGAACGTCTGCCAGACCTGCATGGTCTCGTACATGCGCCTGCCGTACAGATAGGTGGAGACGTCGCGTTCCAGGTCGTTGACGAACGCGTGCACCTCCGCATCCGGGGCCGCCCAGTCGAAGCCTCCCGACGTGTCGGCGGTGTAGCCGTCGACGGAAGCGATGGCGAAGTAGACGAGACGTGGCATCGGTGGAACCTCCCGCACCGACTCTAAGCAGTCGGTGCGGGAGGCGCCAGAGCCGTCCCGGTCAGCCCACCTGCGGGAACAGCGCCCCCAGCGCGCGGAGCTCGCCTCCGAAGAACACCGGCACGACGATGTCGAGCACGAATGCGATTCCGAAGGCGAGCGCCACGGCACCGGCCGCGATGACGACGAGCACGGAGAACAGCCGCAGATAGGCGTTCTCCGCAACGGCCGCGAGCACCCCTCGAGCTCGCGGAACCTGCGGAACCGACCCCGTGAACGGAAGTTGGTGGTTCAGCGTCGTCATGGTTTTCCCCCTTGGTATGGCCGATGTATCCAGTCAACCGGGATGCGCGGCGCGCGGCATCAGCCGTGGGTCGTGTGTGGGTCATCCGCCGGTATGATTCCCGGGGCGGGACGATCGGCCGACAGCGGGCGGCCACGGGGGAGAGTTGTGATGGCGAAGGCGCGCAGGTCGCTGTGGATCGTGGTGGTTGCCGTCGGTACGGCGCTCGCCCTCGGCGTGGGGATCACGGCACTCGTGCTGGTGATCGGGGCTCGCGCCGCAGCCACCCCGCAGGCGGTGGTGTCCACCTACCTCGCGGACGTGAAGCGCGGCGATGTCGAGGCGGCGACGAAGCTCGAAGGCCGTCAGCACCGATCGGCGGATGTGCTGCTCACCAACAAGGCGTACAAGAACGCGACGGACAGGGTGACGGGCTACCGCATCCTGGGCGTTCGGTCGCACGGACGCGACGCGACGGTCACCGCGGAGGTGACGGGCGGCGGTAAGACCACCACGCGCGACTTCGCGGTGCGTCGGGACGCGTGGACACCGGCGTCGATGGTGGGCGTCGACGGGTGGAAACTCGCGCCGGTCACGCTCGGCACGGTCACCGTGACCATCGGAGCGCCTGGGCGCGTGGATGCGACGCTCGCGGGCGTGCCGCTCGGCTGGAAGGGCGCGACCCTCCGCCTGAACGCCTTCCCTGGCACGTACACGCTCACCGCCGGGGCGAGCACCGACTGGTTCACGCTCGCCGGGGCGAAGGCGACGGTGGCCGGTTTCGGCGCAGACGCGCAACTGCGGGATGCGGCCGTGCTCACGCCGAAGGGACTCGACGCGGCGAAGGCCGCCGCCCAGGGCTGGCTCGACGGCTGCGCTGCATCGCAGGACGCCCAGCCGGCGGGATGCTCGTTCGGGCTCTCCAGTGGCGCGGAGGCCGGCGAGGTGTGGACGAACGCCGCCTGGACCATCCAGAGTCGCCCGGAGCTGACGGTGGGGCCGTGGGACTTCGGCTGCCACCTTCCCGACCAGGCCGACGTGAGCGCCGGCGGCTGCTGGCCGGTGAAGACGGCGACCCCCGGCACGGTGACGTTCCACGCCGACTTCTCGTTCCCGGCGACGGGCGACTCCGGCACGATCACGTCGACGGCTCCGATCGAGGCGGACGTGGAGGGCTCCGTTTCGTCGTTCGGCGACGCGGGCGCCGTCTTCCAGTCGGTCACCTGGGGCCCCGGCAGCTCGTCCGAGGGCAGCTGACCGGGAGGCCACCACCGCGTCGTTCGAGCGGAGAACCCGGCTCGATCGGCCGCTTTCTCCGCAGAAGCGGACTCTCCAACGGCGTGTCGCGGTGCGCCTCCTGTACTGCGGAGGCCAGGGGATGCGAGGGTCGGGCCCGCATCCGCTGGTCGTAACGCAGGAGGATTCGGCCGACACGCCGCCGTATTCTCCGTAGGAGCGGAAGGTTCATGCGGAACGCGGCCGGTTCTCCGTCGGAGCGGAGCCGGTGGACCGGGCGGCGCTCCGGGCGTCAGCCGAGGTGCGGGGTCGCGCCGTCCCAGGTGAGGGGACGGACGAGCATCCCGCGGTAGGCGTACGCGTCGTCCCAGCTGTGGAAGACGAGCCAGTCGTGGCCGCCGAACGTGACGACGTTCTGGCCGCCGGGACCGTGGAACGTGCCGAGCTTCGACGCGGAGGTGAGCAACGGCTTCTCTTGCGACGTGAACGGCTGCGTCAGCGACGTGCCCGTTGCCGTGCCGATCGCGTAGTCGTCTCCTCCGTAGTCGTTCGCGGAGAAGAACAGCACGTAGACGCCGTCACGTTTCACCAGGTCGGGCGCCTCCACCAGCGCGCCCTCCCAGGCGCGGTCCTGCTTCAGGAGCTTCACCGGCGGCCCGGCCAGGGTGAGACCGTCCGCCGAGAGCGGCGCCGTCTCGATCCAGGTGTCGAGGCTGCAGCAGTTGCCGTCCGTCTTCCAGAGCAGGTGGAGGCTGCCGTCGTCGTCGCGGAAGGTGGCGGCGTCGATGGCGCCGCCCGCCTCCACCGGGCAGACGAGCGGCGTATCCGAGGCGGGGGTGAACGGCCCGCCCGGTGTCGCGGAGGTGGCGGTGCCGATGCACTGGCGACCGGATGCCGCATCCTGGGCCGTCAGGTATATCACGAACGCGCCGGGGGAGACCTCCGCCACCTCGGGAGCCCAGGTGCGGCCGGGCTGCGCCCAGCCGGGGAGGGCGCTGAGGGCGTCCTTCTGCGACACCGTCCAGTCCCTCATATTCGTGGAGGTCGCTGACCGCACCAGGAAGCCGGGGGTGTTCGTCGCGAAGGCGTACGCGGTGCCGTCGTGGACGAGCACATCCGGGTCGGCGAAGTCCTGGTCGATCGCGAAGTCAGGGCCGGCGCTCGCCGACGGTGAGCCGGAGGCGGGGCGCGACGACGAGCCTGCTCCGGATGCGCATCCGGAGAGTGCCGCGAGTGCCGCGAGGGCGGCGGCAGCCACCACCGCCACCGCCGCGACCCCGGCGGACCTCACGACCTCACCCCTTCACGCCCGAGCTGGCGACGCTGTCCACGATGTGGCGCTGCGCGAACGAGAACAGGATCAGCACCGGGATGGATGCGATCACCGCGCCGGCCATCACGATGGCGAAGTGCGTCGAGTACGCGCCCTGCAGCTGGGCGAGGCCGGGCTGCAGCGTGAGGTTCTCCGGGCTGAGCAGCACGTAGACCGGCCAGAGGAAGTCGTTCCAGTTGGCGAGGAAGCTCAGCACGGCGAGCGTCGCCAGCGCCGGGCGCGCCAGCGGCACGACGATCTGCAGGAAGATCCGGATGTCGCCCGCGCCGTCGATGCGCGCGGCCTCCTCGATCTCCACCGGCAGCCCGATGAAGAACTGACGGAGGAAGAACACGCCGAACGCGCTCGCAGCTCCCGGGATGGAGATGGCCCAGATGGTGTCGAGCCAGCCCAGGTTCTGCACGATCAGGTAGTTCGGGATGAGGAAGATGACCGGAGGCACCAGCAGCGTGGCGACGATGGCGCCGAACACGATCTTCTTGCCCCAGAACTCGAGGCGGGCCAGCGCGTACGCGGCGGCGGAGGCGGTGACGAGGATGATCGCCGTCTGCAGCGTCGCGGCGAGCAGGCTGTTGAGGAACCAGCGGAAGATCGGCTGCTGGCCGCTCGACAGGGTGACGTACGCGTCGATCGACCACGGCGTCGGGAACACCGAGAACGGGTTCTGGATGGCGTCGCTGTCCGTCTTGAACGAGGTGAGCACGATCCACACCAGCGGCAGCACGATCAGCAGCGTGACCAGGGACAGCACGACGTAGAGTACGACCTGCCCGGCGGTGCGGCGTGGCGACGTGCGCCGCTGTGCCCGGGCGAGCTGACGCTCGCCGTCGGCATCCGGTGTCGGCTTCTGCGTGGGAGAGGTGACGGCGGTCATCGGGGTGCCCTTTCCGTGCGCTCCCGCTGCAGGCGGAAGTTGACGATGCTGATGATCGCGAGGAACACGAACAGCACATAGCTCATGGCCGACGCCGCGGCCATGTTGTTCTGCGAGAGGCCTTGGTCGGAGATGTACATGATCGCCGTGCGGGTCTGGTTGCCCGGACCGCCCTTGGTGATGATGTACGACTGACCGAACATGTTCGCCGAGGCGAGGATGGTCACGGTGACGACGAACGTCATCACCTGGCGGAGGCCCGGCAGCGTGACGCTGAAGAACTTCCGGATGGGCCCGGCTCCGTCGAGCGCGGCCGCCTCGTACAGGTCGTTGTTGATGCCTTTGAGCCCGGCCAGGATGATCACCGTATTGAAGCCGAGGGTCCACCAGACGGTGACGCCGACCAGGGAGACCCAGACCCAGGGCACGTTGACGGTCCAGGGGATGTCGGAGGGGAGGCCGAGCATCCCGAGCACGTGGTTGACGATGCCGGACTGGGTGTCGAGCAGGTACTTCCAGATGACGCCGACGACCGCGACGCCGAGCACGTACGGCGCGAAGAACACGGCGCGGAAGACGGTGCCGCCGCGGATCCTGCGGTTGAGCAGCTGGGCGATCAGCAGCGGGATGACCAGCAGGAACGGCACGCTGGCGACCGTGAAGATGCCGGTGGCGCCCATCGACTGCCAGAAGTCGCCGGAGGTCGCGGAGTCCGGGGTGAAGAGGTCGATGTAGTTCTTGAGCCCGATGAACTGCTGGGTGTCGCGGAACGGGCTCCAGTTGGTGAGGCTGATCCAGAGGCCGAAGACCGCTGGGCCCGCCACGAAGACGAGGAAGAGGACGAGGAACGGCGCCAGGAACAGGTAGGCCGTCTTCGTACGGCGCGGCGCAGCCAGGTTCGAGCTGCGCCGGGCGCGCCGAGGCGGCACCACGGCGTTACGCCGTGATGCCGCCTCTACTGCGAGCTCATTCGCCATACGTCTGCTTGTTCTGCTTCAGCAGCGTGTTCGCCTTCTCGACCGCGTCGTCGAGAGCCTGCTTCGGCGACTTCTTGCCGGTGATGGCCTCGTTGACGGCCGTGGTCACGGTGGCCGTGACGTTGGTGATGCCGGGGGCGGAGGTCTCGTAGTGCGCGTACGGGAGCTCGTCGAGGAACGGCTTGAGGTTCGGGTACTTCTGCACCAGAGCCGGGTCGTTGCGGACGCTGTTGCTCGCGGGCAGCTCACCGGTGTCCGGCCAGCTGGCCGAGTTGTCGTTCATCCACTTCACGAACGTGGCCGCGGCCGACGTCTTGTTCTTGTCCTGACCCTTGTTGGCCAGGAACATCCAGTGCGTGGACGAGGACCAGACGGCTTTCTCCGTGCCGATCTGAGGCACCGCGACGGCCGACCAGTCGAGCTTGTCGAACGCGGTGTTCGTGGTCTGCCAGACGCCGTTCCAGTTGAAGGCCGTCTTCCCGGCGATCAGGGCGTTGATGTTGCCGTCCTGCGCGACGTTCGCCGGGCTGTATCCCTGCTTGATGAGGTCGGTCATGTGGGTGAGCGCCTGCACGCCGGCGTCGGAGTTGAAGGTGGCCTTCGTGACGTCGTTGTTGAAGAGGTCGCCGCCGAACTGCCAGAGCAGCGACTGGAACTCGAACGTGCCGGTGAAGACGTAGCCGTCGACCCACTCGCCCTGGATGCCCGCCGTCTTGAGCTTGGCCAGCGCATCCATGTACGAGGTCTTGTCAGCGGGGATGGTCGTGGGGTCGATGCCCGCCTGCTTGAGCACGTCCTTGTTCACGTAGAGACCGAGCGGGGTGACGCTCCACGGGATGCCGTACTGGGCTCCCTTGTACTCGCCGGCCTTCATCAGGCCCTCGGGGAAGTCGCCGGCGCTGTACCCGAGCGACTTCACGATCGAGTCGCTCTTGAGCAGCAGGCCCTGGGCGGCGTACGTGGCGACGTCGTCGCCGTGCGCGACCGCCACATCCGGGCCCTTGCCCGCCTTGACGGCGAGCGGCATCTTCTTGGCGAGATCGGCCCACTCCATCGGGACGTTCTTCACGACGATGTTCTTGTGCTCGGAGTTGAACTTGTCGACGAGCTTCGGGACCAGGACGGGTGCTGCCCCGCCGGTCCAGCCGTTCCAGAACGTGACGGTGACCTTGGGGCCCGAGTAGTCCCCGGACGCCACCTCTCCGCCCGAGCCGCCGGAGCTGCCGCAGGCGGTCAGTGCGAGGCCCAAGCCCACGGCCACCGCGGCGGCCAGGACCCGCACGGCAGATCGCTTCTTCATGTGATTTCTCTCCCTTGAGTGACAGGCACGAGTGCGCGGCCGGGCCGCGCCCTTCGAAATTACAGCGCTAGAAATTTGCTGTCAAGCGGTGAGCGGTGGTGGACTGGCGGGAGCAGCGACGCAAAGTAGAGTTCTCACGACGGAAGGAGACGCTGTGGCCGGTGTGCGCTTGCAGGATGTCGCGGAGTTGGCCGGGGTGTCGATGAAGACCGTCTCCAACGTGGTCCACGACTACCCGCACGTCAGCGACCGGATGCGCGAACGCGTGCAGAAGGCGATTGACGAGCTCGGCTACCGGCCCAACCTGCTCGGCCGCAGGCTGGCCACCGGGCGCACGGGCCTGATCGCGCTGGCGTTCGCGGATGTCACCCTGCCGTACTTCGCCGAGCTGGCCCGCCGCGTGTCCGACGTGGCGGAGGAGCAGGGATACCGCGTGCTGCTCGAACAGACCGACTCGACGATCGAAGGGGAGCGGGCCGCCGTCTCCGGCATCGAGGCCGGCATGGTCGACGGGATCATCTTCCAGCCCAGCGTGATGAGCTCGGCCGAGCTGGCGCAGACCAGGAGCTCCCTCCCGATGGTGATCCTGGGCGAGGGGGCTGCCCCGCTCAGCATCGACCGGGTGATGATCGACAACGTCGCCGCCGCCCGCGAGGCAACGACGCACCTGCTCGCGCTCGGCCGCCGCCGCATCGCGTTCGCCGGTCACGAGCCGGAGCGCATCTCGCGCACCTCCGAGCTCCGCATCGCCGGGTACCAGGCCGCGCTCGAGGCCGCCGGGGTGACGCCGGACCCCGGGCTGCTCATCCCGAGCAACGCGATCTCGCCGGTGGACGGTGCAGCGGCGATCGGCGCCGCACTGGATGCGGGCCTGCGGTTCGACGCGATCATGTGCCGCGACGACCTCGCCGCCATCGGCGCACTGCGCGCCCTGCAGGAGCGCGGCCTCCGGGTTCCGGACGACGTCGCCATCTCCGGATGGGACAACACGCTGATGACCTCGGTCACCTTCCCGAGCATCACCACCATCGCGCCCGACCTCACGGCGCTCGCGACGCGGGCCATCACGATGCTCTGCGAGCGGATCGACGGGCTGACCTCGATGGGCAGGCACGAGCTGGTCGGGTATCGGCTGGTCACCAGGGAGAGCGCGCCGACGCTCTGAGTCGCCCGCTCCGCCTGCTCGGCTCGCCGTGTTCGCCTCACCGTTTTACAGCGCTGCATTTCTGGTGCACCATAGTGACCATGACTTTTCCAGCCGCAGGCACGCTCGATGGAACATACCCGCGCCCCCAGCTCGTGCGGGAGCACTGGTGCGACCTGGGCGGCACGTGGGCGTTCGCGTACGACGACGCAGACGCCGGCGAGGCGCAGGGCTGGTACTCGGACGCTGAGGCGACGCGCTTCGACCGCTCGATCGTGGTGCCGTTCCCCCCGGAGTCACCCGCATCCGGCATCGGCGACACTGGCTTCCACCCGGTGGTCTGGTACCGGCGCACCGTCGGCGCCGCCGAGCTCGAGACGATCGGCGCGAGCGACGACGCACCGCGCGTGATCCTCAACTTCGGAGCGGTGGACTACCGTGCCCGCGTCTGGGTCGGCGGCCGGTTCGCTGGCGAGCACGAGGGCGGGGGGTCGCCGTTCTCGTTCGACGTGACCGACCTGCTCGCGGCGGGTGGCGCATCCGGTGTCACGGACGTGTCGATCGTCGTGCGCGCGGAGGACGACCCCGCCGACCTCTCCCAGCCGAGGGGCAAGCAGGACTGGCACCGCGAGCCGCACTCGATCTGGTATCACCGCACCACAGGCATCTGGCAGCCGGTGTGGCTCGAAGCGGTGCCGGTGGTGGCGATCGAGCGCATCCACTGGACCCCCGACCTGATCTCGGGAACGGTGGCGGCGCGCATCCGGCTGAACCGTCCGGCCCGCGACGGAGAGACGCTGGCCATCTCTCTGAGCCACGACGGGCGAGCGCTCGGCTCGGTGACGATGCCGGCGGTCGGGCGCACCATCGAGGCGACGGTGCCGCTGCCGCAGCAGCGCAACGGGCAGGCGTACGAGGAGCTGCTCTGGTCGCCGGAGCACCCGCGACTGGTGGATGCGGTGGTCACCGTCGGCGCAGACACCGTCCGCTCCTACCTCGGGCTGCGTTCGGCGGCGGTCGCCGGCGGGCGGTTCCTGCTGAACGACCGGCCGTACTACGTGCGCTCTGTGCTCAACCAGGGCTACTGGCCGGAGTCGCACCTCGCCGCACCGTCGGTCGACGGCCTGCGCGCGGAGGCGCAGCTCATCAAAGACCTCGGCTTCAACGCGGCGCGGCTGCATCAGAAGTACGAGGACCCGCGCTTCCTGTTCTTCGCAGACTCGCTCGGCCTGCTGATCTGGGGCGAGTCTCCCGCTGCATACGAGTTCACGCCGACCGCGATCACCCGCACGACCAGGGAGTGGGCGGACATCGTCGACCGCGACTATTCGCATCCCTCCATCGTCACCTGGGTGCCGACCAACGAGAGCTGGGGGGTGCAGCACCTCGCCCACGACGGCCGGATGCGCGACTACGCCGCGGCGCTCGTCTCGCTGACCAAGGCGCTCGACCCCACCCGTCCCGTCATCTCGAACGACGGCTGGGAGCACGTCGACTCCGACATCCTCTCCGTGCACGACTACGAGGCGTCCGGAGAGGTCGTCGCCGCGCGCTATGGAACGCCGGAGGCGGTCGACCGGCTGTTCGACGGACTCGGACCGGCCGGGCGCCGGATGCTCGTGCGCGGCGAACGCGACCGGCAGGCGCCGGTGATGCTGACCGAGTTCGGCGGCGTCTCGTTCGTGGACCGCGCGCACGAGGTGGACGGCGCGTGGGGATACTCGGCCGCCTCCAGCCCGGAGGACTTCGCCGAGCGCGTCGGCGCCCTGCTGGAGGCGACGCTGGCCAGTTCGGTGCTCGCCGGGTTCTGCTACACCCAGCTCGCCGACACCGGCCAGGAGACCAACGGCCTGGTGACGGACGACCGCCGCCCGAAGGTCGCGATCGAGCGCATCCGGGAGATGGTGCAGGGGCGGCACGCCTGACGCGTGCCTTCCGCTCGGCCGGGTCAGTCCTGGGCTGAGCCCCGGGAGGCGCTCGCGTCGAGCCGGTGCGCGAGGGTCTCGCGGCGGCGGGTGAGGGCGGCGATGGTCCTGTCGAGGTCGGCGATGCTGTCCCGGTACGCGTCGACGGATGCGGGGCACTCGTCGCTGTACGCGTGTCCGGTGCCGAGGCAGTCGATGAACGGCGACGCTTTGCTGGGGGAGATGCCGGAGTCGGCGAGCTCGCGGATCTCGGCGACGGCACGCAGCTGGTCGTCGGTGTAGTCGCGGTAGCCGTTGGGCAGGCGGTCGGGGAGCACGAGGCCCAGGCTCTCGTAGTAGCGCACGGCTTTCACCGTGACCCCGGCGCGTTCGGCGAGTTCGCTGATCTGCATGGTGTTCCTCCGCGTTCCTCCGCCCACAGCGTAAACCCTGACCCGCGGGTCAAGGTCAATCGGGCGTACACTAGTTAGTGCACTAACGAATTGAGGAGATCATGTCCGGAAGCTTCATGCGCTGGTACACGCGGATGAACGAGAAGTTGATCAGCGTCGCCGGCCCAGCGCAGCTCGGCGCAGGTCACCCGGAAGGTCCAGATCACCGCTCCGCCGCGTCGCCCTGCCCCATCTGCGGCCGCCCGATGACCGAGCACACCGTGCTCCGGCCAGAAGGCCAGCGCGACGCCACGCGGCTCGTCTGCCCGTAACGCGGCTCGCGCCTCGCGCCTTCCGCGGACGCGCCTACGCCGTGCGCAGCGCCGCCGCGATGATCGCGTGCAGCCCCTCGCGCAGGTGCTCCAGCTCGCTGACCGGCAGCCCCAGCTTCGCCACGATCTGGCCCGGGATCTTCTCCGCCTCCGACCGCAGCGCCCTGCCGGTGTCGGTGAGCGTCACCTCGAGCGTGCGCTCGTCGGTCGTGCTGCGCTTCCGCTCCACGTAGCCGGTGGCTTCGAGCCGTTTCAGCAGTGGCGAAAGGGTGGCGGGTTCCAGCTGGATGGCCTCGCTCAGTTCTTTCACCGACCGCGGGTCCCGCTCCCACAGCGCCAGCATCACCAGGTACTGCGGATGCGTCAGCGACAGCGGTTCGAGCACGGGACGATACAGCGCGATTACGCTGCGAGCGGCGACGGCCAGGCCGAAGCAGACCTGGTTCTCCAGGGCGAGCAGGTCATCGGACACGATTCGAGTCTACGTCCGGCGGCGGCGCGTCCTCGCGTTCGGGCGGCTCAGAAGTCGTCGGAGCGCGTGCGCTGCTCCTGGATGCGCTCGCCCGTCGCCGGGTCGACCCCACCGCGCCGGATGGTCGTGGTCTGCCGTCTGCGCAGCATGAAGATGAGCGACAGGATGAACACCACCACACCGGCGCCCATCAGGATGTAGCCGACGAGCTGCACGTCGATCCACGACACCTGCACGTTCAGCGCGAACGCGAGGATGGCGCCGACCACCACCAAGAAGATGCCACTGCCGATGCCCATGAGCGCTTCCCTTCGGTCGACGTGCGGCTCACGTTACTCCGGTCGGCTTCGCGGGGCGACGCCGACTATTCAGCGCGGGAGAACTCCGACGCCCTGGCCACCTGGTCGGCCGTGAGGGTGACGCCCGTGTAGCGCTCGAACTGGCGCGCGGCCTGCAGCGCGATCACCTCGGCGCCGGTGATGACCTTCGCACCGGATGCGCGCCCGGCGACGATCAGCGGAGTCTCCGACGGGAACGCCACCACGTCGAACACCGTGGAGGCCGCGGCGATGTGGTCGTCGCCGAACGCCGTCACGCTCTCGCTCTCGCCGCGCATCCCGAGCGGGGTGACGTTGACGATCACGTCGAAGCCGGGCTCCGGGTCGGTGGCCACCCAGGCGTAGTCGTACTTCTCGGCGAGCGAGGAGCCCGCCTCCTCGTTGCGGGCGACGATGGTCAGGTCGTCGAAGCCGGCGCCGCGGAACGCCGCGACGACCGCCTTCGCCATGCCGCCGGAGCCGCGCAGCAGCACGCGCTGCGCCGGGTCGACCTCGTGCTCGGCGAGCAGTGCGGCGACCGCCTCGTAGTCGGTGTTGGACGCGGTCAGCACACCGTCGTCGTTGACCACGGTGTTCACCGACTCGATCGCGAGAGCGGACGGCTCCATCACGTCGACCAGCGGGATGATGGCCTCCTTGAACGGCATCGACACCGAGCAGCCGCGGATGCCGAGAGCCCGGATGCCGCGCACGGCGCCCTCGAGGTCGGTGGTGGCGAACGCCTTGTAGATGAAGTTCAGGCCGAGCTCGTCGTAGAGAAAGTTGTGGAACCGGGTTCCGATGTTGCTCGGCCGCGCTGCGAGCGACATGCAGACCTGCATGTCCTTGTTCAGGATGGGCATGAGGCAATTCTCGCAGGTCAGTCCAGGCGGTACGCCCGGCGTGCGGCCCCGCCGAACACGTCGGAGCGCTCCTGCTCGCTGAGCCCCGCGGTGAGTGCGCGGGCGACCGCGGTGGTCTCCGCATACGTTCCGGCCAGGGTGGAGACCGGCCAGTCGCCGCCGAACAGCACCCGGGATGCGCCGAACGCGTCGAGTGCGTGCTCGGCGTACGGCTGCAGGTCGTCCCCGATGGTGGTGAGGCCGGAGAGTTTGGTGGAGACGTTGGGGTGCGCGGCCAGCGCGGTCATCAGGGACGCCCACGGCTCCCACCCTGCCGCGGAACTCGCCGAGCCGGCCGGCGGGGTGCCGAGGTGGTCGACGACGATGCGCAGCTCCGGCTGCTCCTCCGCGAGCGAGACGGCGAGCTCAAGGTGGCGCGGAAGCACGCCGATCACGTCGAAGGCGATGCCGTGGGCGGCGACGACGGCGAGGGAGCGGCGGACCGCATCCCGTGCCAGCCAGTCGGCGTCCGGCTCGTCGTGGATGAGGTGGCGCACCCCCACGAACCCGGGATGCGCCGACCACGTCTCCAGCTGGGCGGCGGTCGCGGCAGGGTCGAGCAGGTCGACCCAGGCGACGACGCCCGCGACCAGCGGCGAGGAGGCGGCGACGGCGAACATCGCCTCGGAGTCCTCCACCGAGTTCGCCGCCTGCACGAGCACGGCGCCGTCGACGCCCTCCGCACGCAGCTGCGGCTCGACCTCGGCGAACGCGAACGTGCGGTTGATCGGCGCCAGCGCGTCGGTGAGCCACGGGTACGCGACCCTCTCGAGATCCCAGAGGTGCAGGTGGGCGTCGACGGTCATGCTCAGGCCGCCAGGTCGAAGCGGATGAGCGTCGGACCGGCGATGGATGCGTCCGGCAGGGTCACCGCGAGCGTGTCGCCGTCGCGCGTCACGGCGACGGGGGTTCCGTCGGCGAGGCGGGCGGAGGCCGCGTCGACCGCTGCGGACACCCCGCCGATGGTGACGGCCCCGGATGCGTCGACGAACGCGTTCGCGACGTCGCCGCTGCGCGTCCAGCGCACCCACGGGTCGGAGCGCGACGCCGCGATCGACGTGTCCAGGGTGGTCGAGCCGAACACCGCATCCCCGTTGACGGCGTTCCACGCTGCCAGGTGCTCCAGGGTGCGTCGCTGCAGGTCCGGGACCGTCCCTCGGGCGGTGAGACCGACGTTGAGGAGAAGGTTGCCGCCGCGCGAGACGATGTCGACGAACGTCTTCACCGCATCCGGGCCGCTCAGCAGGTGGGTCTCGTCTTCGAGCGTGTTGTGGCCGAACGAGTACCCGATGCCGCGGCAGTTCTCCCAGCCGCCGTCGCCCTCCACGCTGAGTCCCTGCTGGTATTCGCTGGTGCGGAAGTCCCAGTGGGTGGTGCCCCAGCGGTCGTTCGCGACGCCGTCCGGGGTGGTGGCGTAGAACTTCTCGAACAGGTTCTCCATCGAGAACGGCCCGGAGGGCTTGCCGGCGTCCGGCCACTCGATGTCGCCCCAGAGCACGTCGGGGGAGTACCGCTCGATCAGGTCTTCGACGTGCTTGTACGCGTACTCGGCGTATGCGGCGTCGACGGGGCGGCCGAACTCCTGGCCCTCGTCGGTGATCGGCGGCAGCTGCGAGAAGTGCCAGTCGAGCCCGCCGGAGTAGTAGACGCCGAAGCGGAGGCCGGCATCCCTGGTGGCCTTCTCGAACGCGCCGATCAGGTCGCGCTTCGGTCCGCGGGCGACCGTGTTGCGGCCGTCGGTGCCCGGCGCATCCCACAGGGTGACGCCGTCGTGGTGCTTGGTGGTGGGGACGAAGTAGCCTGCTCCCGTGCTCTTCACGAGGGCGATGAACGCCTCCGGATCGAACTCGTCGGGGTTCCAGGCGTCGAGGAAGTCGTCGTACGGAGCGTCGCCGAACGCGTCCTTCTGGTGCTGGGCAGCCGGGCTGCCCTCGATGCGGATCGTGTTGAAGTACCACTCTGCGTAAGGATTGTGAGCGAACCAGTACTGCTTCTCGATGGTGCCGAGTTCGCCGATCGGCTCAGCCCAGGCCGGAACGGAGTACGGGCCCCAGTGAACGAAGATGCCGAGCTTGGCGTCGCTGAACCAGGACGGGAGCTCGTGCTGGAACCGCTGGTAGTTCTCGGGGCGGACGGGGTCGTCAGTGAACATGGCCACGCTGAGATTCTCCTTCTTCGTTGAATGGATTGTGGGACGCATCCCAAGTCCATATCCTATAGGCAATAGCATCCCTACTCAAAGGAGAGTTCTCCCCGTGGATTCGACCCTCACCGCTCTACCCGACTCGTTCGTGCGTCGCGCCGACTTCCAGCTGCCAGGCGGGGAGTGGTTCATCGGCGCAGGATTCGGCCTCTTCGTGCACTGGGACCACGCCAGCCAGCAGGGCATCGAGATCTCCTGGCCGCTGGTCGGCCGGTCCATCATCCCCGGCTCCGACGCGGTCGAGGACACCGTCAGCGTCGAGCAGTACCAGTCGACGGCGCCCACCTTCAACCCGGTCGACTGGGATGCGATCGCCCTCGCCCGCCTGGCCAAGCGCGCCGGTGCCCGCTACGTCGTGTTCACCGCCCGCCACCACGCCGGATACTCGATGTTCCACACCGCGCACTCCGACTTCGGCATCGAGCACTCGCCGTTCGGGCGCGACATCACCCGCGAGTTCGTCGAGGCGATCCGCGCCGAGGGCATCCGGGTGGGCATCTACTACAGCCTCCCCGACTGGAACCACGCAGACTACCCGGCCTTCCAGGACAGCGACCGCCCGTACCCGCTGGAGCACTGGCCCGCCGCGGGAGACCCGGCCAACGCCGGCACCCCTGTCGCGGAGGACAAGCACCGCCGGCCGACGCCGGAGGCCTGGGCGCGCTACCAGGACTACCTGCGCGGGCAGCTCACCGAACTGCTCACCGGCTACGGCACCATCGACCTGCTCTGGTTCGACGGAGAGTGGGAGCGCTCGGAGCAGGAATGGGACAGCGCGGGGCTGCGCGCCCTCATCAAGTCGCTGCAACCGGATGTGGTCATCAACGACCGCCTGCTCGGCCAGGGCGACTACAAAACGCCGGAGCAGGGCTTCCCTGTCACGGCGCCGACCGGTCCGTGGGAGCTGTGCCTGACCATCGGCCAGATGTGGGCGTGGCGGCCGGGAGACACCAAGAGCAAGTCCACCACCTCGCTCGTGACCACACTGATCGAGGTGGCGAGCCGCGGAGGCAACCTGCTGCTCAACATCGGCCCCAAGGGCGACGGCAGCCTCAACGAGTCGCAGGTGCAGACGCTGGACGAGATCGGCCAGTGGATGGATGCGCATGCCGAGAGCGTCGTCGGCGTCTCGCCGACCGTCGGCGTCGACTACTACGGGCCGTCTACCGCCCGGCCGGGGACGATCTACCTGCACCTGGTGATGCGGCCGATCGAGCAGGTGATCGTGCGGGGCATCCCGGTGGGCCGGGTCACGGGCATCCGGTTGCTGGCGACGGGCGAGCAGCTGCCGTACGAGGTCAACTACGAGGTGCACGAGCAGGCGTCGCGGGATGCCGAGCCGCTCGGCGAGCTGCTGATCCCCGCGCCCGCCGCATCCGGTGCCGTCGTGGACGTGATCGCGATCGACTTCGCCTGACCGGCACAGACCGGGTCGACTACTTGACCGGCCGGGGCGCAGCAGCTTATGCTCCCCATAACCTATATCAAAGACCCTATAGGATCGCGGATCCGCCCCTCGGAGCGAGACCGCGGAACAGCAGGCTCAGTAGGCGATCACATTTGATGAATCCAATGGAGGAGGCACAGCAAGTGACACCACGAACCACGCGCGCGGCGGGACGTATCGGAACCGCAATCGTATTGGCAGGAGCCCTCACGGCGCTCGCAGGATGTGCGGGCGGAGGCGGGGGCAACGCCTCCGGCGGCCCCATCTCGATGTACACCTGGGTCAGCAGTCAGAGCGACCGCGACCAGTGGGAAGGCTTCATCGACCTCGGCAAGAAGGTCGACCCGAAGCTCGACGTGACCATCGACGGCCCGAGCTTCAACGACTACTGGACGAAGGTCAAGACCCGCCTCAGCGGCTCCAACCCGCCCTGCCTGCTCACCACGCAGGCCGCGCGGGCCCAGGAACTCGGCGGGCTGCTCATGCCGCTCGACGACCTGATCAAGAAGTACAAGCTCGACACCTCGGCGTTCGACGCGTCCATGCTCAAGGGCATGACGGTCGACGGCACGATCCGCGCCATCCCGTACGACGCAGAGCCGATCGTCCTCTACTACAACGTTGATGCGTTCAAGAAGGCCGGCCTGGAGCTGCCGAGCACGACGTACTCGCGCGAGCAGTTCCTGTCCGACGCGAAGAAGCTCACCACGGGCGACCACAAGGCGCTCGCGATCGAGCCGGGCTTCTTCATCCCGAACGCCTGGGCCATCGCAGACGGTGCAGAGGCCGTGAAGGGCGGGAAGCTCGACCTGACCAACTCCAAGCTGGTCGACCAGGTGCAGTCGTACTTCGACCTGGTCAGCAAGGAGGGCATCGCGGCTGCGCCGAACGCGGCGGACGGCTCCGATGTGGCGCAGGCCGCGTTCACCGGTGGCTCGACCGACATGCTGATCGAGGGACCGTGGATGTACGGCACCTTCGCCTCGGCGGCCAAGTTCCAGATGGGCGTGACCATCGTCCCGAGCACGTCGGGCGAGGCGCACGGCATGACGGCCGGCTCCGGCTTCGGCATCGCGAAGAACTGCAAGGACCCGGACGGCGCGTTCAAGGCCATCCAGGCGATGACGGACACGAGCGTGCTCAAGGGCCAGGCGGAGAAGCGCGGCATCGTCCCGTCCAGGGCTGACGCACAGTCCGCCTGGGCGGAGGGCAAGACGCCCGAGGCCGCTGCCGCCGTGCAGGCGCTGCTCGGCAACGCCACCGCGCAGCTCACCACGCCCACCTGGAACCAGGTGGAGACCCTGTTCACCCAGTACGGCGTCGAAGGGTACCGCGGTGACAAGACGGCCAAGGACGTGATGAACACGATCCAGAACTCGGTGGGGCAGTAGCCGCATGGCTTCCCCGCTGATCTCGGGCGCCGTCGTCTCGAAGGAGACGGCGGCGTCCGCCGCGCCCGAATCGACGGAGACGCGCCCGTTCGGCGTGCCCCACCCCACCCCGCCGCGGGGCACCAGGAAGCGGAAGGGCGACGGCCTCGTCGCCCTCGCATACCTGTGGCCCGGCCTCGCGGGGTTCACGTTCTTCATCCTGGTGCCGCTGCTCGGCTCGCTGGTGATCAGCCTGTTCGAGTGGCCGCTGTTCGGCTCGCCGACGTTCGTCGGGTTCGCCAACTACCAGAAGCTGTTCTCCGACCCCACGTTCTACACGGTCCTGATCAACACGGTGATCTTCGCGTTCGTCTACACAGCGCTCAACCTGGTGCTCGCACTGGCCGTCTCGCTGTGGCTGAACACGAGGATCAAGTTCTCCGGCTTCTGGCGCGTGATCTTCTTCCTCCCCGCCATCACGCCGATGGTGGCGAACGCCCTGGTCTGGCGGTTGCTGCTGAGCGACAACGGCCTCGTGAACTCGGCGCTCGCATCCGTCGGCATCCAGGGTCCCAGCTGGCTGTCGGACGCGTCGTTCGCCCTGTTCTCGGTGATCGCGATGTCGGTGTGGCAGTCGTTCGGCTACAACGTGATCGTGCTCTCCGCCGGTCTCGGAAGCATCCCGAAGGAAATCCTCGAGGCGTCCAGGATGGACGGCACGAGCGCCTGGCAGCGGCTGCGGTCGATCATCCTGCCGATGATCTCCCCGTCGCTGTTCTTCACCATGACGATGACCATGATCGGTGCGTTCCAGGTGTTCGTGCAGCCGCAGATCCTGACCCAGGGCGGTCCGGGGGAGTCGACCAACACGTTCGTGCTCTACCTGTACCGCAACGGTTTCGTCTTCGACAGGCTCGGCTACGCGTCGGCGCTGGCGTGGATCCTGTTCATCGTCGTGATGCTGATCACCGCCCTGCAGTTCGCCGGGCAGAAGAAGTGGGTGAACTATGACAAGTGAGACGCTGACCCGCAAGCCCCGCCTGCGCCGCGCCCAGAAGGTCACGGCCGCCAAGACCTGGCTGAACACCCTGGTGATGGCCGTCGTGGCGCTGGTGTTCACCTTCCCGTTCATCTGGATGTTCTTCTCGGCCCTCAAGCCGGAGTCCGAGGTGTTCTCGGCGAAGCCGTCGTTCATCGGCTCCGAGGTGAAGTGGTCCAATTTCGTGGATGCGTGGACCCTGGTGCCGTTCGGGCGCTTCATCTTCAACGGCTTCTTCGTGGCGATCATGGGCGCACTGCTGTCGGTGATCGTCGCCGTGCTGTCCGCGTACGCGTTCTCCCGGCTGCGCTTCAAGTATCGCGACCGCCTGTTCCTGCTCTACGTGCTCACGCTCGTGCTGCCGCAGGAGGTGCTGGTCGTCCCGCTGTTCATCATGATGAACCAGCTGGGCCTGGTCGACACGTACGCGGCGCTGATCATCCCGTTCGCGTTCACCGCGTTCGGCACGTTCCTGCTCCGGCAGTTCTTCCTCACCATCCCGATCGAGTTCGAGGAGGCCGCGCTGATCGACGGCGCCTCCCGGTTCCGCACGCTCTGGTCGGTGCTGCTGCCGCAGCTCACGGCACCGCTGTCCGTGCTCGGCGTGTTCTCGTTCGTCGGCTACTACAACTCCTACCTGTGGCCGCTGATCATCATCAACAGCCAGGAGCTCGCGACCGTGCCCCTCGGCCTGTCGATGTTCACCGGAGAGCACGGCACCCAGTGGAGCCTGATGATGGCCGCATCCACCCTGGCGATCATCCCGTCGCTGATCATCGTGGCCGTGCTGCAGCGCCAGCTCATCAAGGGCGTCGCGCTCGGCGGCTTCGGCGGCCGGTGATGGCCGTCGTCGCACGCACCGGCACCGCCGGCACCGGCCCCTCCGGCACCCACCCCACCCCGAAAGCAGAGCAGATGACCTTCGCACCGCCCATCGACCGCATCGCCGTGGACGGCACCATCGTCTTCGCGGAGGCCTGGCTGAGCGACCTCGAAGTGGAGACGGTCCGCACAGACGCCGTGCAGTCGTTCGTGAAGCAGGAGACGATCTTCGTGCGCATCCGGACAGCGGGCGGCGTGGAGGGGATCGGCTACAGCTACACGATCGGCACCGGAGGCGGCGCCGTGCTCAGCCTGCTGCGATCCGGCCTGCTCGACGTGCTGCTCGGGATGGACGCCAACCGTCCGGAGGCGGTGTGGCACGCGCTCTTCTCGTCCACCCGCGCCACCACGGTCGGTGCGATCACGTCGCTCGCGCTCGCCGCCGTCGACACCGCCGTCTGGGATGCGCGCTGCGTCGCCGCCGGCCTGCCGCTGTGGGTGGCGGCGGGTGGAGCGCGGCCGAGCATCCCGTTGTACGACACCGAGGGCGGCTGGCTGCACTTCAGCGCGGAGGAGCTGGTGGCGCAGGCCGTCGAGTCGAAGGCGCGCGGGATGCACGGGGTGAAGATCAAGGTCGGCAAGCCGCGCGGGCACGAGGACTTCGAACGCCTCGCCGCCGTGCGGGATGCCGTCGGCCCCGGCATGGACATCATGGTCGACGCCAACCAGTCGATGACCGCCGCCGAGGCCATCCGTCGAGCGGCCCTGTTCGAGAAGCTCGACATCTTCTGGTTCGAGGAACCGCTGCCCGCCGAAGACGTCGCAGGGCACCGCAGGCTCGCGGAGGCGACCAGTCTGCCGGTGGCCGTGGGGGAGTCGATCTACTCGGTCGGGCACTTCCGCGAGTATCTGCAGTCCGGTGCGGCGTCGATCGTGCAGGTGGATGTGGCCAGGGTCGGCGGGGTCACGCCGTGGCTGAAGGTCGCGCACCTCGCCGAGGCGTTCAACGTCGCTGTCGCCCCGCACTTCCTGATGGAGCTGCACGTCTCGCTGTGCTGCGCCATCCCGAACGCGCTCTACCTGGAGCACATCCCGCAGCTGCGCGCGGTGACGCGCAGCGAGATGACCGTCAGCGACGGCGCGGGCGTCGCGCCGACCACGCCGGGGCTCGGCATCGAGTGGGACCTCGACGCGATCGACGATCTGAGGGTGAGCTGACCAGAATGGACACTGTGAACACGGCCACCGCATCCCGGACATTCGGCCGGGGCGGCCTGACGGTCGGGCCGATCGGCTACGGCGTCGCAGCCCTCGGCAACCTCTACCGGCCGCTCGGCGACGACGTGTGGCCCGGCATCGTGCCCGCGGCGTGGGAGGCGGGCATCCGGTACTTCGACACGGCCCCGCACTACGGCCTCGGCCTCGCGGAGAAGCGGCTGGGCGCCGGTCTGCAAGAGTACCCGAGGGATGCGTTCGTCCTGTCGACCAAGGTCGGTCGCGTGCTGGAGCCCAACCCGGACTATCGCGAGGGGGACACCGACCTCGGAAACCTGTTCGCGGTGCCGTCGACCCTGCGCCGCCGGCTGGATTATTCGCGCGACGGCGTGCTGCGGTCCATCGAGGACTCGCTGACCAGGCTCGGCCTCGACCGCATCGACGTGGTGTTGGTGCACGATCCGGATGAGCACGAGCGGGAGGCGCTGGACGGCGCGTTCCCCGCACTCGACGAGCTGCGCGCCCAGGGCGTCATCCAGTCGTACGGCGCCGGCATGAACCAGTCGGCGATGCTGACGAGGTTCGTGCGGGAGACCGACCTGGACATCGTGATGTGCGCCGGCCGGTACACGCTGCTCGACCCGTCGGCCGAGCAGGACCTGCTGCCGGCCGCCGCGGAGCGCGGGGTGTCCGTGGCCGTCGCCGCGGTGTTCAACTCGGGCATCCTGGCCACCGACCGCCCGGTGGCGGGCGCGACGTACGACTACGGCGCCGCCCCGGATGCGCTGCTCGCGCGCGTCTCCCGCATCGCCGATATCGCCGCGCCGTACGGCGTGACCGTGCCGCAGCTGGCTGTGCAGTTCCCGCTGCGCCACCCGGCCGTCGCCACGGTCGTGCTCGGCGCGGACTCGGCAGCGCAGATCACCAGAAACGCCGGATTGGCCGCAGTTCCCGTGCCGGATGCGCTCTGGGCGGAGCTTTCCGAGGCGGGACTTCTGCCGTGAGAATCCTGCATCCTCTATCCTCTCTTTCCCTCCGACGAAGCCATACGATGTCTGCATGAGCACCGAATCAGCACCAGGCGCGCACTTCCTCCCCGCGAGGAGGGCGCTCGCCGACGACGTGTACGACGCCGTCCTCGGCCTGCTCATGGACCAGATCATCGAGCCGGGCAGCCGGGCCAGCATCGACGGCATCGCCCGCCAGCTCAACGTCTCCCCGACCCCGGTCCGCGAGGCCCTCGCACGCCTCGAATCGGAGGGCCTGGTGGTCAAGCAGGCGCTCAAGGGCTACACCGCCGCGCCGCTGCTCGACAGCGAGGGCCTGCGCCAGCTCTTCGAGATGCGGCGTCTGATGGAGCCGTACGCCACCCGCAAGGCGGTGGGCGAGCTCACCACGGAGACGCTCGCGGAACTCGAAGAGCTCTGCGACGCCATGCACGCCAGCGGAGAGGCGGCGCAGAGCGGGGACGACCGGTTCCGCGACTACCGCGACTTCGCCGACCAGGATGCGGCCTTCCACCGCATCATCGCCGAGCACTCCGGCAACGCGCTGCTCTCCGACGCCATCGCGCGGCTGCGGTCGCACATGCACCAGTACCGCGTCTACTTCAAGCACGGCGTGGTCGAGGAGACCTCCGGCGAGCACGAGGCCGTCCTCGAAGCACTGCGCGCCGGTGACGCCGAGGCCGCCGAGAGGGCGATGCTCGACCACATCACCAAGTCGTACACGCGCATCTCCGCCAGCCTGGCACACGCCGACCAGCACAGCTGACCCGCAGGGCCGCGCCCGAGCTCCGTCGCACTCCCATCCCGCGCCGGACGTCCGCGCCTCGGATCTCCGTTCCAGCGGAGTTCATCACGGTCGCGCCCGAAAACTCCGCTCGAACGGAGGACACGCCGGGCCTGCGCGCGCGTTCTCCGCACGAAGCCACCACGTCCAGCGATGGCAAATTCGCGCATATCCACCTATATCCAATAGGATGTTGTCTATCAGTCGACGCGAGGGTGCTCGGCGATGGATGGAAAGGGATGCGCGTGAGCATCGTCACAGGATTCGAAACACTGGACGTCCGGTTCGAGACGTCGGCCATGCTCGACGGCTCCGACGCGATGAACCCGGACCCGGACTACTCGGCCGCATACCTGCGGGTCACCACCGACGCCCCGGACGGCCACGAAGGACACGCGTTCGTGTTCACCATCGGCCGTGGGAACGATGTGCAGGTCGCGGCGATCGACGCCGTCGCCCACCGGGTGATCGGGCGGGACGTCGAGGCGATCCTCGACGACCTCGGCGGTTTCTGGCGCGAGTTCGTCTACGACTCGCAGCTGCGCTGGCTCGGCCCGGAGAAGGGCGTCATGCACATGGCCATCGGCGCCGTCGTGAACGCGTTCTGGGACATCAAGGCCAAGCGCGCCGGCCTCCCGCTCTGGCAGCTCCTCTCCCGCATGACGCCGGAGCAGATCGCCGGCCTGGTCGACTTCCGCTATCTGAGCGACGCGCTCACCCGCGACGAAGCCATCGCGATCCTCCGGGATGCGCTCCCCGGCCGCGCAGAGCGCGAGGCCGACCTGCTCGCCGTCGGCTACCCCGCGTACACGACCACGCCCGGCTGGCTCGGCTATTCCGACGACAAGCTGCGCCGCCTGGCGCGCGAGGCCGTCGAGGAGGGCTTCGAGCAGATCAAGCTCAAGGTGGGCGACAACCTGGACGACGACATCCGGCGCCTCGGCATCGCGCGCGAGACCGTCGGCCAGGACATCCGGATCGCCATCGACGCCAACCAGCGCTGGGACCGCGACCAGGCCATCGAGTGGATCCACGCCCTCGAACCGTTCGGCCTCGCCTGGGTGGAGGAGCCGACCAGCCCCGACGACATCCTGGCCCACGCCGCAATCGCCGCGGCCATCGCCCCGGTGCCGGTCGCGACGGGGGAGCACGGGATGAGCAGGGTGCTGTTCAAGCAGCTGCTCCAGGCGCGAGCAGCCTCCATCGTGCAGATCGACTCCACCCGCGTCGCCGGCGTCAACGAGAACATCGCGATCCTGCTGCTCGCCGCCAAGTTCGGCGTGCCGGTCTGCCCGCACGCGGGCGGCGTTGGCCTCTGCGAGGCCGTGCAGCACTTCTCGATGTTCGACTTCGTGGCGGTCTCCGGCAGCCAGGACGGCCGGATGATCGAGTACACCAAGCACCTGCACGAGCACTTCGTCTCGCCGGTCGACGTCACGGGAGGCCGCTACCGCGCCCCGCTCACCCCCGGCATCGGCATGGAGATGCACGAGGCCTCTCTCGCCGCCCACACCTTCGCCGTCCCGGCCGTCGTCTAGCCCTCGGGCAGCCGGTCCGGCGCAGCCGCTAGCGCCGCGGGCGCAGGGAGTACATGCCGCCGTCGACCGCCAGGATGACGCCGTTCGTCGACGCCGAGGTCGGCGACGCGAGGTACGCGACCGCCTCCGCGACCTCCTGCGGCTGCACGAGGCGGCCGTTCGGCTGGCGGGCGGCGAGGGCTGCGCGCTCCGCATCCGGATCGGTGGCTGCGTCGAGCAGGCGGCCCACCCATGGGGTGTCGGCCGTGCCGGGGGCGACCGCGTTGACGCGGATGCCGAGCGGCAGGCAGTCGGCGGCGATGGCGAGCGTCATCGCCGAGACCGCGCCTTTCGACGCCGAGTACAGCACGCGCTGGGGGAGCCCGGCCCACGCCGCGATCGAGCTGGTCAGCACCACGGCGGCGGACGGTGACTGCTGCAGGTGCGGCAGCGCGTGGCGGATCGTGCGGGCCGAGCCGATCACGTTCACGTTGAGCACGCGCATCCACTCGTCGTCGTCGTTGGCGAGCACGTCGCCCTGCGCTCCGATGCCCGCGTTGGCGACCACCACGTCCAATCGCCCTGCGTCGGCCACCACGGCGGCTATCGCGTCGCGCACGCTGGCGTCGTCGCCGATGTCGCACCGGATGCCCGTGTGCGGCGCCGAGACGGCCGCGGCGTCGAGGTCGAGGCAGAACACCCGTGCCCCCCGGGATGCGAGCTCGTCGGCGATCGCCCTGCCGAGCCCGGATGCGCCTCCCGTGACCGCGGCCACGAGTCCTGCGAAGTTCTGCGACATCGTCGTCTCTCCCTGCGTCAGTCGGCCGCGCGCACGGTCGTGCGCTGCTGTCCGAGTCCGTCGATGCCCAGCTCGACCACGTCGCCGGGCGCGAGGTACGGGAACCGGCCGGACAGTCCGACGCCTTCCGGGGTCCCCGTGTTGATCAGGTCGCCCGGTTCCAGCACCGTGAACTGGCTGAGCCGGTAGACGATCTCGGCCACGCTGAAGATCAGGTCGCTCGTGGTCGACTTCTGGCGCTGCTCGCCGTTGACCGTCGACCAGATGCCGAGTCCCGAGCCGTCGCCGATGGATGCGGTCGGCACCAGCCACGGACCGAGCGGGTTGAACGTCGCGAAGCTCTTGCCCTTGCTCCACTGCCCGAGCGAGCGCTGCAGCTGGTACTCGCGCTCGGACACGTCGTTGGCGACAGTGAAACCCGCCACGTGGTCGAGCGCCTCGGCCGGCGACGAGAGGTAGCTGGCGCGCTTCCCGATCACCGCGGCGAGCTCCACCTCCCAGTCGGTGGTGGTCGATCCCGGTGGCATGATGACGGCGTCGTCCGGCCCGACGACCGTGTTGGGGTGCTTGTAGAACACGACGATGTCGCTGGGCGGCTCGGAGCCGGATTCGCGCGCGTGGGCCGCGTAGTTCATCCCGATGCAGATGACGGCGGTCGGCCGGGCGATCGGCGCGCCGACGCGCATCCCGGCGAGGTCGACCGTCGGCAGCTCGCCCGCGGCGGCCGCTTCCGCCGCACGAGCGAGGCCGTCTGCTTCAAGGAAGGCGCCGTCGATGTCGGCCGTGAGCCGGCGCAGATCCCAGGTGGTGGTCCCGTCGCTCACGACGGGGATCTCCGCTCCTGGCTGGCCGAGTCTCTGGAATCGCATCGTCGGGGTCGGCAGAGTGGGCATCGAGGGTCCTTTCGCTCGTCCATGAACCCTATTACTATTTCCTATAGTATTCCAACACTGCAGGAGAACACGGAGAACACTATGCGCGTCGCCCTCCACTCCGTCGTCCGCGACGGCCACGAATCCGGCTACGAGGAGGCGCACGCCACGATCCCGGACGACCTGGTCGCGTCGTTCGCGCGGGTAGGAATCCACGACTGGACCATCTGGCGCAGCGGCAGGGACCTCTTCCACCTGGTCGACTGCGACGACTTCGCCGCGGCGATGGATGCGCTCGACAACGACGAGGCGAACGCCCGCTGGCAGGCGTTCATCGGCCCGTACGTCGACCACTTCGTGACCACCGGCGATGGCCCGGGCGGGATGGTCGTCGGCGAGGTCTGGAATCTGGCGGAGCAACGGGAGGCATCCCGCGCGCCCACCGTCTGAGAAAGCTGAAGTCACGTTGTGCCCCAACCGTGGGGTTACGTTCACAACTTGACTACAACACTCCTCTCCTGCACCCTTATCGCATGACCGCCACTTCGGGCTCTCTCGTACGTGGCGCACGCAACCCCGGGTCGCAAGGCGCACTGAGGCACTTGAACCAGGAGCGACTCTTCGAGTTCCTCCTCGCCAACGGCCCTTCGACCCAGGCGGAGCTTGCGCGCGGAACGGGACTGTCGACCGCCACCGTCTCGAACATCGTCAGGGACATGGCGGCCAAAGGCGTGGTCGCCACCTCCCCGGTGAACAGCGGCGGCCGGCGCGCCCTGCTGGTGCAGCTGACCGACACCGGCGACATCGCCGTCGGCGTCGACTTCGGTCGCAGGCACGTCAGGATCGTGCTCACGACGCTCGGCTACGAGGTGCTCGCCGAGGAGGCCATCGCCCTCCCGCTCGGCTACGACGTGGACGAGAGCCTGCAGGCCGCCTCCGACCTCATCGACAGGATGCTCGCCGCCAACGGCTGGGAGCGCGAGTCGGTCCTGTCCGTCGGGGTCGGCATCCCCGGCCCGATCGACCGCAGGACGGGCACCGTGCTGCAGGGCGCGATCCTGCCGGAGTGGGTCGGCGTCAACCTGCGCGACCTCGAGAACGCCTTCCGCTTCCCCGTCGTCGTGGACAACGACGCCAATCTCGGAGCGCTCGCCGAGGTGACCTGGGGCGCCAACCGGGGCGTGCGGAACCTCATCTTCGTGAAGATCGGCTCCGGCATCGGTGCAGGGCTGATCCTCAACGGCCAGCCGTATTACGGCTACCTCGGGATCACCGGAGAGCTCGGGCACACACCGGTCACCGAGCACGGCGTGATCTGCCGCTGCGGCAACCGCGGCTGCCTCGAAACGGTCGCGTCCACCACGGTGATGCTCGAATCCCTCGGCCGCGGGTCCGAGACGCCGGTGACCACGGAGGACATCCTCCGCAAGGGCCTCCAGCGCGATCCGGCCACCCTGCGCGTCGTCGGCGACGCCGGCTCGGCGATCGGCCAGGCCATCGCCAACATCGCCAACGTCATCAACCCGGAGCTGGTGCTGATCGGCGGCCCGCTCGCCGGGCTCGGGGATGCGCTGCTCGACCCCATCCGGCACGGGATCCTGCAGAACGCCATCCCGGTGATCGGCGAGACCACCACCGTCCGGATGTCGTCCCTCGGCGACAGGGCGGAGTCGCTGGGGGCTGCCGCGCTGGTGATCCAGGCCTCGCTCGCCGGGCGAGACTGACGCGCGACCGACGCAGACCGCGCCGCAAACATCCAGACCGTTATTTACTTGTTGTGTTCACTGTTTGACGCCAAGCCCGAACTTAGCGTTTACTACTTAGGCAGATGGTTCGCAGTTAGCAACAACCCGAAGGAGCGACGATGCCGTCGAACGCAGTCATCCTGGAGATGCGCGCGATCACCAAGGAGTTCCCTGGTGTGAAGGCACTCGAGGATGTCTCCCTCACCGTCAAGGCCGATGAGATCCACGCGATCTGCGGCGAGAACGGTGCAGGAAAGTCCACGCTGATGAAGGTCCTCTCCGGCGTGTACCCGTATGGGACGTACACCGGGGACATCGTCTACAACGGCCAGGAGATGCGCTTCAAGGACATCCGGTCCAGCGAGCACGAGGGCATCGTCATCATCCACCAGGAGCTGGCGCTCATCCCGGAGCTGTCGATCACCGAGAACATCTTCCTCGGCAACGAGCCCGGCCGCGGCGGCGTCATCAACTGGCAGGAAGCCAAGACCCGCGCCACCGAGCTGCTCGCGCGCGTCGGCCTCAGCGACGACCCTGACACCCCGATCAAGAACATCGGCGTCGGCAAGCAGCAGCTGGTCGAAATCGCCAAGGCTCTGAACAAGTCGGTCAAGCTCCTCATCCTCGACGAGCCGACCGCCGCGCTCAACGAGGCGGAGTCCGCCCACCTGCTCGACCTCATCCTGGGGCTGAAGAGCAAGGGCATCAGCTCGATCATGATCAGCCACAAGCTCAACGAGATCGAGCGCGTCGCCGACGAGATCACGATCATCCGCGACGGCCGCACCATCGAGACCCTCAGCGTGAAGGCGGACGGCGTCGACGAGGACCGCATCATCCGCGGGATGGTCGGCCGCACGCTCGAGAGCCGCTTCCCCGAGCACACGCCCAACATCGGCGAGAAGTTCTTCGAGGTGAAGAACTGGGTCGTGCAGCACCCGCAGGTCGCTGAGCGCCTGGTGGTCAAGGACTCGTCGTTCTTCGTCCGCCGCGGCGAGATCGTCGGCTTCGCCGGGCTGATGGGCGCGGGACGCACCGAGCTCGCGATGAGCATCTTCGGCCGCTCGTACGGCAACTTCATCTCCGGTGAGCTCTACAAGGACGGCCAGCAGATCCAGGTCCGCAACGTCAGCGACGCCATCGACAACGGGATGGCGTACGTGAGCGAGGACCGCAAGGTGCTCGGCCTCAACCTCCTCGACGACATCAAGGAGTCGATCGTCTCCGCCAAGCTCAAGAAGATCTCGCGCTTCAACGTGGTCAACGACCAGCAGGAGTTCGCGATCGCGGAGGAGTACCGCAAGAGCCTGCGCATCAAGACCCCGGATGTCGAACGCGGCGTGAGCACGCTGTCCGGCGGCAACCAGCAGAAGGTCGTCCTGGCCAAGTGGATGTTCACCGACCCCGACCTGCTCATCCTCGACGAGCCCACCCGCGGCATCGACGTCGGCGCCAAGTTCGAGATCTACGGCATCATCCAGCAGCTCGCAGCGCAGGGGAAGGGCGTCATCGTCATCTCCTCCGAACTGCCGGAGCTGCTCGGCATCTCGGACCGCATCTACACGATCTTCGAGGGCCAGATCACCAATGAGCTTCCGATCGCGGAGGCCACCCCAGAAACGCTCCTGAAAAGCATGACATCCGCCAAGAAGAGGGTTGCCCGATAATGACCACACAGATTCCCGAAAAGAAGAAGTCCGGGGGTATCCGCGACCTCGGCAAGATGTTCGGAAGCGGCCAGTCGACCGGACGCCAGTTCGGCATCCTCGGCGCCCTCGTCGTCATCATCATCCTGTTCGAGATCCTGACCGGCGGCAAGACGCTCGAGCCGGTGAACCTGATCAACCTGGTCAACCAGAACGCATACGTGCTCGTGCTGGCGATCGGCATGGTCATGGTGATCATCGCCGGCCACATCGACCTGTCGGTCGGTTCCGTGGCCGCCGTGGTGGGCATCGTGGTCGCCAAGTCGATGACCGACTGGCACGTTCCGTGGCCGCTCGCGATCATCCTGGGCCTCCTGATCGGTGTCGCGATCGGCGCCTGGCAGGGCTGGTGGGTCGCATACGTCGGCGTTCCCGCGTTCATCGTGACCCTGGCCGGCATGCTCATCTTCCGTGGCCTCAACCAGCTGATCGGAAACGCGAACACCATCCCGGTCCCCGACGGCTTCACCTTCATCGGCGGCGGCTTCCTGCCCGACTGGGGACCCGACTTCGGCTACAACAACTCGACGCTGCTGCTCGGCCTCATCATCGCGATCGTGATCGCCGTGATGGAGTGGCGCACCCGCCGCAACCAGACCAAGATGGGCTCCGAGAAGGCGCCGCTCTGGGTCAGCGTCTTCAAGGTGCTCGTGCTCGACGCCGTCGTCATCTACGCCGCGTTCCTCTTCGCCGGCGGCCGCATCGGCACCAGCTTCCCCGTCTCCGGCATCATCCTGGGCATCCTGGTGATCGTCTACTCGTTCGTGACCCGCAGCACGATCTTCGGCCGTCACATCTACGCGGTCGGCGGCAACTGGCACGCTGCCGAGCTGTCCGGCGTCAAGATCAAGCGGATCAACTTCTTCGTGATGATGAACATGTCGGTGCTCGCAGCACTGGCCGGCATGATCTCGGTCGCCCGCTCGATCTCGTCCGGACCGCAGGACGGCCTCGGCTGGGAGCTCGACGCCATCGCCGCTGTGTTCATCGGTGGTGCAGCGGTCTCCGGTGGTATCGGAACCGTCGCAGGCTCCATCGTCGGTGGTCTCGTCATCGCCGTCCTCAACAACGGCCTGCAGCTGCTCGGCGTCACCTCCGACAAGGTGCAGATCATTAAGGGCCTCGTGCTCCTCATCGCCGTCGGCATCGACGTCTACTCGAAGCGCCGAGGGGGTCCGTCGTTGATCGGCAGACTCACGCAGCGCCGCGAGAAGGGCGTGGACGCCGCCGGAGCCGACCAGCCGGCCGTCGTGCCGGACGCCGACTCCGCCGAAGCGAGCTCGCGCTCGCTGACCAACTGATCCATCCCCCCTAAGACTTACCCGTCTGTTCCATCCCTGCACCACCTCAACAAGAGAAAGCGAAATACACAGATGCGCAAAATCGCACTCGCGACAGTGGCCGTCGCTGCTGCCGCCGCGCTGGCCCTCTCGGGCTGCTCGAGCCGTGGCTCGTCGGGCGACTCCACCGGAGCCGCCGGCTTCGACAAGGGCGCCACGATCGGCGTCGCCCTCCCGACTAAGACGTCGGAGAACTGGGTTCTCGCCGGTGACCTGTTCACCAACGGGCTCAAGGACGCCGGCTTCAAGGGCGACGTCCAGTACGCCGGTGGCTCTGGCGTCTCCGACCAGCAGTCGCAGATCCAGTCGATGATCACCAACGGCGCCAAGGTCGTCATCATCGGCGCCGTCGACGGTGGCCAGCTCGCCGCGCAGGCCAAGGCCGCGCACGACGCCGGCGCGACCGTCATCGCGTACGACCGCCTCATCCTCAACTCGCCGAACGTCGACTACTACGTCGCGTACGACAACGAGAAGGTCGGCGAGCTCCAGGGCCAGGCCCTGCTGGACGGCATGAAGGCCAAGTACCCGGACAAGACGAAGTACAACATCGAGCTGTTCTCCGGTTCGCCGGACGACGCGAACTCGAAGGTGTTCTTCGACGGCGCCATGAAGATCCTCAAGCCGAAGATCGACGACGGAACGCTGACGGTCGTCTCCAAGCAGACCGACATCAAGCAGACCTCGACCCAGGGCTGGCTGCCGGCGAACGCGCAGACCCGCATGGACACCCTGCTCGCCGCGAACTACGGTTCGACCGAGCTCGACGGCGTCCTGTCGCCGAACGACACCCTGGCCCGCGCCATCATCACCTCGGTGCAGGGCGCAGGCAAGCCGGTCCCGATCGTCACCGGTCAGGACTCCGAGGCCGAGTCGGTCAAGTCGATCATGGCCGGTGTGCAGTACTCGACCATCAACAAGGACACCCGCGCGCTGGTCAAGCAGGCCATCGCGATGGTCTCCGACCTGCAGCAGGGCAAGAAGCCTGAGACGAACGACGACAAGTCGTACGACAACGGCGTGAAGGTCGTCCCGGCCTACCTGCTCACCCCGGTCGTCGTCACCAAGGAGAACGCGGCGAAGGCGTACGCCAACGACCCGACCCTCGAGCCGCTGACCAAGTAGTCACCAGCAGCGAGACACACGAGGCCGGACCCCGATCGGGGTCCGGCCTTCGTGCTGTCCGCCGCGGGCGGTGCGTGCGAGGATGGGGACGAGTGGAAGGGGGGTGGACGTGCTCGCGAGAACCGCATCCCGTCGTGCTGCATCCCGGGTCGTGGCGGCGTGCGCCGGGGCCGTCGCCGTCGCCGTGCTGCTGGCAGGCTGCATGCCAGGAATGGCCGGGCGCCCCGCGTCCCTCACCTTCGCGGACGGCTCGGCTCTCAGCGAGGCCGACGCCGGCGCGATCTCCTTCTACACCGACCTCGACCGCGTCTCCGGATGGGCGGTCGAGCCCGGCGGGGACGCCGAGTACATCGAATACCGGCAGCGCGGCACCGGTTGCCTGGTCAGCCTGGACCGCTTCGACGTCGCCGATGAGGACTACGTGATCGACGGGGACGACGCCCGCTCCTCCGCCGCCCTCGTGGACGCGACCAGCGACCTGCACGAGAACCGGGCCCTGCGCGCCCGCTCCGTCGTCGCGCTCAACGACACCGCAGCATCCGGTGCTGGCGCGACGATGGATGTGCTGCGCATCGTCTTCGCGCCGGTCGACTCCGGCGTCACCCGGCACGACGCAGCGCTGGTGCGCGTCTTCGCCGGTGCGGGAGTGGGGCTCGTCGCGCAGGCGAGTTGCGGAACGGACAGGGCGTTGCGGAACGCGATGACCGTGCTCCGGCGTCACGTCGCATTCGTGGTCGAGCGCTAGCAGACGAAGATCGAGGCCGGTGCGGTTTCCCGCTCCGACCTCGATCTCTGGTTCCCCCCGGATGTTCGCCCCCGGTCGAACGTCTGACGCCAGGCTATTCGGGGGTGTGCAGCCGAGGCATCGGGGCTGGCACGGATCTTCCCGACCGTGCCAGCCCGGGATGCGCGTGTCAGCTTTTCAAGGTGCCGAGCACGCCGCCGATGCGGGCGATGTACGCACTGACCTGCGCGGCGGCCGCCGGGCCGTCCCCTGCCCTGGTCGCGGTGCTCAGGCCGCCGACGAACTCGCGGACGGCCTCGGTGTTCACCTGGTTGTTGAGCTTGCGGGCGATGCGGCGCACCTGCGGCATGACGTTGGAGAGGGCGCGCAGCCGCACCGGATTGCCCTCCACCCGCACATACATGGTGGCCAGGTGCTCGAAGGCGCGTACGTAGCGGCTGGTGTCGTTGTCTCCTGCCGCCTCGACCAGGGTCTCCGCGATGTCGTCGAGGAGGTGGAGGTCGTCGTCCGGCCAGAACCCGTGGCTGCGGAGAGCAGCGCCGGCCCAGAGGTCGCCCGCCACCTCGATGGCGGAGCGCACGCCGTCGACGTCGAAGGCGGCGACCCTCGTGTACCGGTTGCGCTCCATCTCGACGAGGCCCTGCTCGAGGAGGCGGTCGAGCGCGTGCCGGATGGGGGTGCGCGAAATTCCCAGCCATTGCACGAGCTCGGGATCGCGGAGGCGCTCGCCCGGCTCGAGAGTGCCGTCCATGATCGCCGCCTCGATGCGCGTATACGCCTCGTCGGAGAGGGAAACCCGGGCGACGTGATCTGTCGGCATCGGCATGGGAGCTCCTTATTCAATAAGAGGTTGTGAAGCTTAGATGCTCAATGATAAACTATAAATATAACCTGGCGATAGCTCGCCACTCCTAGACTCTGGCCGTGATTCGGGTATCCGGCCAGTGCGCGGCTGCGACTCCCCCCTCGTGGCCGCGGTGGGCCCCGGCTGTTACCGGCCGGGGCCCAATTCAAAACCAGAGAACCCGACCCTCTGACCGCAGTGGCTCTCCTCTGTATCCGTGAACAGGAAGAATCAACCAACCCATGACAATTGACGAGGTCTCGACTTTCCCGACCGGTATGCCGGCGCTCACGGCCGACCGCAGGCTGTTGCGCAACGATGTCTTCGAGGTGCTGCTCACGCGCATCCTGAACGGCGGCTTCGTTCCGGGCGAACGACTCAAAGACGCCGAGCTCACCTCCTGGCTGCGTGTCTCCCGCACCCCGGTCCGCGAGGCGCTCAGCCGTCTGGTCACGCTGGGACTGGTCAAGACGGCGCCCAACCGCTTCACCTGTGTCGCTCCGCTGGTCGATGCCGAGATCGCCGACGCCATCATGGTGCTGAGGAGGCTCTATCCGGATGCGATCGCCGAGGCCCTGAGACTGCGCACGGACGGCGACGAGCTGGAGCTGCGCCTGGTGGCCGGGCGGTTGGAGCGCGACGAGGGTGTCTCGCCGATCGAGACGTTCCAGCGCGTGCTGCTGATCGCGCTGGCGTCGATCGACAATCAGGTGCTGGCCGAGGCCATCGAGACGGTGCACCTCCGCGTGCTGCGCTACCTCTACCTCACCCCGGACGCGCAGCACATCCTCTGCCGCGAGCGGGTGCTCGACTTCGCGCGTGCCGTGGCGTCGGGCGACGATGCCGCCGTGCGCACAGTGGAGACGGTGCTCGACGACGTGGCCGCGGTGATCGGTGACGTGACGCCCGCGGCTTCCCCGGGGGCCGCTGCCGCCGCCGCCGCGGTCGCCCCGGTCGGAGCCGTGGTCAGGGGTGTCACTCCGATGGCTGCCGCGGGCTGACCCGGCGGAGCACGGCCCGCGGGAACACGTAGAGCAGCACGACGAGCACGGCGAGCACGACGCCGCCCGCCACGATCCCGGCCGTCGGGCCGACCGTCACGTCGAACACGAAGAACACCACACCGCTCGTGAGCAGCGCCACCAGGGCGAGGGTCGTCCGCAGCAGCCGGTTCGCGATCGCGACGGTCTGCACCTTCTCGTGGTGGCGGAACAGCTGGCGGTGCAGCGCGACCGGCGCCAGGCCGAGCGCTGTGCAGGCCGCGGAGAGCACCACGAGCACCAGGTAGAAGCTCACCTGAAAGCCGTCGAGTTCGCTGAAACGCTGTTGGAACACGATCGTCAGCAGGAAGCCGCTGATGATCTGCGTGCCGGTCTGCGTCACGCGCAGCTCCTGCAGGATCTCCACCCAGTTGCGATCTGCACGCTGGGGTGCGCTCTCGGTTCTGCCGTCGGCCGGGTCGACGTCGTCGGGTTCGCTCATGTCCGCCTTCCGGATGGTGTGCGGTCCATCGTGCTCTCGCTCGGCCGACGTCGCAATGCCGCGCGATAGAACCTGACCAGTTCCGAAGCCGGAGGACGCTGGCGGGCCATCGACGCCGCATCCACCCGCTTCGCCGCCAGGTGGTGGCGCCACGACTCCTCGGCGCAGCGGAAGTCCCAGCCCGCCGCGGCCGCCGCCTCGAGGGTGCGGCACCAGCCGATCAGCTCGCGACCCTCCGAAGTCGGCGCCCAGGTGACCACCCGGAACCACACGTCCGGCCGGTTCGGGTCGCCGAACGCGAACCGCCGCACCACCGCGTACGGGCCGCCGAGCGTCCCCTGCCGCAGGAGCCACTCGCTCGCCTGCGCGTTCGTCACCGGGTGCCACGCGCCCACTGCTCTCCTTCTCGGGTCCGCAGCCCGGCCCGCTGCGTCCTGAGCATACGAACCGCCGCCGACACCGCGGGCGCGATGGGGTCAGGTGAGCAGGCGGATGAGCGCGGCGACGACCGCAGCGGCGGGGACGACGACGATGAAGGGCACGCGGAGGGCGTAGAGGCCGGCGGCGATGGCGACGGCCGGGAGGCGCGCATCCAGTTGGAGGGCCTGGCCTGCACCGAACGTCTGCACGCAGATCAGGGCGGCGAGGAGTGCGGCCGTCAGAAGGTCGCTGACGCGGGCGACCGTCGGGTGGTCGAGAGCCTTCGGCGGGACCAGCCAGCCCACCGCCTTGAGGGCGAGGACCGCGATCGACGCCAGCAGGATGATGTTCCACGTGGTCACGGCTCCACCTCCCTCTCCATCGGGATGGCCTCGGGATGCGGTGGGTCCGAGCGCTGCCCGAACAGGTTGAAGACTCCGACGAGGATCGCCACCGCCGCGGCGGCCAGTACGGGAAGGCCCGGCATCAGGAAGGGCGTGAGCAGGGTGGCGACGAACCCGGCCGCGACGGCGACGGCCTGCGTCTGGCGGGCCTTGAGCCGCGGCCAGAGCAGGCCGAGGAACGCGGCGGCCGCAGCAGCATCCAGCCCGTACGCCTTGACGTCGCCGATCAGGTTGCCGAGCAGGGCGCCCGCGAGGGTGGTCAGGTTCCAGCCGATGTAGACGACGAGGCCGGTGGTCCAGAAGCCGATGCGCTGTGCCCGCGGTTCCTGGTGGGCGGTCGCGACGGCGGTGGACTCGTCGATGGTCAACTGCGTCGCAGCCGCCCTCCGCCAGAAGCCCGGCCCGATGATGCGGGAGAGGCGCAGCGCATAGAACGAGTTGCGCACGCCGAGCAGCGCGGCCCCGGCGATGGCCGAACCGCCGGCCGCGACGCCACCGGAGGCGAGCACGCCGATTAGCGCGAACTGCGAGCCCCCGCTGAACATCAGCAGACTGAGCACGCACGCCTGCCAGACGTCGAGCCCGGATGCGGTCGCCAGTGCCCCGAACGAGACCCCATACGCCGCCGTGGCGATGCCGACGGCCCAGCCGGAGCGCGCAGCGGCGCGCTCGTCCTGGCTGCGTTCCCGACTCACCCTCCCGACCCTAGCCCGTGGTGTGCCGGAGGTTCAGGGGGCGTGCGGATTCAGATGCGTGGCGGTTCAGGCCGCGTGGCGGAAGAGCCGGGCGACGAGCTCGCCGGCCGTGTCGTCGTCGAGCCGCCAGGGCTGGAAGATGGCGCGGTAGACGATGGGCGCGACGACGCCGTCGACGATGTCGTCGGCCGTGAGGCCCTCCTCTGCTGCGCGTCCGACGAACATGGTCGCCTCCTCGCGCCGGTTGCGGAGACAGTCGGAGGTGCGCTCACCCGCCGCGCCCGCCCCGCCGCGGAGAAGGGCGGCGTTCACCGGCTTGCGGTAGTGGGCGACCAGTTCGCTCGCCCAGGCGGTGAGGTCGTCGCGCAGGCTGCCGCTGGCGGGCAGCGGACGCTCAGGGTCGAGCCGGTAGGTGGCGATGTCGTTGATGAGGGTGGGCAGGTCTCCCCAGCGGCGGTAGATGCTCGTGGGGTTGACGCCGGCGCGCTCGGCGATCATCGGAACGGTCACGCGGTCCTGGCCGCGCTCTTTGACGAGCTCTTCCACGGCCGTCCTGACGCTGTGGATGACCGCGGCGCTGCGTCCGCCCGTCCGCCTCGACGGTGTGGTCGTTGTTTCCATACGGAATAGCTTAAAGCAAAAACTGTTGCTTTTGAAGTGCGCATGGGGCTAGCATCCCTAAAGCAATCAGATTTGCTTTTGGAGGAATGATGACGACAGCCGAAGAGACGCGCACCATCCCGGTCGCAGCGATCCCCGCCACCCGCGCCTCCCGGCGCGGCCTGGGCCCCATGCCCGCCTTCGTCGGCACGTCCCTGGCGTTCGTCGCCGTGGCCCTCGCTGTCGGCGCCCCCAGCCCGCTCTTCGTGCTCTACCAGCACGAGTGGGGCTTCGCCCCGTGGCTGCTCACCGTCGCCTTCGCGATCTACGCGATCACCCTCCTCGTGACCCTGCTGGTCGCCGGCTCGCTCTCCGACCACATCGGCCGGCGACCCGTGCTGATCGGGGCGCTCGCGCTGCAGGTGGTCGCGATGCTGATGTTCCTGTTCGCGCAGGACATCGGCTGGATCATCGCGGCCCGCTCCGTGCAGGGCGTCGCGACCGGCGCGGCGATGAGCACCTTCACTGCCGCGATCGTCGAGCTGGCGCCCGAGCGCCACAAGAAGCTCGGCGCGACCATCGGCAGCACCGCCCCGGTCGGCGGCATCGCCCTCGGGGCGTTCTTCACCGGGCTCGCCGTGCAGTTCGTGCCGCAGCCGACCACGCTCGTCTTCGTCAGCCTCGTCGTGCTGTTCGTGGCCGGTCTCCTCGTGGTGATCGGCTCCCGCGAGACGGTGACGCGGCGGCCAGGAGCGGTGAACTCGCTCATCCCGCGGCTCGTCGTGCCCCGGGCCGCCCGCGCGGAGTTCGTCGGCGCCATCCCGCTGTTCGTGGCTACATGGATGCTCGCCGGGCTGTTCATCGGACTCTCGCCGTCCATCCTGAGCGGCGTCTTCCACCTCGACAGCGGTCTGCTCAACGGCGCCATCGTGGCCGTGCCGCCCGCCGTCGGAGCGACGGCGGGGCTGCTGCTCACCCGGGCGCCCGCCCGCACCACGGCCATCGTCTCGATGGGCGCGATCATCGTCGGCATCGCGGTCGCCGCGGCCGGCATCGGGTTCGCGGTGCTCTGGCTGCTGTTCGCCGGAGCGGTGATCGCGGGCGCCGGGTTCGGCGCCGGGTTCTCCTCGATGCTCAGGATGCTTGCCCCGCTCGCCCCGAACAACCAGCGCGCAGAACTGTTCGCCGGGATCTTCCTGGTCAGCTACATCGCGTACGGCGTGCCAGCGCTCGTCGCCGGCGAGCTGATCAGCGTGGTCGGCCTGCTGCCGACAGCGCTCGGCTACACGGTGGCGATCGCGCTCGCCGCGGTGATCGCCCTGGTGGTGCAGGTCGGGCGGGCCCGCGCGGTCACTCCACGTCGATGAGCACCTTGCCCACGATGCCGTCCTCGACGGCGTCGTGGGCAGCGGCCGTCTCGCTGAGCGGGAACCGCGTCAGCGGCAGCCCGTGCTCCGCGCCGACCGGCAGCGCTCCGTCGGCGACGGCAGCGGACACGGCACGCACGGCGGCGTCCTTGGACTCCGCCGTCGTCGTGTACGTGAGGACGAATTGGAAGCGCAGGTTCTTGCCCATGCTCGGGCGCACCGGGATGGTGACGGCCGGTTCGCCGGGGCTGTCGGCGTAGATGGCGATGGAGGCGTTGGGGGCCGCGATCCGCGCATCCAGTTCGGCGTTGGCGGTGGCGTTCACCTCGACCACGATGTCCACGCCGCGCGGGGCGAGCGCTCCGATGGCCTGGGCGGTGTCTCCGTCGCGGTAGTTGACGACGTGGTGCGCGCCGGCCGCCCTCGCCAGCTCGGCCTTCTCGTGGCTGCTGACGGTGGCGATGACCGTGGCGTCTGCCCAGACGGCCAGCTGGATGGCCGCGTGCCCGACCGCTCCCGCACCCCCGGCGACCAGCACCGTACGACCGCTGAGTGCGCCGGGCGAGAGCTCCGACGGGCCGCCCTCGTGCACGGTGAGCGCCCGGTGCGCGGTGAGTGCCGGGATCCCGAGGGAGGCGCCGACATCGAAGGACGCGCCATCCGGAAGTGGAACCACCTGGCGCGCGGGAAGCACCGCGAACTCCTGCGCCGTGCCGTCGGGACGCTGGTAGGCCGCATCCCAGACCCAGACCCTGTCGCCCACGGCGAACCCGGTGACGCCGTCGCCGACCTCGTCCACGGTGCCCGCGCCATCCTGGTTCGGCACCTGCGGGCGCGGCAGCTGATCGTCGCCACTGCCGCGACGCGCCTTCCAGTCGGTGGGGTTCACCCCCGACACCCGGATGCGCACGCGCACCTCGCCCGGTCCGGCGTGCGACTCCTCGCGCTCGCCGTACTGCAGAACGTCCGATGATCCGGTGGAGCTATAGGTGACAGCCTTCATGTGACCAGCAAACCACCCGTCGCCCGAATCTCTTCCACGAATGTCGTTCGCGGTCGCTGACTCGCCGCGCGTCAGCCGGTGGAGCAGGCGCCCGAACTGATCGGCGCGGCGCTCACCGACGAGAGCACGGGACGCAGCTCTGCGAGCGTCAGCGCGTATCCGGTGTCCGGGTCGACCGTCGAGCGCGCGAACACCACGCCGACCACATCCCCCGACGTGTCGAGCAGCGGGCCGCCCGAGTTGCCGGGCCGCACGCTGCCGCGCAGCGAGTAGATGTCTCGCTCGACCGAACCGCTCTGGTAGATGTCGGTGCCGCGCGCCATGATGCGGTCGCGCACGCGCTCCGGGCTGATCGTGAACGGTCCGTTGCCCGGGTAGCCGGCGGCGTAGGTCTGCGCTCCGGCGGTGACGTCTTTGCCGATGTCGAGCGGCGGCGCCGTGATGTCCGTCACGTCGAGCACTGCGAGGTCGCGCTCCGGATCGAACGCGACGAGGGTGGCGCGCTCCGCCCTGTCGTCGCCCGGCTCCCGCACCACGATGCTGGATGCGCCGGCGACGACGTGCGCGTTCGTCACCACGCGTCCGCTCTGCACCACCCACCCGCTGCCCTCCGAGTCGACGCCGCAGGCGGGCTTCGACGCAAGGACCGTGACCACGGAGGCCTGGGACGCTGCCACGGCGGCCGGGACGGACGGGTCGGGCGCCTGGATGGTCTTGATCGGCTCCCCGCCCTCGAAGACCTGGGGCAGTCCGGCGCCCGCGAGGGCGTCGTCGACGGCACCGAGCACCGTGCTGGCGGGGAAGGGGGCCATGCTGTCGAGGGCCGCGACCACGCGCGACGAGCTCGCGGCCTGTACGACCGTGGCGAGGCTGGTCGCCATCGCGAATCCGGCGATGAGCCAGACCACCACGGCCCAGGTGAGCAGCCCGAGCACGGCGCCGACGAGCGAGTCGAGCCAGCGGATCGGTCCGTGCCGCACGAGCTTGCCGTTAACGGAGGCGATGCCGGCGGCGATGGCGTACGCGGCGGCAGCGCAGACCAGGATGACGATGGCCGCGACGATGGAGCGCTCGGTGACGCTGCCCCATCCGGCGTCCGCCAGCCAGGTGACGACGACAGGGGCGAGGGTCAGTCCGCCCCAGAGACCGAGGCCGAGACCGACGAGCGAACCGGCAGCGCGGATCGCGCCGTTGCTCCAGCCGGCGGCGATCGCCACGACGGCGAGCACCACGAGCACCACGTCGACAACGATCTCCACCCGCCCACCATGCCCCACCAGGCTGTGCGCGGGCTCAACCCCACGTGTGTGTCCTCCCCATCATCCCGTCGCCCCCTTCCACCGGGTGGATGCGAGGGCTACCGTCCGTTGCCAGAGGGACGCAGCCGCGTCCAGACGACGAAAGGATCACCGGATGAGCGACCAGCAGAACCGCCCAGACCTCGACGACGGCGAGCGGGAGATGACGAACGACGACTTCACCGCGTCCGATCCTGACCACGGCAAGGAGTCCGAGCCGTCGCAGCAGCAGCACCACAACGCGGAGACGGAAGAGGACACCGCGTCGGGCGGCGCTCCCGACTGAGCGGGTGCGCGACGGAGCGGGTGCGCCGGCCGGGCGTCAGGCGCGCCCGTCCTCCTCGTCCCCGTCGTCGACGGCGGCAGGGTCGGGGAGCGGGGCGGGCACGATGTCCGGGTCCATCTGCTCGGTGGGGACCGCGGCCGGCTGATTCTGGGCGTCTTTGTCCATGCGGCGACGTTACGCCCCCTGCCAGGCGGCCGTAAACCCCCTTCGGAACGCTGGCGGGCACGCGTACCGTCCCCGGCATGACCGATCAACTGACTTTCCAGAATCCCGTCGACCGCTTCGATCCGGTCGACGCGCCCAAGCAGGACCAGGATGCGCCCGGTCTGGATGCCGACCTCGCTCCGCACGCCGACCACGGCGAGAAGTCGTATCGGGGCACAGGCAGGCTGACCGGCCGCAAGGCGCTGGTCACCGGGGGAGACTCCGGCATCGGCGCCGCCGTGGCCATCGCGTTCGCCAGGGAGGGCGCCGACGTCGCCATCGCCTACCTTCCCGACGAGGAGGAGGACGCCCGCCGCGTCGCCGCCGTGCTCGAGGACAGCGGCTCGACCGTCGCGACGCTCGCGTACGACATCACCACCGCCGAGGCCTGCCGCACCCTCGTCGCCGACGCGGTCGAGGCGCTCGGCGGCCTCGACATCCTGGTGAACAACGCGGGCAAGCAGCAGTTCTGCGAGCGGCTGGAAGACCTGAGCGACGAGCAGTTCGATGAGACGTTCCGCACGAACGTGTACGCGATGTTCTGGATCACCAAAGCCGCCCTTCCGCACCTGGCTCCCGGGTCGAGCATCATCAACACCACGTCCATCCAGGCGTACGCGCCGAGCGAGATCCTGGTCGACTACGCCACCACGAAGGCGTCGATCAACACGTTCACCAAGGCGCTCGCCGCGCAGCTCGCGCCGCGGGGCATCCGGGTGAACGCGGTGGCGCCCGGCCCGATCTGGACGCCGCTGCAGGTGTCCGGCGGCCAGCCGAAGGATGCGCTCCCCGACTTCGGAGAGCAGACGCCGATGGGCCGTGCCGGTCAGCCCACCGAGCTCGCGCCCGCCTACGTCTTCCTGGCCTCCCCGGAGTCCAGCTACGTCACCGGCGACACCCTCAACGTCAACGGCGGCATGCCCACCCCCTGACCCCAAACATCGAGCCGGGACTTGTGTACGCGACACGCCGGGCGATGGCGTACACAAGTCCCGGCTCGATAGCGCCGTTGGCCGGGGTCAGTCCGACTTCGGCTCGGAGTCGGACTTGGGCTTGGGCTTGCGGCGGGCGGTGAGGATGACGATGACCACCGCGATCAGCGCGAGGACCACGATGCCGATCGCGATGCCGATGACCAGGCCCACGTCGGTCGTGGATGCGGCTGCGGTCGGTTTCGGGGACCCTGCGGTCTCCGTCGGCTGGGCACCGGCGGGTTGCGTCGCCTGCGTGGTCGGCCCGGTGGTCGACTCTCCGCCGGGCGCTGCGGTGCTCGCGCCGCACGCCGTCTTCTCCGTGCCCTCCGCCGCCGCCGTGCCCGCCGGCGGCTGGTAGGTGAACGCGTACTGGTCGGACACCGTGTGGCCGTCGGCCGAGACGACCTGGTAGCTCACCGTGTACTTCCCGGCACCGCCGAGGGCGACGGGGACCGACACCACGGTGTCGGCGACCGTCGTGCATCCGGTCTCGAAGTGGCGTGTTGCCGCATCCGGGCCCGTGACCGTCACCAGGTTGTTGCCGCCGTAGTCGAGCACGCGGTCGTTGAAGGTGAGCGAGACCGTCTGCAGCGGGGTGGTCACGGTCGCGTCTTTCGCCGGGTCCGTGCTGATGATGTAGTCGTGGGCGGAGGCGCTCGCCACGGGCAGCAGCGCCAGCCCGACGGCGGCGAGCAGCCCGATGGATGCGGTGCGCAGACGGTGCGTCATGCCTCCACCTTCCCACGCCCGCGACGGGTGGCCGCGAAGACCGCGACCACGAGCGCGATGGCGCCGAGGGCGAGACCGCCGATGCCGAGGCCGATCGAGAGCGCGTCCGCCGCCATCCCGGACGATGCTGCCGCCGGGGCAGGCGTCGAGTCGACGACGAGCGGGCCGCCGCCCTCCGTCGGAGCGGGGTCCGTGACGTATACGGTGGGCGCCGGGTGCTCGGGCTCCGCGCCGGATGCCGGGGTCTTCTCGCTCCAGTCGACCACGCTGCCGTCGCTGTAGTACTGGTGGGTGGGGAGCAGGATCTGGCCGGTCTTCGGCACGGCGCCGGCCGAGATCGTGAACTCCTGGAACTGGCCGGGAGCCACCTGCACGCCGCTGTCGGCCGTCCAGGTCACGCGCACGGGAGCCTGGGTGATGGTGCCGTCGTCGGTCTTGACCGGCTTCGCCAGCTTCTCGGTGTCGACCGCGGTGGTCCAGCCGGGGAGCGGAAGGTAGCTGACCGAAGTGAACGGGTCGGCCGTCGGCAGGTCGACCACGAGCTTGACGGTGCCCGCGGTCGCGGACTCGGTCGGCACCTTGAAGGTGAGCGTTGCGTAGCTGCCCGGCTCGGCCTGGTCGGGGGTGACGTGTACGTGCGCGCTGGCGGCGAGCGGTGCGGACAGCAGCAGGATGGCGGTGGATGCGGCCGCGATGGACGCGGCGATGGTGCGTTTCTTCATGGGAGTTCTTCGTCCTTGTTCGGAAGCGTTCGATGAGTGCTGGTGCGCGCAGACGGACGGCGCCACGCAGACTCGTGGAACGCTCCGTCAGAACGCGGCGGCGAGCGGTGGACCGCGGTGACGCAGCCGGAGAAGCGGAACGCCGAGATCGAGCAGACGCACCGGTTCCCGGGAGAACGCGCTGGCGGCGGAGGCCGCAGCGGAGTGCGCGAGCGTCGTGGGGAGGACGGCGAGGCTGCTCAGGATGCGGCGGTCGGCGAACCGGGCCACGTGCATCCTGGCCGTGTCGAACAGTCCCCAGAAGGCCTGCTCGCCGAAGCGCAGCGCGATCACGGTGACCAGCACGGCGGTGAGGTGGGCTCCCCACATCCCGAGGCTGAACTCGTCGTGGGCGGCGGGCATGGCGGTCGGCATCGAGCCGGACATGCTCATGGTGAGGTGCGACCCCGCGTGCAGGTGGGTGGTGCCGGCCGGCGCGGTGAACGTCGCGGCGCCCGTGCCGAGCCCGAACAGCAGGTGGAACAGGAACTGGCTGGCGCCGACAGCGACGGTCAGCCGCCAGAGCGACAGCGACCGGCCGGTGAGGGCGATGGATGCGATGGTCGAGAACGCGAGGCTCAGCGCGAGCGGGAGGACTCCCGGCGCCGCGCCGCCGCCGGCCACGTGGAACAGGGCGGCGACGAAGATGGCGACACCGGATGCGAGCAACCCGCGCGCGACGCGAGCCCACCTCGATCCCATGCTGTGTCCCTCCGTCGTCCGTGGTTCGGAGCAAGTCTACGGAACGGATGGGCGCCGGGCGCCGCAGTACCGCGCTGGTGCCGAGCCGCCCGGCCGAGTGCGGCTCGGTATGTATCCTACGAAGGCGACCCGGCGCACACTGAAGGAGGCGTATGCCCAGAGGAGCGAACCTCCCCGCGATCGCCGCATTCAACGACACGGTCGTGCTGGACGCCGTGCGCCGTTCCTCCGGTGGTCTCAGCAGGGTGGAACTCGCCGGGGAGACCGGCCTGTCCGCGCAGACGGTGTCGAACGTCAGCAGGCGGCTGATCGAGCAGGGCCTCATCCGCGAGGCGGGCAAACGCATCGACGGCCCAGGCAAGCCGCGCACCATCCTGCAGCTGGAGCCGACGGGCTCGTACGCGGTCGGCGTGCACCTCGACCCGACGGTGATCACCTGCGTGCTGCTCGACCTGGAGGGCGAAGTGGTCGCCGACGTGCGCCGCCACTCCCCGGTCTCCGGCGACGCGATGCAGACGCTGGACATCGTGGTCGAGGCGATCGACACGGTCCTGGCGGACTCCGGCGTCGAGCGCGCCAAGGTCAGCGGCGTCGGCGTCGCTGCGCCCGGCCCGATCGACACGGACACCGGCGTCGTGGTGCGCCCTCCGCTCATCCCGGGCTGGAACGACTTCCACCTGCGCGACGAGCTGACGGCGGCGACGGGCCTCTCCGCCCTCGTGGCCAAGGACGTCACGGCGGCGGCGGTCGCCGAACGCTGGCACGATCCGGCGGGCGCGAGCCGCGACTACGTGTTCGTCTACTACGGCACGGGCGTCGGCGTCGGGATGGTCCTCGACGGCGACGTCTACACCGGCGCCTCCCACAACGCCGGCGACGTCGGCCACGCGATCGTCGACCCGGGCGGCGCCCTCTGCGCCTGCGGCCGCCGCGGCTGCTACGGCGAATCCGTGCGCCCGTACCGCCTGGTGATGCAGGCCATCTGGGCCGGAGTCCTCACCGCCCCGGGAGGCGAGAAAGTGCCGGACGGCGTCGACCTCGGCCTCGACGTGGAGACGATCGACGACCTGTTCACCGAACTGACGTCCGCGGCGACGGCAGGCGACGAGACCGCCATCAGCATCCTCGACCGCTCCATCCGCAACACGGCCTACTATCTCTCCAACCTCTCCGCCCTCCTCGATATCGACCGCGTCGTCTTCGGAGGCCCATCCTGGGCCCGCGTCGAACCCTTCTACGCGGACCGCCTCCGCGGCTGGCTGCGCGAGTTCGACATGGAGATCCTCACCCACCCGGTGATCACCGAATCGAGCGCGGTCGGCGAGGACGTGGCGGCCGTCGGCGCAGCCTGCCTGGTGCTCGACGCGACGTTCTCGCCGCGCGGCGGGGTGTAGCGGGCGTCGCTCGTACCCGCTCGACAGCCCCATCCCGGTCGACCCCCACACGGGTCTCATCAGCCATTTTCCTTGCAAGCATTGCCAAATAAATCAAATTGATTTATAAATTACCCAAGGTCCGGCACCGCAGGGGCATGAAGGGCGCCCACCGGACGTCGAAGCAAGGGAGCATCGATGAAACGCAGCAGAGTTCTGGCCGCCGTGGTGGCCGCATCCACTCTCGTCGCACTGGCCGGATGTTCGTCGTCCGGGTCCAATGACGGCAAGACCATCAAGGTCGCCTACCAGGATTTCGGCACCGACCTCATGGCCAAGTTCATGGCCAAGGCGAAGGCCGGGTTCGAGAAGGCCAATCCGGGGGAGAAGGTCACGCTCGTCCCCATCAAGGCGGCCGAGAACGACTACTACACCAAGCTGTCGCTGATGAACCGCAGCGCGAGCACCGCACCGGATGTGCTCTACGAGGACACCTTCCTCATCCGCTCGGACGCGCAGGCCGGCTACCTCGAACCGCTCGACCCGTACGTCAAGAAGTGGGATGAGTGGTCGCAGTTCTACGACAACGCCAAGGATGCGGGCAAGGGAGACGACGGCAAGATCTACGGTGTCTCGATGGGCACGGACACCCGCGCCCTCTGGTACAACAAGGACATCTTCGCCAAGGCAGGGCTGCCGGCCGACTGGAAGCCGAAGGACTGGAACGACGTCCTGGATGCGGCCAAGACCATCAAAGACAAGGTTCCCGGCGTCACGCCCATCAACATCTTCTCCGGCAAGGCCGGCGGTGAGGCCAGCTCGATGCAGGGCTTCGAGATGCTGCTCTACGGCGCGAGCAAGGACGGCCTCTACGACGCCTCCTCCGGCAAGTGGATCACCGGGTCCAAGGCGTTCACCGACTCGCTGGATGTGCTGAAAGAGGTCTACCAGGGCGGCCTCGGCCCGTCACAGGAGATCACCAGCGACACCAACTACCAGAACATCGTCACCAGCCAGCTCATCCCGCAGGGCAAGCTCGCCATCAACCTCGACGGCTCGTGGGTCGCAGGCACCTGGCAGTCCACCGGCGACACCAACTGGCCGGAGTGGGACAAGACGATGGGCGTCGCACCGATGCCCACCCAGAACGGGCAGGAGCCGGGCAGCGTGAGCATGTCGGGCGGCTGGACCCTCTCGATGGGGTCGAAGAGCAAGGCCAAGGACGAGGCGTGGAAGTTCATCTCCTACGCGCTCAACAAGGCCAACTCGCTCGACTTCGACATCTCGCTCAGCCAGATCCCGGTGCGCAAGGATGTCGCGGCCGACCCGTCGTACGCCAAGTCGAACCCCACCTCCACGTTCTTCGCCTCGCTCGTGGATGTGACCAAGTTCCGCCCTGCCACTCCCGACTACTCCAAGATCTCCAACGGCATCCAGGTGGCGATGGAGTCGGTGATGACCGGGCAGCAGTCGCCGGCAGAAGCCGCCAAGGCCTACGACGACACGGTTGTCGGCATCGTCGGCAAGGACAAGACGAAGTCGGAGTAACGAGACAGTGACGTCGACAGTCGACGCCGTCGCCGAGGGCGTGCGCGGCCGGGGAACCCCCCGGCCGCCGCGCCCGGAGCGCACGGCACGTTCGCGCAGAGTGCGCCGTTCCGTTGCACGGACCGTCCCGCTCATCCCGGCCATCGGCCTCCTGGTCGTGTTCCTGGTCGGTCCGATCCTCTCCTCCTTCTACGGGTCGTTCACCAACTCGTCGCTCACCGGCGCCGCCGCGGCGTCGAGCGAATGGGTGGGCCTGAAGAACTACATCGACCTCTTCAACAGCCCGGACTTCCCCGTCGCGGTCGTCCTCACCCTGGTCTTCCTGATCGGCTCCGCCGTCATCGGGCAGAACATCGTCGGGATGGTCCTGGCGCTGCTCATGCGGGCGGGCGGGCGCGTCGTCGGCGCGATCGTCTCGACGTTCGTCGTCGGCGCGTGGGTGCTGCCGGAGATCGTGGCGGCGTTCGCGTCGTACGCGTTCTTCAGCCAGAAGGGCACGCTCAACGCCATGCTCGGCGCCATCGGGATCACCGGGCCGTCGTGGCTGTTCGCGTTCCCGATGCTCGCCGTCATCCTCGCCAACACCTGGCGGGGCGCCGCCTTCTCGATGCTCGTCTACTCGGCGGCGCTGCAGGAGGTGCCTCCGGAGATCACCGAGGCGGCGGAGGTCGACGGCGCCAACGGCGTCAAACGGTTCTTCCTGGTGACGCTGCCGATGATCCGCCGCAGCATCTCCACGAACCTGATGCTGATCACCCTGCAGACCCTCTCGGTCTTCACCCTCATCTACGTGATGACGGGAGGCGGGCCAGGCAACAAGTCCATGACCCTCCCCGTGCTCGCCTACCAGGAGGCCTTCAAGTTCTCCGAGCTGGGCTACGGCACCGCCATCGCGACCATCCTGCTGCTCGTGGGTGCGGTGTTCGCCATCGTCTACGTGCGCGCCCTCAAGACGGAGGTGGACTGATGCGCCTGTCATCGCCGAGCGGTCTGGCCCTCAAATGGACCGCCAACATCCTGCTGCTCCTCATCGGGCTGATCTTCGTGCTGCCGATGGTGTGGGTGGTGTTCGCGTCGTTCGACGGGTCTGCCACGCTCGCCGTCAGCTGGCCGAAGCAGTGGACGCTGGAGAACTTCCAGAAGGTGCTCACGCCCGACCTGGCGTTCCTCCCGCTGTGGAACAGCCTGCTGCTGTCCGCCGGATGCGCGTTCATCACGGTGATCGTCGCCATCCTGGCCGCGTACCCGCTGTCCCGCTACCGCAACCGGTTCAACAAGCCGTTCCTCTACGCGATCCTGTTCGGGACCTGCCTGCCGATCACCGCCATGATGGTGCCGGTCTACAGCCTGTTCGTGTCGCTGAACCTGATCGACTCGATCGGTGGGACGATCCTGTTCATGGCGGCGTCATCGCTTCCGATGGCGATCTGGATGACGAAGAACTTCGTCGACTCGGTGCCGCTTTCCCTGGAGGAGGCGGCGTGGGTCGACGGCGCATCCAGCATGAAGACGCTGTGGACGGTGGTGGTTCCGCTGGTCCGACCCGGCATCGCGGTGGTGTTCATCTTCGTGTTCGTGCAGGCATGGGGCAACTTCTTCGTCCCGTTCGTGCTGCTGCTGAGCCCGGAGAACCAGCCGGCCGCCGTCAGCATCTTCACCTTCTTCGGGCAGTACGGCGCGGTCGCATACGGCCAGCTGGCGGCGTACTCGCTCATCTACTCCGTGCCCGTGATCGCCCTCTACGTCCTCGTCTCCCGGGTGCTCGGCGGTTCGTCCGCCCTCGCCGGGGCCGTCAAGGGCTAACCGTTCCTCTTATATAAGGAGTCTCGTTGTATCAGCAGAACCAGCTCGTCGAGATGCGCGTCGACCGTTTCGTGCGCGAGCGTCTCGCACCCGCCCTGGAGTTCGCTTCGGCGCCCGTGACGATCGAGGCGTGGGAGGTGCCGGATGAGCCGGTGCCGTTCGCGCAGGCCGTCACGAACACGTTCGCGCCGTTCGAGATCGGGCAGGCGTGGGGACGGCCGTGGGGGACCGTCTGGTTCCGCGTGACGGGGACGGTGCCCGCCGACTGGGATGCTGCGCCGGACGACGTCGAGCTGGTGGTCGACCTCGGCTTCACCGCCGGTCAGGTCGGCTTCCAGGCGGAGGGCCTGGTCTGGGCGACGGACGGCACGATCATCAAGGCGATCGAACCGCTCAACGGCTACGTGCGGCTGCGGCTGGCACCAGGTCAGCCGTTCGAGCTGTACATCGAGGCCGCGGCCAACCCGGATGTGGGAAGCGAGTTCGTCGACTTCGTGCCCACCAAGCTGGGCCGCAAGTCCACGGCGCCGCAGCATCCCATCTACGCGCTGCGCCGCCTGGCTGTCGTGCACCGCGACCGCGAGGTGTGGGAGCTGGTGCAGGACGTGTGGACGGCGCGGGGCCTCGCCGCCGTGCTGCCTGAGCAGTCGCCGCGGCGCGCATCCCTGTTCGCCGCACTGGATGCGGTGGTGGACGCCGTCGACCCGACCGACGTGCACGGCACGGCGGCGGACGGCCGCGCGGCGCTCGCCGAGGTGCTCGCCTCCCCGGCGGCGGCGACGGCGCACAAGGTGTTCGCCGTCGGCCACGCGCACATCGACTCGGCCTGGCTGTGGCCGGTGCGCGAGACCATCCGCAAGTGCGCCCGCACGTTCTCGAACGTGCTGGACCTGATGGACCAGGACCCGGACTTCGTGTTCGCGTGCTCGTCGGCGCAGCAGTTCGCGTGGATGAAGCAGTACTACCCCGAGCTGTTCGAGCGCATCCGGGTGCGGGTGGCCGAAGGGCGGTTCGTGCCGGTCGGCGGCATGTGGGTGGAGTCGGACACGAACATGCCGGGGTCGGAGGCGATGGCCAGGCAGTTCGTGGAGGGCAAGCGGTTCTTCCTCGAGGAGTTCGGCTTCGAGCCGAAAGAGGTGTGGCTGCCCGACTCGTTCGGATACTCCGGCGCGCTCCCGCAGATCGCGCGCGCGGCGGGCGCCGACTACTTCCTCACGCAGAAGATCTCCTGGAACGAGGTCAACAAGTTCCCGCACCACTCCTTCGAGTGGGAGGGCATCGACGGCACCAGGATCTTCACCCACTTCCCGCCGGTCGACACGTACAACTCCGTGCTGTCCGGGGCCGAGCTGGCGCACGCCGAGCAGAACTTCGCCGACAAGGGCAGCGCGAACACGTCGCTCGTGCCGTTCGGGTTCGGCGACGGAGGGGGAGGCCCGACCAGGGAGATGGTCGCTGCGGCCAAGCGCACCGCCGACCTGGAGGGCTCGCCGATCGTGCGCGTCGCCACCCCGGCCGCGTTCTTCGAGGCCGCCTCGGCCGAGTTCTCACCGGCTCCCGTGTGGGCGGGCGAGCTGTACCTCGAATTCCACCGCGGCACGTACACCTCGCAGGCGCGCACCAAGCACGGCAACCGCCGCAGCGAGCACCTGCTGCACGAGGCAGAGCTGTGGGCGACCACAGCCGCCGTGCGGGCAGGGGCCGACTACCCGGTGGACGAGCTGCGCGCTGCGTGGCAGACGGTCCTGCTTCAGCAGTTCCACGACATCCTGCCCGGCTCGTCGATCGGCTGGGTGCACGACCAGGCCGTGGAGAACTACGCGGCGGTGGCTGAGGCGCTGGAGGGCGTGATCGCGCGCTCGGTGGCGGCGCTGGGCGGCGCATCCGGGGGCGCATCCGGTGCCGCATCCGGAGGCGACGTGGTGTTCAACGCCTCGCCGTTCCTGGTGGACGGCGTGCCGGCGTTCGGTGCAGGGGCAGCATCTCGGACGGGGGATGCGCGGATCGAGCGCTCCGGAGACGGCTACGTGCTCGCCAACGCGCTGCTCACCGTGACGGTCGACGGGGACGGCCTGGTGGCCTCCATCGTCGATGCGGCGTCCGGCCGCGAGGTGCTGCCTCCCGGAACGCGGGCCAACCTGCTGCAGCTGTTCCGCGATACCCCGACGCAGTGGGATGCCTGGGACGTGGATGTGGAATACCGCCGGTTCGGCGAAGACCTCACCGCTCTCGACAGCCTCGAGGTGGTCGCCGACGGCGGGAGCAACGGCGGAGACAGCGTCGGGCTGCGGATCGTGCGCAGCTTCGGGTCGTCGGTGGTCACCCAGACCGTCACGCTCGACGCAGGCTCGGCCGCGCTCGACATCGTCACGCACGTCGACTGGCACGAGAAGCAGCGGATGCTGAAGCTCGCGGTCCCCGTGGACGTGCACACCGCATCCGCCCGGTCGGAGATCCAGTTCGGCCACATCGACCGGCCGACGCACACGAACACCAGCTGGGACACCGCCCGCTTCGAGACGCCCGCCCACCGCTGGGTGCACGTCGCCGAGGCCGGATTCGGGGTCGGCGTCGCGAACGACGCGACGTACGGCCACGACATCACCCGCCACGCCCGCGACGGGGGAGGAACGTACTCGCTCGTGCGGCAGACGCTGCTCCGGGCGCCGATGTTCCCCGATCCGGATGCGGACCAGGGCGAGCACACGCTGCGCACCTCGATCGTCGTCGGCGGTCTGGATGCGGCGATCGAGGCCGGCTACCGGCTCAACCTCCCCGTGCGCGCCGGGCAGGCGCCAGCGGTCGAGCCGCTGGTGTCGTCGTCGAGCCCCGCAGCGGTGATCGAGACGGTCAAGCTGGCGGAGGACGGCTCCGGCGACGTGGTCGTGCGACTGTACGAGGCGCACGGCAGCCGCACCACGGCGAGCATCGGCGTGCACTTCCCGCACGCCGGGGTGACCGAGACCGACCTCCTCGAACGCGAGACGGCCAGGGATGCGGTGGTCGGCACGAGCGGCGACGGCGCCGGTCACGGCCGGGTCGAGCTGACCCTCCGGCCCTTCCAGCTGGTCACCCTCCGCTTCGCGCGAGGCTGACCCCAGACTGTCCGCCCCGGGCCGCGCGAACCCCGGGGCGGGCATCCTCACGTCCCCGAACTGGGGTGCACTGGGCGGTCCGAAGCCCCCTCCGCGCCCGGTTATCCTGTCGGAAATGACGATCAACGGGTGGAGACGCAGAGCGCTGGTGGTCGAGGACCACGCGCTGATGCGTTCCCTCGTCGCCGAGGCGCTCGAACGGCGCGGGTTCGACGTCACGCCCGCCGCGTCCGCCGCCGAAGCGCTGCGCCTGGCCGACACGGCTGACCCCGATCTACTGGTCACCGACATCGACCTGGGGGAGCGGCCGAACGGCCTGGAGCTGGCGACCATCCTCCGCGAGCGCGCGCCGCACATCGCCATCGTGTTCCTCAGCAACCTGTCGAGGGAGGCGGCGGTCGCGCGTGCCCGCGAAACCGTGGGAGGCGCGTCGTTCGTGAACAAGGGCGCCATCGAGGACATCGACGAACTGGTCGCCGCCGCCGAGGCGGCGCTGGCCGAGCGTCCGCTCTCTCGGGAGGCGCCGGAGGGCGACGGCCGGGCCGCCATGCTGCGGCTGAGCGAAGCGCAGCTGGAGACCACGCGGCTGCTCGCCGCGGGCTTCTCGAACGCCGAGATCGCGCGCCGCCGCGGGGTGACCGTGCGCGCCGTCGAGAAGAGCGTCGAGCGGATCTTCAGTGCGCTCGGCGTCTCCGGCGACGACCGCGTGACCCCGAGGGTCGCGGCGGCGACGCTCTACACCGCCACGTTCGGCGACCCGCGCACGGGCCTCGGCTGAGGGCGGGTGAGCGTCCGATGAACCTCGTCTCCACCCGTCGCCTGCTCGCCAGGGCGACCGGACGCAACGCCATCACCTGGTGGACCTGGATCATCACGTTCCCGTTCGCCATGACGGTCATGTCCGGCCTGCAGTACGTCGACGGCGGCCGGTCGCTCGGGCGCGCCGCCGCCGTCGCGGGCATCGAGCACATCGCCATCGGCGTGCTCCTGGCGGCGGCGTACGGCGTCCTGCAGGTGACGCCCGACCGGATGCGCGCCGTCGTCGCGCTGCTGCTGTTCGCGGCAGTCGGAGCCGCCCGGCCGTTCGTGTTCCTCGGGTCGGCCGCGCTTCTCGGCATCCCGGTCACGCAGGGGGAACTCGGCGTCCGCGTCGCCATCAACGTCGTCACCTGCCTGTCGGTGTTCTCCCTCATCGCCATCGGCGTCGACCTGGTGCGCGACCACCGCGGCGTGTTCCGGCGTCTCAACGCCGTGCGGCAGGCGGCGGAGGCCGACGAGCTGGCTGCCCTGGACCGCATCCGGAACCTGCGGGCGGTGTCGGTGGATGCGGTGCTCGCGCAGATCGAGGACGCCGCAGCCCCTGCGATGCTCGCCGGCATCGAACCGGCGGACGCCTCGCGGCTGCTGCGCTCGCTGGCGAACGACATCGTCCGTCCGGCGAGCCACGAGCTGTACGTCGCCGAGGAGGCGCAGCCCGCGCGCCAGGAGGCTGGTCCGGAGTCGCGCGCGGAGGCTGCGGCTGAGCCGCCGGCGCCGGGACGGATCGGCTGGCTGCGCTCGGTGGTCAGCGGCATCCGGCCGGCTCCCGCGCTGCCGACCGCGGTGCTGTTCGTCGGGATGGTCGCGCCGTTCGCCGTCGGCGAGTACGGGATCGGGGTGGCTCTCGGGCAGACGCCCGCCTCCCTGATCATCCTGCTCCTGGGCAACATCGCCGTGGCCAAACTCTCCTCGCGGGTGAAGCGTGCGGGAGCCCGGGTTGCAACCGTGCTGACCGGTTACATCGCGGTGGGCGTGCTGCTGACGCTCGAGAGCTCCCTGTTCCTGCGCGCGGCCGGGTACTCGACCACGCTGATCGCGTTCCAGGCTTTCGTCTACCCGGTGGTCGCGGCAGCGGTCGCCCTGGTGTCGTCGCTCTCCGTGCGCGTGCGCGCCGACCAGAGCGCCATCGAGGAGTCGATGCAGGCTGCGGTCGACTCCGCGGCTCGAGCGCGGGCCGAATACGACCACGAGCGCGAAGGCATCGCCCGGCTGCTCCACTCCGGCGTGCAGTCCGAGCTGATCGCCAGCGCCCTCGCGGTCGGAATGAGCGGCGGCACCCCCGCGGACGCGTCCGCCGCCGTGCGCGACGCCGTCGACCGCATCCGGAGCGAACTGCGGGGCGCGCGGCCGAGGACGGACGCGCGCACCCGCATCCGGATGCTCGCGGACAGCTGGCGTTCGGCGATGACCCTCGACGTGCGCATCGACGACGAGGTCTGGGGTCGCCTCGACGGCGACCACCGCCGCTGCGAGGCGGTGGTGGATGCGATGTCCGAGGGCCTCGCCAACGCGGTGCGGCACGGCGACGGATCCCCGGTGACCCTGGAGCTCGAACGCGGCGAGGACGACGGCGTACTGGTGCTCGTGACCTCCGGCGGCGAACTCGCCTCGCCGGGCGCGGGCATCGGGCTGAAAGACCTCGCGGGCCGCGCAGAGGTCGCGCTGCGCGAACGCGCGGGCGGCGTCGAACTGGCCGTCGCGATCCGCTGACACGGACTTGGCGCTCTGTCATATCCAAGGTAAAGAATATGTATGACAAGACGACAGGCGCGCGCGCTGGAATCGGACACGACCGTCAATCCACGGGTGAGCCGGGGTGCAAAAGAGCTGCTCAGGGACGTTCTGGTCATCGCCGTCGTCGCCGTGCTGGCCTCGTTCCTGATCAAGACCTTCGTGGCACGGTCGTTCTACATCCCCTCCGCGTCGATGGAGAAGACGCTCATGATCAACGACCGCGTGGTCGTCAATGAACTCCCGCCTGCCCTCTTTCCCATCAATCGAGGCGATGTGGTCGTGTTCAAGGATCCTGGGGGATGGCTCGGGGGAGGTGCGACCTCGTCGAGCGAGCAGCTCAACCCCGGCGAAGCGATCCTCTCCTTCATCGGGATCCCGTCGGCCAAAGAGAACGATCATTTGATCAAGCGCGTCATCGGTCTCCCTGGGGACGCGGTTGCGTGCTGCAACGCCATCGGTCAGGTGACAGTGAATGGCGAAGCGATCAACGAGACGCCGTACCTGTTCGCGCCCACGCTGCCGGCGTCGGCAATACCCTTCTCGACAACCGTCCCTGCAAACGCCTACTGGGTGATGGGGGACAATCGCAATAGTTCGGGCGACTCCCGCTATCACATGGATGCCCCCGGCGGTGGCTCCATCCCGCGCTCTGACGTCGTGGGTCGGGCCTTCGTCATCACGTGGCCGGTTGACCGATGGTCCTGGCTCGACGACTATCCGTCCGTTTTCGCGCACGTTCCGCCGCCGAGGAAATAGGGGCGAACGCGCCTCTGTCGTAACAGCCGTACCCCGCCGGTCCTCCAAAACGCGGACATCGTAGATTTGGATGCATCAACGCGGAGCGATCCGTGCTGAAACCCCCGGTCAGGGGCCCATTCCTGCGTGACCCGAACGCGCGGGACGGGCCCCTGCGGCCGGGAAATCCATGCATGTTGATGGAACCTTCAGGCGAAATCGGGTAAAACTAGTCAGTACGCGTTTGCGCCAGGCCCGGCGCATTACCCCCGCTCAGAAAGCCTACGGTTTGCCCCAGTCCAGTGCCCCGTCGCGGTCTCGCCGCACCTATCGGGCTCCGGTCGTCGTCGACGTCCAGGAGCCGGCGGAGCTCTCGACGGACCCCGGACAGGTGTTCGTGAGCCGTCGTGCACGCGTCGAGCATGAGCGTCAGCGGCCCGCGAAGCGCGAGCGCATCGTGGTCAAGCCGACAAGGCGATCTGCCGCCGCCGCCGCGCGCGCTGCCGCACAGCCGGGCCCCGCGCCCGCTCCCACGCGCGGCATCTTCCGCACGGTGCACGTCACGCACCGCAAGCGGTTCGGCTTCCACGCCGCCGTGCTCCTCGCGCTGACCGCGTTCTTCGGCACCGCCGCCCTGCCCGCATACGCGAGCACCAACGAGGCGTCGCCGATGGGCAACGCCCGCACCGCCCTCGCCGTGCAGACCCTCACCAGCGGAGACGTCACCGCACAGGTCGTCTCCCGCGACGGGCTGCAGATCGCCGAGTCGCCGCAGATGCTCGACTCGACCATGAACACCTCGGTGTCGCCGAGCGTCGAAGCGCTGGCCGTCCAGCTCATGGGCGCTGTCGCATCCGGTCGGCTCGTCGGCTCGACCCCCAACCACATCCCGGAGATCGCGGACCTCGCCGAAGGCAACGCCGTTCCGGGATGCGGTGTGGACTACCGCGTCCTGCAGAGCATCTCCGTGGCGTTGCAGCACTTCTCGCAGGTGGGCGTCAGCGACATCAACCGCCGCTGCACCGGCCAGATCGAGGGCGCCGGGACCGAATCGTCCCACTACGCAAACGGCGGCGGCCACGCCGTCGACTTCTACCTCCTCGACGGCGCCCCGCTCACCGGCGGCGACTCGCGCTCTCTCGAACTCATCCGCCTGCTCGACCCGCTGGTGCCGAACGGCTCCGGCCTCGGCCAGATCAACTGCCGGTCGTCGATCAGCGTCGAGAACTTCAAGCCGTTCGACGACACCTGCAACCACCTGCACATCGACTTCGGCAACGCCACAGGGCCCACGCTCGCCGGAGGCTGATCGCCGCCGCTGATCGCCGCAGCCGATCGCGCCCTCGCCTCACCGCGCGCCGTCCTCTACGCTGGCCGTAGCCGGCACGGCACCGGCATCAGCGAGAGGACACCCGTGGTCAGCTTCCGAACAACCCTGTCGGCCGGCGGCGGGAACAACGTCGGCATCGTCGTGCCAGAAGAGGTCGTGCTCGGCTTCGACCGAGGCAAGCGCGTCCCCGTCGTGGTGACCATCGACGGCGGGTACAGCTACCGGAACACCATCGCGTCGATGGGCGGCCGCTATCTGATCTCGTTCAACTCCGAGACCAGGGCGGCGACGGGCCGCGGCGCGGGCGACGAGGTCGAGGTCACGCTCGAGGTCGACGACGCACCGCGCACGGTCGAGGTGCCGGCCGACCTCGCCGCAGCGTTCGAGGCCGATCCGGCGGCGGCGCAGGCGTGGGCAGCCCTGTCGTACAGCAAGCAGCGTGCGCACGCGCTCTCCATCGACGGCGCCAAGAGCGCGGACACCAGGGCCAGGCGCGTGCAGGGCGTCATCGACGCGCTCCACGCGTAGCGCGGCCGGGGGGCCGGGCACGGGCGTCCAGCCCGCTCATAGCTGCGGCCTAGCGTCCGCCGATTTCCGCGCGGATAGTGGAGGGGTGACCCCCGATCAGAAAACACCTGCGCTCTCTCGCCGCGCGCTGATCACCGGCGGCAGCATGCTCGGCGTCGGCGTCGCCGCGAGTCTTTTCGCCGCCACCCGGCCGGGCTCCGGCTCGTCCGCCGCAACGCGCCAGGCCACGCCGTCGCCGACGGCCACCGCTCAGCCGGTGCTCCGCTCGTTCGTCAGCACCGACCTCACCGTCCCCGCAATCACCTCCTGGAAGACCGGCACGACCGCGCCCGGCTTCCTGTTCGTGACGCAGCAGGTGAAGGGCTTCAACGGAGCGATCGTGCGGGAGAGCGGCGAGCCGGTCTGGATCGAGCCGACCAAGGCCAACGTCACCGACCTCAAGGTGCAGACCTACAAGGGCGAACCCGTGCTCACGTACTGGACGGGCACCAGCACGGGCGGGCATGGCTCCGGCACCGGCAGGATCCTCGATTCCACCTACGCGACCATCGCTACGGTCTCCGCGGGAAACGACCTCGACGTCGACCTGCACGAGTTCAACCTCACCGACCGGGGCACCGCCCTCATCACCGTCTACGTGACGAAGCCCGCCGACCTCAGCTCGATCGGCGGCCCCAAGAACGGCTACGTCTTCGACTGCCACGTGCAGGAGATCGACGTGGAGACCGGAAAGGTGCTGCTCGACTGGTCGGCGCTCGACCACATCCCGGTCGCGGAGACCTACCTCGGGCTGACGCAGGATCCTGGGCACGACGGCAAGACCGCCGGCCGCGCGTTCGACGCCTACCACCTGAACGCGGTGGAGGAGGACGGCGACCGCATCCTCGTCTCCGCCAGGCACACGCACACGATCTACTCGATCGACCGGGTGACCGGCGAGGTGAAATGGCGGTTCGGTGGCAGGAGGAGCGACATCGCCGTGGCGAAGGATGCGGTGTTCGCCTGGCAGCACGACGTGCGCAGGCACCAGGACGGCAGCATTACCCTCTTCGACAACCACCTCTACTCGGGCACCGACGGCGCATCCAGGGGGATGCGGTTCTCGCTCGACGCGACGGAGACGACGGCCACCCTGGAACAGTCGTACAGCTACGACGGCCACCTCGGGACCGCGATGGGCAGCGTCGAGGTGCTGCCCAACGGGAACGTCATCGTCGGCTGGGGCACCGACCCATCGGTCACGGAGTTCACCGCAGCGGGCGACGCGGTGTACGAGGCAACGCTCGGCGCCATCTCATACCGCGCCTCGCGGCACACTTGGACGGCGCATCCCACCACCGCGCCCGCGGTCGCCGTGCGCGACGAGGGCGAGAAGACGCGCGTGTTCGCCAGCTGGAACGGCGCGACAGAGGTGCGATCGTGGCGCGTGCTCGCCTCCACCTCGGGCGAGCCGGTGCCGGTGGGAACCGTGAAGCGCTCCGGGTTCGAGACCTCCCTCCTGATCGAGCGGGCGCAGCGCGTCGCGGTTCAGGCACTGGATGCGGACGGCGAAGTTCTCGGCGCATCCAGGACCATCAGCGCCTGACCACACACCCCCCGGGGCTCTGGTGCTCGCCGCGCGACGGGCCTAGCGTGGCCCCATGACCACTTCGGCGTCCGGCACGCCGCGCGAGACGCATCACGCGCACACCGGAATCAGCGACCAGGACCAGCTCAATCCGGTGTTCGCGCGGGCGGGGGAGGCGACCGACTTCCCGCTGAACAACTTCCCGCCCAGCGAGTCCCTTCCGGAGACGGCGTACCAGATCGTGCACGACGAGGCGATGCTCGACGGCAATTCCCGGCTCAACCTGGCGACGTTCGTCGGAACCTGGATGGACGAGCAGGCCGACAGGATCTACGCCGAGTCCGCCGACAAGAACATGATCGACAAGGACGAGTACCCGCAGACCGCCGCGATCGAGAAACGCTGCTGGACGATGCTCGCCGGACTGTGGAACGCGCCGGACCGGGACAAGGCGATCGGCACCTCCACCATCGGGTCGTCCGAAGCGTGCATGCTCGGCGGTCTCGCGCTCAAGCGGCGCTGGCAGCACGCCCGTCGGGCGGCGGGCGCATCCACCGACAAGCCGAACCTGGTGCTGTCGAGTGCGGTGCAGGTGTGCTGGGAGAAGTTCTGCAACTACTGGGATGTGGAGCCGCGGTTCGTCCCCATCAGCGACGAGCACCGCGTGCTCGACGGGTTCGAGCTGGAGAAGTACGTCGACGAGAACACCATCGGCGTCGTCGCGATCATGGGCGTCACGTACACCGGGATGTACGAGCCCGTCGCCGCCATCGCCGAAGCCCTCGACCGCATCCAGGAGCAGACGGGGCTCGACATCCCGATCCACGTCGACGGCGCATCCGGTGGCATGATCGCACCCTTCCTGCAGCCCGACCTGGCGTGGGACTTCCGGGTGGAGCGCGTCGCGTCCATCAGCACCTCAGCGCACAAGTACGGCCTGGTGTACCCGGGGCTCGGCTGGGTGATCTGGCGGTCGGTGGACGACCTGCCGAAGGATCTGGTGTTCGACGTCACCTACCTCGGCGGCCACATGCCGACGTTCGCGCTCAACTTCTCCCGGCCGGGGGCGCAGGTGCTGCTGCAGTACTACCTGTTCCTCCGCCTGGGCTGGGACGGCTACTACCGGGTGCAGAAGACCTGCCAAGACGTGGCGGTCTACTTGTCCGGTGAGATCGCGGCGATGGATGCGTTCACCCTCTGGAACGACGGAACGGACATCCCCGTGTTCGCCTGGCAGCTCACCCCCGGCCACACCGACAAGTGGAACCTCTACCACCTGTCGGAGCGGCTGCGTCTGAAAGGCTGGCTGATCCCGGCGTACCCGATGCCGGACGACCTCTCCGACCTGGTGGTGCAGCGCATCGTGGTGCGCAACGGCCTGAGCCGCAACCTCGCCGAGAGCCTGGTGATCGACATCCGGGAGGCCACGGACTACCTGGATGCGCTCGAAGCCCCGATGCCCACCGAGGGCCAGGTGTCGAGCTTCACGCACTGACCGGCGTCACGCCCTGAACAGGGTGAGCGCCGCCCACTGCAGCAGGATGACGGTCTTGCCGTCCACGATGGTGCCGTCGGCGATCCGGTCGAGCGCTTCGTCGTAGCCGATGGTCACCGGCTCGATCTCCTCGCCCTCCTCCTCGACGCCGCCGCCGCCGCGCACCTCGCCCGCCGAGTACGGCGCGGCGAAGAAGTGCACGCGCTCGGTGACCGATCCGGGGCTCATGTAGAGGTCGAACAGGTGCGTCAGCTCGCCGACGGTCACGCCGAGCTCCTCCGCGGCCTCGCGCCGGATGGCCTCCTCGGCCGAGTCGTCGTCGAGCAGACCGGCGGCGGCCTCCACGAGCATCCCATCGTGGTGGCCGTTCACATAAGCGGGAAAGCGGAACTGCCTGGTGAGCAGCAGGGTGCGCGCATCCGGGTCGTAGAGCAGGATGGTGGCGCCGTTTCCGCGGTCGTACGTCTCTCGCGCCTGGGTGGTCCACGTGCCGTCGCGGCCGCGGTAGTCGAAGGTGGTGCGGCGCAGCACGTGCCAGCCGTCGGAGGTGACCTCCACGCTCCGGATGCGCACATCCGGATTGCGGTCGAGGTCGGCGCCCACCCGGTGCAGCCCCGTCCGCCCGCGGGAGTCCGGGATGCTCGTGCCTGATCGTTGCTCTGCTGTCCGTTCCCCTGCCGGTCGTTCCTCGCTCATGGCGCGAGCCTAACGGTAGCGCTTGCGGATCTCCCTGGCGGCGAGGATGTCGGTGGACTCCGCATCCCGTGCCTTCACGATGGCTTGGTCCGACTTGAGCGGCAGGCGCAGCACGGTGTCCGCCTCGATGCCGCTGACCAGCTGGCGGGCGCGCTCGATCTCGGAGTCGAGCTCCGCGCCGAGGAGCAGGGCGACGTTCGCGATCCAGATCCACAGCAGGAACACGATGATGCCGGCGAGCGCGCCGTACGTCTTGTCGTAGCTGCCGAAGTTGGCGACGTAGAACGCGAACAGCGCCGACGCGATCCCGAGCACGATGATCGCGGCGAACGATCCGGTGGTGAGCCAGCGGAACCTCGCCTGCTTGACGTTGGGCGTCGCCGAGTAGAGCAGGGCGACCAGCAGCACGATGGCGAAGATCATGATGGGCCACTTCACGATCGACCACACCACCTCCACCGTCGTGCCGACGCCGATGGCGTTGCCGATGGCGGTGGCGACCGGGCCGGACACCACGAGCATCACGGCCATCAGCGCGATCAGCACCAGGGCAGCGACGGTGACACCGAGCTGCACCGGTCGCAGGGTGAAGACCGTGCGGCCCTCACGCACTCCGTAGACCCGGTTCAGCGCTCGCCCGAAACCGCCGACGTATCCGGACGCCGACCAGATGGCGCCCACGATGCCGACCACGAGACCCCACCCGCTCGCCGGGGAGGCCGCCAGGTTCTCGATCGGGCCCTTGACCGCATCCAGGGTGCCGGGCGCCAGTTCCTCGACCACCTGGAAGAGCGCGTCGATCCCCGCCTGACTCTGACCGATCAGGCCCAGGATGCTCACCAGCGCGATCATCGCCGGGAACAGCGACAGCACGGCGAAGTAGGTCAGGCCGGCGGCGAGGTCGGTGCAGGCGTCGAGCGAGAAGCTGCGGAACGTGCGCTTGAGGATGAACCCCCACGGCAGACGGAACCACGAGACGTGGTGCATCCGCTCGATCCGGCCCACCGCCTCCGCGCGCGACGAACCGACGCCGACCCCGACAGCGCCGCGCTCAGCGGCCACGCGACCGGCCTCGCGTCAGCAGGGCGATGGCACCGGCCGCGGCGGCGACGGCGCCGAGGAACAGGCCGGCGAACAGCACGGGATGCGACCGGATCTGCACGCCGGGGTTGAACGTGGCGAACAGGTCGTCGAGGGTCGACGCCAGTTCGTCCCTGGTCTGCTCCAGGTCGAGCTTGATCGTGGGGATGCCTGCGCCCTGGGGGAGCGGCGGCCGCTCGGGTCGGCGGTCGGTCACGGTCGCTCTCCCTTCAGGGCGCGCAGGTCGTCGCCCAGTTCCTGCTTGAGGTCGTCCGGCACGGGCGGGACGCCGCGCTTCAGGCTCGCCCGTCCGATCAGGGCGGCGATGATGCCGAGCACGAGCAGGATGCCGGCGACGATCAGGGCAGCGAGCCAGGCCGGCACGATCAGCGCGAACGCGAGCACGGCCGTCGTGACCAGCGCGCAGAGCGCGAAGAAGACGAACATCAGCGCGGCGACGAGCAGCCCGGCGCCGACACCGGCCGCCTTCGCCTTCGCCGCCATCTCCGACTTGAACAGGGCGAGCTCGCTCGCCACCAGTCTCCGCAGCTGCGCGACGAGGTCCTTCGTCAGCTCGGGCAGAGGCCGCAAGCCTTTCGTGGTCCTGCGTCGCTCGCGGGGAAGCGGCGGCTTGTCGAAACTCATCAGGCTCCCGTTCTCTCTGCACGGCGATCGGTACGGCCGCGTTACCGCGACGGTACCCCAGCATCCTGCAGCCGTCGAGGGCAGGCGTGGTGCACACTAGGGACATGAGCGGCAATGACAGCACTCTGCGCGGAGGAATCCTCGTCGCGGTCGTCCCCGGCCAGCCGGTGGCGGTCCTGCAGCACGCACTCACCCTCGCCGACGACCTCGACGTTCCCCTGATCTGCGCGAACGTCGACCCGAACCGCTACCTGGTGTCCAGTTACGTGGACGGCACCGTGGTCGCACTGCCGTACGACCCCGACCTCCCGGAGGTCGAAGACGAGACCTTCGACCCCGAGCTGGAGGAGCGCATCCGGTCGGTGCTGAACGGGACGGGCGTGCCGTACCAGCTGAAGCAGCTGGCCGGCGACCCCTCGTGGGCGCTCACCCGGCTGGCCGACGAGGTGGATGCGCGCTACATCGTGGTCGGGACGCGCGAGGCCGGGCTGCGGGGCAGCATCCGGGAGTTCTTCAACGGCTCGGTGGCGGTGCACCTGGCACACCGGCAGCACCGCCCGGTGATCGTGGTGCCGCTCGCGCCGGTGCCCGGGCAGGGCGCGCTGCCGTGGGAGGACCCGCCGGTATAGCCCGCCGGTGCGGTATTGGCCGCCGGTATAGTGGGCGAACGGCGATGGATCTCGCCGGGGCCGCGACCGCTTCGCGCCCGAACCGCGTCGTCCGCTGATAGTTCCTACGCTTCCTGACCGAAGGGTGGATACCGCATGGCCGCGACCGGACAAGCTCCCGTGCACCTGCGCTGGCAGTACCTCGGGCTGGTCTTCGTCGGCGGGGCGCTCGGCACGACCGCCCGGTACCTGATCTCGGCGGCGATCCCCCCGCTGGCCGGGCTTCCGGTGGCGACGTTCGCGATCAACGTGGTCGGTGCGTTCCTACTCGGCTGGCTGCTCGAAACGCTCGCCAGGCGCGGACCGGACCACGGGATGCGCCGCAGCGTGCGCCTGTTCGCCGGGACGGGCATCCTGGGCGGCTTCACCACGTACAGCGCGTTCGCGGTGGATGCGGACGGCCTGATCGCGGCACAGAACCTCGGCGGCAGCATCCTCTACGCCATCGCGACGATCCTGGTCGGCGCGGTGGCGTCGGTGGCCGGGATCGCGCTCGGCGCGCGCATCGGGCGGACGCGGTGACGCCGCTGCTGGTGGTCGGGGTGGCCGTCGCGGGCGGCCTGGGCGCCGTCGCACGTCTCGTGCTCGACGGGGTGCTGCGCAGCCGGATCGCTGTCGCCTTCCCGCTCGGCACCACCGTGATCAACGTGACGGGCTCGTTCCTCCTCGGCCTGGTCACGGGACTCGCCATCGCCAACGGGCTGCCGCCGGAATGGCGCGCGATCATCGGCACGGGCTTCCTCGGCGGGTACACCACCTTCAGCACCGCCAGCTACGAAACCGTCCGCCTCGCCCAGCAGCGCCGCTACCGGGCGGCCGCCTTCAACGCGTTCGGCATGATGCTGCTCGCGCTCGCCGCAGCGGGCCTCGGCCTCTGGCTCGGCGCGCTCTAGGCCGTTCGTCGGGTGCCGCTCAGTCCTGCGCGGGCTCCTGCTCCATCCAGCACTCCATAGGTTCCGTCTAAGCGGAAATCCAGCCCGCGACTTCGGGATGCTCCGGTTGAGCGGAGATCCTGGCGGCGTGTCGGCCGGAAACTCCGGCTCAACCGGCCCGCCGCCCGGCGGCTCCGCTTCAGCGGAAGTCTGAGCGTCAGCGCGGCGCGTCCCTCCGCCCGAACGGAGTTCGCGCGCGCTGGTGGAGATTTCTCCGCTTGAGCGGAAGGCGGCGGGACGTGCGGGAGGTGGCCCGCCGACGCCGAGTGTCTCGCAGGCGGGTCAGTCTTGCGCGGGCTCCTGCTCCATCCACCACTCGGTGAACTCTTCTGCCCGGCCGTCCGGGGCGAGCTTCACCACCCAGAGGTTGCTGTAGATGGGGCCGTCGCGATAGTCGGTGACGCCCTCGACGAAGTAGGTGTGCTGGTCGCGGCCCGCCACGCGCCACTCGAAGGTGGCTGCTCCCGGATCGTCCTGCGCATCCAGCCAGCCCTCGACGATCTCGAGGTGGCCGTCCCACGGCTCGGCGAACGGCTCGGTGCGGTAGCTGGCCTCTTCGGTGAACAGCGCCCGGATGTCGTCCGGATCGTTGGACTCCCAGGCCCGCCGATAGAGTTCCACCCACTGCTCGATCGGTTCGCTCATGGCCTCTTTATACGCCCCCGGCGCGTCCCCTGGCTAGCATGTGGGCATGGATGCGCAGCTCGAGCCGTGGGCGGAGTTCAACGTGGCCATCGCCGGGGCGGGTGCTGCCCTCGGCGGGCTGCTGATCGTGGCGCTGTCCGTCAACATCAAGCAGATCGCCGAATCGCGCGGACTCGCCGCGCGGGCGGGTGCCGCCGTCGCCGCGCTGATCCTCGGCATCGTGCTGGCGTGCGTGGCCCTCATCCCCGGTCAGGCGCTGTGGGGGTACGGGATCGTGACGCTGGTCGGCACGGCGATCGGGGTGGTGATCGCGGTGATGGCGTCGCGGGCGATCGTCCACGATCCGGGGGGAGCGGAGTATCACCGGTACGACGTGCAGCACATCGTGTCGTTCGTGCTGCCGCTGGTGATCTTCGCGGTCGGAGGCGTGCTTGGGGTGCTGTCGCTGCCCGCCGCGCTCTACCTCGTGGCGATCGGGACGATCGTGGCACTGCTGGGCGCTGCGCTGTTCAGCTGGATCGCGCTGGTGGAGATCCTGCGCTGACGGCTTGTGCCCGGCTCAGCGCACCGCGAACGGCGGGGTCTCGACGCCGGGGGTGATCGCGGAGGCCGGGTCGGAGTTGACCGCGACGATGCGGTTCTGCGCATCCACGTGGACGACCGTCGGCTCGAAGGCGCGGGCCTCCTCGTCCGTCAGCTGGGCGTAGGAGATGACGATCACCAGGTGGCCGACCTCGGCCAGGTGGGCTGCCGCGCCGTTGACGCCGATGACGCCGCTGCCGCGCTCGCCGGCGATGAGGTAGGTCTCGAAGCGGTTGCCGTTGGCGATGTCGACGACGCTCACCTGTTCGCCGGGGAGGAGGTCGGCCGCGTCGAGCAGGTCGAGGTCGACGGTGAGGGAGCCGACGTAGTGCAGGTCGGAGTGCGTGATGGTCGCGCGGTGGATCTTGGACTTGAACATGGTGCGGAGCATCGGAGGGTCTTTCGTCGAAAGGGGGTTCGGGGCGGCGAGTGCCGCGAGGGTCAGTGCACCAGCGGTCAGTGCACCAGCGGTCAGTGCACCAGCGGTCAGTGCACCAGTGCGAGCTGCGGCAGCGCCGAGATCAGCCCGGCCAGCTCGGGCACGTCGTGCGCCTCGGCGAGCGCGCGTTCGAGGGCGGCGTCGTGGATGGGCCGGGCCGCGTCGAGCAGGTGGTGGCCGGCGGCCGTGAGCTCGGTGTAGATGCCGCGGCGGTCGTCGTCGCAGAGTACCCGGGTGAGGAGGCTGCGCTCTTCGAGCCGGTTGACGAGGCGGGTGGTCGCGCTCGGGCTGAGGGCGCTCGCGCGGGCGAGCTGCTGCATGCGCATGTGCCAGCCGTCCTGGCGGCTGAGGGCGTCGAGCACCGTGTATTCGACCACGGAGAGCTGCACCTCTTTGGTGAGCGCGCGTTCGAGTTCGCTCTCGATGAAGTTGTGCAGCGCTGCGAGGGTGCGCCAGCCCTGGGCGCGCACCTCGACGGCGTCGTCGGTGATTCCCATCGGCGGGCCTCCCTGTTCTGTGGTGGCGGCGCGCGCATCCACGGGTTGCAGAAAGTAATTGCATGTGCAACTATTTATGACGCGCCTGCAACTATCAGACTACCAGCACAGGAGTTCTCATGCCCATCGGCCTCATCGCCCTCGCCCTCGGCGGCTTCGGCATCGGCCTCACCGAGTTCGTCATCGCCGGTCTGCTGCCGGAGGTGGCGGCCGACTTCCGCGTGAACGAAGCGGCGGCGGGCTGGCTCATTTCCGGATACGCGCTCGGCGTGGTGGTCGGGGCGCTGTTCCTCACCGCCGCGATCAACCGGCTGCCCAGGAAGGCGGCGCTGCTCGGCCTGATGGTGCTCTTCATCGTGGGCAACACCGCCTCCGCCCTCGCGCCGACCTACGCGTTCATGCTCTCCGGCCGGGTGCTCGCCGCGCTCGCGCACGGCGCCTTCTTCGGCATCGGCTCCGTGGTCGCGGCCGGGATGGTCGCCCCGGACAAGAAGGCGCGCGCCATCGCGATCATGTTCACCGGGCTCACCGCCGCGAACGTGCTCGGCGTCCCGTTCGGCACCCTGCTCGGGCAGGCGCTCGGCTGGCGCTCCACGTTCTGGGCCATCGCGGTGATCGGGGTGGTCGCGACCATCGGCGTCGCCGTTCTCGTGCCGTCCGGGACGGGTGTTCGCGCCCCGTCCGACGACGCAGCACCCAGCCTCCGCAGCGAACTGCGGGCGTTCCGCTCCGGGCAGGTCTGGCTCTCGATCGTCGTGACCATCCTCGGATTCGGCGGGATGTTCGGGGCGTTCACCTACATGGCGTTCACCCTCACGGAGGTCAGCGGGTTCGCATCCGGTGCTGTGCCGTGGTTGCTGATCCTGTTCGGCGTCGGCCTGTTCGCCGGAAACGCGCTCGGCGGCCGCTTCGCCGACCGCGCGCTCGACCTCACGCTCACCGTGGTGCTCGCCGGGCTGGCGGTGATCCTCGCGGTGTTCGCGCTGGTCGCAGGCAACCCGGTCGCTGCGGTGATCGCACTGGTGCTGATGGGCGCGTTCGGGTTCGCGACCGTGCCAGGGCTGCAGATGCGGGTGATGAACTACGCCCCGGATGCTCCGACCCTCGCGTCCGGCGCGAACATCGCCGCGTTCAACGTCGGAAACGCGCTCGGCGCCTGGATCGGCGGGGTGACGATCACGGCCGGTCTCGGCTACACATCCCCGCTCTGGGCGGGGGCCGCGATCACGTTGGGAGCCGTGGTGGTGATGGTGTTCGCCGGGCTGGCGGCGCGGCGTTCGCGCACCGATGCCCTGGATGCGGCCGGAGTCCCCTCGAAAGAATCCTCGACAGAAACTCTTCCGATCGGGTAGACGGGGGAGTACAGTCCCGATTGTCTCGAACGGTCAGGGGGTGATCGGGTTGGTACGCACGGCTGAACAGCCCACCGCCTTCTCCCCTGCCCGCATCCTGATCGGGTCTCTGATCGGCGGTGCCGGTCTCGCGATCCTCGGCTTCTTCCTCGGCTCGTCGCAGGCATCCGCCGCCGAGCCTGCACCTCCGCAGCCCGTGCACTCGGTGCTCGGAGCGGTCGGCGGCCTCGTCTCCGGCGTCGACGAGTCGGTCGGCGAGGTGGTCGGCGGCGTGACGGACACGGCGGCGTCGGTGACCCAGGCGGTCGCCCCTGCGGTTCCCGCCCCCGTGCAGGATGTGGTCGCCACCGTGACGACGCCGGTGACGGACACCCTCGACAGCATCGCGGACCAGGCGCCCGTGACGTCCACCGTCACGCCGGTCGTCGGCGTCGTGGACGACGTGCTCAACTCGGTTCCGCTCACCAACGATCTTCTCGGCGACGACCCGGTCGCCACCGTCGTCACGCCGGTCACGAAGACCGTCGACGACACGGTCACCACGGTGGTCGACGGCACCACGAAGGCGGTCGACCCGGTGGTCGGGACGCCCATCGTGCTGCCGCCGGGACTCCCCGGAACTCCCGGGGGACCCGGCCTGCCCGGCGGTCCTGGCGTGCCCGGTGCCGGCGGTCCGGGGGAGCCCGGTCTTCCGGGCGTTCCCGGTGTGGATGCCGGTGGTCGGCCGGGCGGGATTCCCGCCGACGCCGCCGCCCTCGGTGACGGTAGTGGGTTCGGCGCGTTCGCTGCGGGACGCGGCGGCGCGCATCCACTGGTCGTGGCGTTCGCGAGCGCTGGCTCTGCGACGCTTCCTGACGGTGCGCCGGTCGACCCTGCCGACCCGTACGGGCCGACTCCTGCCGCGCCTCTCGCGCCGTCTTCGGGCAGCGGGGCGGGCGCATCCGGAGCAGGCGGTGCCGCACCGGGTGCGGCCATCCCCGAGAGCTTCATCGCACCCGTGGCCGCCATCGGCGGTCCGCTGGGTGCCAACAGCGACGACCGTCTTCCGGCGTCGCCCGTCGCCGACCACGACATCAGCCCCGACTGAGTGGGTCGCCTCTGCCCTTCTGCGGCAGAACGCGACCAAAGTCTCCCGTGAGGGAGCACACCACTCAATCGAAAGGCAAGACCATGAACAAGTACGTGTCGAGGGGGCTGTGGTTCACCCTCTTCCTCGGCGGGTTGTCACTGGCGGGTGTCGGTGTCGCGAACGCGGCCGAGACCAGCGGATCTGACGGCACCGCCTCCGGGACCCAGGCCGTCGTCGGCCTGACGGTCCCCGTCACGATCAGCGGAAACGGCATCAGCGTGCTCGGCGACTCGAGCAGCGCGGACGCGGCGACCGCTGCACCCGCTGCCGCTCCGGCTGCCGCACCGGCCCCGTCGGCCACGGTCGACACATCCGGAGTGGGCGGCGTGCTCTCGGGCACGCAGGCACTCCTGGACGTGAACGTGCCGGTGACGGTCACCGGCAACGCGATCAGCGCGGTCGGGGACACGGCCAGCGCCGACTCGACGACCGCCGCTCCGGCAGCCGCCGCTCCCGAGGCCGCAGCGCCGACCGGTGCGACGACCTCCGGCTCGGACGGCATCGCGTCCGGGGCGCAGGTGCCGGTGGATGCTGCTGTGCCGGTGACGGTCGGCGGGAACGCGATCAGCGTGCTCGGTGACTCGTCCAGCTCGGGGGCTGTCGCCGCTCCCGCAGCCGGTGCCGGTGCTGCCGGCTCCGAGCCGACCACGACGGGTGCCGACGGCATCGCTTCCGGTGCGCAGGTGCCGGTGGATGCCGCTGTGCCTGTGACGGTCGGCGGGAACGCGATCAGCGTGCTCGGCGACTCGTCCAGCTCGGGCGGAACCGCCGCAGCTCCTGCGGCGGGCACGAGCAGCGGTTCAGCGCCGACCACGACCGGTGCCGATGGCATCGCCTCAGGCATCCAGGCGCCGATCGACGCCGCGCTGCCGGTGACCGCCGGTGGCAACGCGATCAGCGTGCTCGGTGACTCCACCACCTCCGGTTCGACGACGACCGCTCCTGTGGCCGGCTCGGGCAGCGGTTCAGCGCCGACCACCACGGGTTCTGACGGCATCGCCTCGGGCATCCAGGCGCCCATCGGCGCCGCTGTTCCTGTGACCGCCGGCGGCAACGCCGTCAGCGTGCTCGGTGACTCCACCAGCTCCGGCTCCACCGCGACCGCCCCGGCCGCTGGCAGCACCGGAGGCGGGGCGCCCAGCACCACGGGCGCGAACGGCGCGCTCTCGGGCATCCAGCTCCCCATCGGCGCCGGGGTTCCGGTGACCGCGGGTGGCAACGCGATCAGCGTGGTCGGTGACAGCAGCTCCACGGGTGCAGCCACCACCGGCGGAAGCGGCGGGACCGGCTCGACCGGCGGCTCGACGACCACCGGAGACGGGGGACTGCTCGGCGGCATCCAGCTGCCGGTGGATCTCGGGATCCCGGTGACCCTCGGCGGCAACGCCATCAGCGTGATCGGCGACACCAGCACCACCGGCGCCACCACCACGCCGACCGGCCCGACCACCCCGACCACCCCGACCGGACCGACCACGCCGACCGGGCCCACCGGCCCGACCGACCCCGGCACCCCGGTGACGCCCACCGGCCCGGGAACGCCCGGAACGACCCCGTCGACCGGTAACGGCAACGGGACCACCGTCGCCGCTGGCGTCGGCTCGGCGACGGCCCTGGCCGGGCCCGCATCGACCGCCGCCGGGATGCTCGCATCCACCGGCTCCGACGTGTCGGGGCTGGGCGGGCTCGGTGCACTGGCCGCGCTGCTCGCGCTGGCCGGAGTCGTGCTGCTGTTCGCCCGCCGCAACCGCGAGGCTGCTGCGCACCACCACCGCATCCACTGAGGCTGCGGAGCACCACCGCCGCATCCCTGAGGCCGACGGGGTTCGGGAGGCCGCCTAGTCCGACAGGACGGGCTGCTTCTCGAACCTCTCGGCCCAGGATGCGGGCAGGTCGCTGCGGCCTGCCGCGCGGAACGCGAGGATGGCGGCGCCGGTCCGTCCGGCGTCGCCTCCCAGCTCGCTGCGCACCACGCGGGGGCGGGAGCGCCAGGCGAGCCCGGCGCTCATCCGCTCCGTGAGGGGCACCATCAGGGCGTCGCCGGCGCGGGAGAACCCGCCGCCGAGGACGATCACAGCAGGGTCGAGCAGGAGGGTCATGATGTTGAGGCCTTGAGCGAGCACGTCGACGGCTTCCGACCAGACGCGGTCGGCGGTCGGGTCCGTGCCCAGCCGTGCGACGATCTCGCGCGAGCTGAGGTCGTCGCCGCCTGCCGCCGCGTATCGGCGCGCCAGCCCGGCGCCGGACACGTACACCTCCAGGCAGCCGCGCTGACCGCAGGTGCACTCCTCGCCGCCGGGGATGACCGGGATGTGGCCGAACTCGCCTGCGGCGCCCGTCGCCCCGGTGACCGTTCCGCCGCGGGTGATCAACGCGGCGGCCACTCCCGTGCCGATGGGCACGAGGACGAAGTCGTCCGAGCCGCGCGCAGCACCGATCAGGCGCTCGGCGATCCCGGCGGCGCGCACGTCGTGGCCGAGGGCGACCGGGACGTCGAGTTCGGCGCGGAGGGTGTCGAGGAGGGGGACGTCCCGCCAGTCCAGGTTGGAGGCGTAGAGCACGACGCCGCGCTCCTCATCCACGATGCCGGGGGTGGCGACTCCGGCGCCGATCACCGTGCATCCGGCGTCGTCGGCCAGGGAGCGCAGGGCATGGAACAGGGCGACCAGCGCGTCGACGACGTCGGTGGCGGGGGTGGGGATGGTCAGCTCGGCGATGGCGTCACCGTTCGCCGTGACGACGGCGCCCTTCATCGCGGTGCCGCCGAGGTCGACGGCGAGCACGGCCTCGACGGGGCCGCCCTCGACCTGCGCGGCAGTGGATGCGCTCATGCCGTCACCTGCTCCAGCTCGGCCACCACGGCGGAGACCACGGCGGAGGACGTGACCATCCGGAATCCGGAGTCGTACACGGTCGCAGCACCACCGGCAGCCCGGGATGCGCTGGGCCTGGCCTCGCTCGCCCGCAGGTGCACCTCGGGGACGCCGGTGCGGCGGATCAGCTCGGCAACGTTGGCCGGGCGTACACCGCCGCCCGCGAGGATGGTCACGCGTCCGCGCGCGCGCACCACGAGTTCGGCCAGCTTCTCCGCGCCGTCGGCGGCGGTCGCCACCCCGCCGGAGGTGAGCACTCTGTCGACGCGGAGGCCGATCAGCTCGTCCAGCGAGGCCGGCAGGTCCGGGGTCTGGTCGAACGCCTTGTGGAAGGTGACGGGCGCGTCGCCGCAGGCCTCGCGCATCCTGGCCGTCGCCGCGACGTCGATGGTGCCGTCCGGCCGGAGCGCGCCGATGACGAACCCGAGCGGAACACCGGACGGGTTGGGCAGACCGCGGATGGCGACGATGTCGTCGACCATCGCGGACACCTCGGCCTCGCTGAAGATGAAGTCGCCCCCGCGCTGCCGCACGAGCACGTTGATCCCCATGCTCGTCACCTGGCGCAGTGCGGCCGCGGCCGTGCCGAGCGACGGCGTGATGCCGCCCTCGCTCAGCGCGGAGCACAGCTCGATGCGGTCGGCTCCGCCGCGTTCGGCCGCCGCGACGCCGTCGAGGTCGTCGAGGCAGATCTCGACCAGGGTCACGCGACGCGCTCCAGCGCTGCCGCGAGGTCGCTGCCGACGCCGATGGCGCCGACCGGCACTCCGCCGCCGAGCACCGGCAGCGCGGTGAGCGCGGTGGCGCCCGAGATGTCGGTGCCGAGCGCTTCGAGCACGCGCAGGGCGAGCAGGGTGGTGGCGCGCGGGCTGCCGTCGACGATCTTCATCGAGACGGCCGTGCCGTCCGCGGCCGCGACGCCGATGACGCCCTCGGCTCCGCCCTTGGCGAGGGCGCCGGGCACCGTCTCCATCAGGGCCGAGTTCTGGTGGCCGGAGCCTCCGACGTAGAACGGGTGCTCGCGCATCGCGGCGGCGACCTGCGCGGCCGGGGTCCCCTCCTCGGCCTGCACGAGGGCGCGGAACGACTGCGCGACGCCGCGCACGGTGGTGCCGAAAAGCGGGGCGCCGCATCCGTCGATCGCGTCGTGGGAGACCGGCACGCCGGTGAGCTCGGCCATCGTGGCCCGCACGTGCTGCTGCAGGGGATGCGCGGTGCCCAGGTAGTCGTGGGTCGACCAGCCGTTCACGGCGCAGGCCAGCAGCATCGCGGCGTGCTTGCCGGAGCAGTTCATCCGCACGCGGGCGCGCGGCTCGCCGGCGCGGACCAGGCGCTCGAACGTCGCCTCGTCCTCCGGGCGGTCGACGGGGCAGCCGAGAGCGGAGTCGTCGAGTCCTGCGCGGTCGAGGATCGCGCGCACCACCCGCACGTGCTCGTCCTCGCCGGTGTGGCTGCCGGCTGCGATGGCCAGCTCAGGACCGGACAGCGGGGCGCCCGCGGTGAGGCAGGCGAGCGCCTGCAGCGGCTTGACCGTCGAGCGGGGCAGGATCGCCGCATCCGGGGTGCCGAGTTCGAGAACCGTCGCGCCGGACGGGTCGACGGCGACCAGGCTGCCGAAGTGGCGGCTCTCGATCAGGCCGGAGCGGGTGACGGTCGCCAGCTCGGCGAGCGAACCGACGGTGGGGGCGGTGTGGACGGCGGTGGGTGACTCAGACATTCGCGGCTTTCGTATCGATTGCGGGCAGGCCGGGCAGCGCCGGCTGTGTCGAAGGGCGTCGGCGTGAGCCGCGTTGCAGACGCGACGCCAGAGCGGAGAGGCTGCCGTTGACCACCAGGTAGATGAACGTCACGGCGATGTACGTCGGGATGAGGAGGTGCAGGAAGGAGGCGAGCACCTGCCCACGGTAGAGCAGCTCCGTGAACGCCACGATGTAGCCGAGCGACGTGTCCTTGAGGAGGCTGACCAGCTGGGTGATCAGCGACGGCGCCACGTTGCGGAACGCCTGGGGGAGGACCACGAAGCGCATGGCCTGCGCCCCGCGCATCCCGAGGCTGAGTGCCGCCTCGCGCTGGCCGCGGGGGAGGCTGCCGACGCCGGCGCGGACGATCTCGGCGAAGACGGCCGAGTTGGCGATGGTGAGCGGCACGACCAGCTTCCACAGGGTGGGCAGGTTGATGCCGATCTGGGGCAGGCCGAACAGCATCAGGTAGATCATCAGCAGCACCGGGATGGTGCGCGCGATCTCGATGTACGCGGAGCAGAGCCAGCGCAGCCAGCGCTGGTGGCTCATCCGGCCGAGACCGAGCAGCACGCCGAGCGCTCCGCCGAGCACGGCGACGATGGCAGCGGCCTGGAGCGTCCCGAGGAGGCCGACGAGCAGGTACTGCCAGATCGCCCAGTCCGTGAACGGCTGCCAGCGCGCCGGATCGAGCTGACCGTGCGCCGCGAACTGCCAGAGGCCGGCGCCGATGATCAGCGCGAAGACCACACTGCTCACGATCGAGCCGATCAGGATGTTCCTGCGGCCACGGGGGCCGGGCTGGTCGTAGATGAAGGAGGCGGCGTACGTGCGCTTCTTCGCGCGCTTCGCCTTCGCCGGACGCGCAGCCGGACGGTCGGGGATGAGCTGAGCGGTCATCGGACGATCGCCACCTTTCGTTCGACCCAGCCGGCCGCGAGGCCGATCGCCAGGGCGATGGCCATGTAGATGATGCCTGCGCCGGAGAAGATCAGGATGGGCTGCGCGGCGATGAGGTTGATCTTGTTGACCTCGGCGGTCAGCTCGACGACGCCGACGGCCGCCGCGAGCGCCGTGTTCATCGCGAGGGCGATCATCACGTTGCCGATGGGCTGCACGACGGCGCGGAGCGCCTGGGGGATGACGACGAACCGCAGCGACTGGCTCAGCGTGAAGCCGAGGGCTCTGGACGCTTCGACCTGGCCGACCGAGACGGTGTTGACGCCCGAGCGCACGGCTTCGGCGACGTACGCGGCCTCATAGACGGTGAGCACGATGATCGCCGTCGGCGTCAGGGGGAGGAGGAGGCCCGCATCCGGCAGCGCGAACACGGCGAGCAGCAGCAGGGCGAGCAGCGGGACGTTGATGAAGAACTGCACGTACAGGAACGCAGCGGCGCGCAGGATCGGGATGGGGCTGACCCGCGCGACGGTCACGAGGACGCCGAGCACGATCGAGCAGACACCGGCGATGAGCGCCATCATCAGCGTCGTGCCGAGCGCTTGAACGATCGCTCCGAGGTTGTCGTTCAGGGGATTCATTGCTCACTCACTGCGCAGGAGAGGGGATGGTGGGTCGGGATGCGCGCGGGCGTGTGTGGTCGTACCGCGCGCATCCCGAGCTGAGGGAGTCCCCGAGCCGGGGGAACCCGGGGGCTCCGGTCAGGAGCCGGGGACGGAACCGATCTCCGGCGGGGTCGGGATGGCCGAGTCGGTCACGGTGCCGAGCGTGGTCTTCCACGCCTTGCCCCACTGGCCGCCCTTCTGGATGGTCTTCAGCCAGTCGTTGATGAACGACTTGAAGTCCGAGTCGCCGTGCTGCAGGCCGATGCCGTACGGCTCCTTCGTGAAGGGCTCGCCGACGACCTTGATCTGCTTCTCGCTGGCCGCGTCGCTGGCGAGGAGCGTGTAGTCCTGCACGTACGCCTCTCCTCGGCCCTGGATGAGCGCCTGGACGGCGGCGGGGTCGGTGGCGAACGCGGTCACCTTGGCCTTCGGGGCGACCTTGGGCACCTCGGTGACGGCGGGGGTGTTCGCGCCGACGATGACGTTCTTGCCGTCGATGTCCTTGACGGACTTGATCGAGGTGTTGTCGCTCTTCACGGCGACGGCCAGGCCGGACTCGAAGTACGGTCCGGCGAAGTCGATCTGCGTCGCGCGCTCCTCGGTGATCGTGTACGTGTTGAAGACCACGTCGACGGTGCCGTTCTGCAGCATCGCCTCACGCGTCTCGGACGCCGGCGGGACGATCTCGACGTTCGGCTTGCCCAGGATGTACGTGGCGAGCAGCTTGGCCAGGTCGGCGTCGAAGCCGGTCACCTGGTCGGGGTTCGTCGGGTCCTGCTGCGAGAGCAGCGGGGCGTCGAGCGCCTCTGCGACGATCAGCTTGCCGCGCTTCTTGATCTTCTCCATCGTGGATCCGGGGAGGATGAGGTCGGCCTTCGCGACGGGGGCGTCGGCGAAGGGCGAGTCTGCGCTGGACGAGCTGCTGCTCGAGCTGCTGCCGGGGAGGCTGGTGGTGCCGGATGAGCAGCCGGTGACGGCGAGCGTCACAGCGGCCAGCAGGACTCCGGCGGCCGTTGCCTTCCTGCGGGTAATGCTGCGGATCATGTGGTGCGTCCTTTCCAATGGGTTCGATCGGGATGCGATCGGGTGGTGCAGGGCGAAGCCTTCCGTTCGCTAGTGCGAGAGGACGGAAGCGAGGAACGACTTGGCGCGCTCGGAGCGCGGCGAGTCGAAGAATTCGGCGGGTGCGGCTTGCTCGACGATCTGCCCGCGGTCCATGAAGACGACGCGGTCGGCTGCGCGGCGGGCGAAGCCCATCTCGTGGGTGACGACGATCATCGTCATGCCCTCCTTGGCGAGCGAGGTCATCACATCCAGGACCTCGCCGACCATCTCGGGGTCGAGGGCGCTGGTCGGCTCGTCGAAGAGCATGACCTTGGGGTGCATGGCGAGCGCGCGGGCGATGGCGGCGCGCTGCTGCTGGCCGCCGGAGAGCTGGGCGGGGTGGCTGTGCGCCTTGTCTGCGATGCCGACGCGGTCGAGGAGGACCATCGCCTCCTTCTCCGCCTCCGCCTTCTTCGTGCCGCGCACCTTGATCGGGGCGAGGGTCACGTTGTCCAGGATGGTGCGGTGGGCGAACAGGTTGAACGACTGGAAGACCATGCCGACGTCGGCGCGGAGGCGGGCGAGCCCCGCACCCTCGACGGGGAGCAGCTCGCCGTCCACGCGGATCTCGCCGGAGTCGATGGTCTCGAGGCGGTTGATCGAGCGGCACAGGGTGGACTTGCCGGAGCCGGAGGGACCGACGACCACGACGACTTCGCGCTTCTGCACGTCGAGGTCGATGTTCTGCAGCACGTGCAGCTCGCCGAAGTGCTTGTCGACGGCACGCAGGCTCACCATGAGCTGCTGTTCGGGTGCTGCTGTCATGCGGGTTCCTCGCGTCGTCATTGATGGGGCCTGGTCGAGTGGCCTGGCGGTCGGGTTGCGGAAAGCGTACTAAGTAATCCTGCTTTTACGCAATATTGGAATTACTTAATCCAAATTCGGAGAAAGTCGGTACAGTATCCTCAACTCACACGTCTTCAGAGGAGAACGATCGGCGCCATGAGCAGAATCACTGACGCGACGAGCACGATCGACGCACAGCCCGGCCACGGCTCGAACGCGGGTGTCATCCTCGACCTGATCCGCTCCGGCCACTCCCGCTCCCGGGCCGAGATCGCGCGCAGCACGGGACTGTCCCCGTCCACGGTCGCCCAGCGCATCGACGCCCTGATCGCCTCCGGATACATCCGGGAGGCGGGGGAGGGCGTCTCGCAGGGCGGCCGCCGCCCGCGCACCCTCGAAGTCGACCCGAGCAGCGGCGTCGTCTGCTCGGTCGACCTCGGTTCGCACCACGCCACCTTCGGCCTGATCGACCTCTCCGGCCGCCTCATCGCGGTGCGCAACGAGAACATGGACATCGGCCAGGGGCCGCAGCGCATCCTCACCTGGATCATGGCCGTGGCCGACGAACTCGTCGCAGAGCACGCCGAACCCGGCCAGCGCCTCCGAGGCTACGGCATCGGCCTCCCCGGCCCCGTCGACTCGACCACCGGCCGCATGGTCTCCCCGTCCAGGATGCCCGGCTGGAACGGCGTCGACGTCGCCGCCGCCATGACCGAGCTGAGCGGCCTCCCCTCCGCCACGGACAACGACGCCAACCTGATGGCCCTCGGCGAGCACGACAGCCTCGGCGACGACGTGCAGCACCTCGTCTTCGTCAAGGCCGGATCCAGCATCGGCTGCGGCGTGATCGCGCTCGGCGGCCTGTACCACGGCTACCACGGCATGGCCGGCGACATCAGCCACGTCAGCGTGCCCGGCGCTCCGCCCGTGCTGTGCTCCTGCGGCCGCACCGGCTGCCTGGATGCGGTGGCCGGTGGCGCCGCGATCGTCCAGGCCCTGCGCGACGCGGGGGTGGAGGTCGCCGACACGAGCGAGGTGCTGGCGCTGGCGCGGGATGCGCATCCACTGGCCACCCAGATGCTGCGCGAGGCCGGCAGCCGGGTCGGCGGGGTGCTCGCGACGATCATGAACTTCTTCAACCCGCAGCGGCTGGTGCTCGGCGGCATCCTGGGCGAGGCGGAGGCGTTCGTCGCCGGCGTGCGCTCGACCATCTACTTCGAGTGCCTGCCGATGGTCACGGACGACCTCGACATCGCGGTGTCGGTGGCGAAGGACAGGGCAGGTATCCGGGGTGCAGGACGCCTGGTGCTCGACAAGCTGTTCGACGCCGCCGAGATCAACCGCGTGGTGCGGTGACCGGCCCTGCGGTGACCGGCGCTGAGGCGCACAGCGCTGCTGCGCACGGCGTCTCGATCGTCGGCGCGGGGCGGATGGCCGAGGCCCACGCCCGCGCCTGGTCCGCGCTCGGCATCCCGGTGCTCTCCGTGGTGTCGCCCCGCCGCCGCCCGTCGCTCGCCGCAGCTCCGGATGCGCGCTGGGCGACCACCCTCGACGACGCGCTGGCCGATCCCGCCGTCACGATCGTGTCGGTCTGCACCCCGACGCCGACGCACGCCGACCTCGCCATCCGCGCGCTCGCGTCCGGCCGCAACGTGCTGCTCGAGAAGCCGATCGCGCTGACCCTGGACGACGCGCTGGCCGTGCAGGAGGCCGCGTCCCGCGCATCCGGGGTGCTGATGGTCGCGCACGTCGTGCGATTCTTCCCGGCATACGCCGCGCTCGCCGGGCGGATCGCCGCCGGAGGGGTCGGCACCGTGCGCGCCCTGCGGGCGACCCGGATGACCTCGTCGCCGCACCGGCCGGAGTGGATGGCCGACGAGGAGCGGTCCGGCGGCCTGGTGGTCGACCTCGCCATCCACGACTTCGACCAGGCCAACCTCCACCTCGGCACCCCGCTGGCCGTGACGGCCGTGCGTTCGCCCGGCGGCTACGGCGCCCCCGTCTCCACCACGATCGAGTACGCCGGCGGCGGCATCGCCACCGTCCTCACCGTCGGCGACCTGCCGGAGGGCTTCGCGTTCAGCACCAGCCTCGACATCGTCGGCACCGACGGGGTGGATGCGCTGCTCCCCGCCGACGGCGAACCGTTCGTCGCGCAGGCGGCATACTTCCTCGACTGCGTGCGCGCGGGAGTCGCCCCGGACCGCTGCCCGACGAGCGCAGCGGTGGACGCGCTCCGGGTCGCGCTGGCCGCGCGGGAGTCGCTGCGCGCATCCACCAGGGTCGTGCTCTAGAGCTCGACCGTCTTGTTCTCCCCGATGTCTACCGGGTCGTGAAGTAGCGATAGAACTGGCGCTCGCGCACCAGTGTGACGCCGATCACGGTTCCAGCCAAGCCGCCGATGAGTCCCGCGATGGGAATGCGGACAAGGTTTGCGAGCACTGCAGGGACATCCGCCGTGTTCAGGCCCGACACGCACCACACAAGGGCCTGAGCTGTGAGGACGACTGCAACAAGCCCACACAGAAGATACTCGATCACGAGCATCAGCGTCTGCGCGGTGGCGCCCATGCCGAGGTGCCTGGCAGAGGCCAGCGAGAGCCTTCGCAGTCTGATCGCACCGACTCCGAGAAGGAGCGCACCGATTGCGGCGGCGATATCGGAGAACCGCGACGGCCGCTCCTGGTAGTCGTCGCCCCCGTCGAAGCGAACCCCGCCCGTCGAATTCAGCTGGGAGAGCGTCGGAGGTTCGCTGTCGGTCGTCGGCGTCAAGGCGACGAGCGACAGTAGCGAGGCGATCGACCCGTCTTGTGGCCAGACTGACACCCAGCATTCGTCGTATCCCCCGGAAGGCACGGACGGAAAGAGGACTGAATACTGATACCCACCCCGGCGTCCATCGTCCGGATGGGTGAACGTGCCGGCCACGGGGATGTCGCCTTTCGTCGACGGCAACCTGTCTCCGCCATGTAGCGCCAGTTCGTCGGACACCTGCGACGACACGTACACACCCATTCGCCCCGCGGTCGGTTCCGCATTCAGAACGCGAAGGAACCCCGTCGTCACCTCGAACGTGGGGATGCCTGACGATGGCAACGCTCGCGCGACGACCTTGGAGTCCCTTGCCCGTGTGGCACCTGAGGCCTGAACGTTGCTGAGGGAGGAGAGATTGTCGCATCGCCGGCCATCAATGCCGTTCTTCGAGTTGAGAACGAGCGTCGAGCCCCCTGAGGCGACGAATGCGGTGGCCCTCTCGAGCGCGTTCCGGGCGATGAGACCGTCGAAGCATACGAGGGACACGCAGAGCGCGCTCAACATCAAGGCCAGCAGGAAGGTTCGCGCGGTCCCGGTGGCGACATTGCGCAGAGCCTCGCCGACGATGTCACCGAGCCTCATCGCGTTGACCGCGCCAGTTCGATCGATTCCGTGCACGCTCGGACCGTTCGCTCGTCATGGGTTGCGACGACAACGATTGCGCCCCTGCTCACGAGCCTGCCCAATGCGCCGATCACGGTCTCCGCCGTCTGCGAGTCGAGTTGAGCGGTCGGCTCATCGACGAGGAGCAGGTCCGGTTGTGCGGAGATCGCCCGCGCGAGCATGAGTCTCTGAGCTTGTCCGCCGGAGAGCGTCGAGAAGCGACTCATCGCGTGCCCAGCCAGGCCGAACTCATCGAGCAGCGTCGCAGCGGCGATCCTCGCATCCCTCCGGGGCATCCCGAGCGACAGGAGCGGAAGGCACACCAGATCCAGCACTGATCGTCGTGGATCGCCGAACGGGTTCTGGAACACCCACTGCACGCGACTGACGCCGATCCGGCGGACCCGTCCTGCCGCCGGGGCCACGTGTCCGGAAACGATGCTGAGCAGCGTGCTCTTGCCGGATCCGGACGGCCCGGTCAGGGCATAGAGGCGATCCGGATGCAAAGAGAGAGAAAGGTCGTGGAAAAGCCACGCTGAACGATTGAAGCGATGTCCGACCTGCTCCAGTTCTACGTGCATTTCCACGATGCTTCGGGCTGTACGCGGACCGAGTGGAGTCGCGTTGGTGCCGCTGGAACCACCATCGTCTTTCCCAGCTCAGACCCCACGATGCGGACGTTCACCTGCCTGTCGCCCGAAATCACGCAGCCGGCTGTGCCGGCCGCAAGGATCACGGAGCTCGGGGGGACAACAAGCACGTCAAGCGGCTCAGCGAGCCGATACTCGCCGTGAACCGTGCGCGAGGGCGAGTCGGGACCGCCTGCTGCAGTGTCTCGAACGCGGTTGAGGGCGGGATCTGTCGCAAGCCGCGCCGGATCTGCGAGCGTTCCGTCTTTGTCGAGGTCGAAGACCTGCCCGTCGACCTCGACGACATACCGACGCTCCGCCAGCCCGCCGGGGAGTCGCGTCACCCGCGCTGACTCGACCGCTGGCACGAATTCGGCGATCACATCGCCCGCTTGGAGGTGCGTTCCGACGGTCACCGGGCAGGAAGCGACAGCAACGGCCGAGCCGAGCCAGACAATCGATTCGTGACTCACACCGGACACGCGACCGGGAGCGTTGATGGACGCCAACCTGTTGTTCAGGGCATTCACGAGCATCGTCGTCACCGGGCCGTGTTCATCCAGATCGTCCCCGAGCGCCCGGAGGCCCGCACGCAGCGAATCCACGTCCGCTCCTGCCTCCCCGAGTTCAAGGTCGCGCCACAACGGTAGCGGCATCACCAGGTTGAGCAGCGGCTCGCCCTCGATTGAGAATGCGTTGACGCCCGACTCGAGCGCCGAGCCCGATCGGCAATCGGCTCGGGAAAGCACTCCCGCTCGCGGGATGCGTGCATCGCCGGATGCAGATGTCGTGACTTCGATCTCGACGGGGGCGGAATCCAGAAACTCCTCGGAGGTCACATCGATGTGGTCGTGCGGGCTGGGGCTTGCGAGCGTGGCCGGGCGTTGTTGCGGTGTGAGTGCGACGCCGACTGTCGCGCCGATAGCGATTGCGCCCACCCCCGCGAGGGAGAGGAGGGTTGCGCTGCGTCTCAGCCGACTCATCAGCGAGGAGCTTGTGGATTCAAACCCAACGGATCCACGTTGCACTTTTTGAACGCTTCATCCGTCGGTGAGAATGGGAAGGTGTCCGACTCGAAATCGCTCTGATAGTCGCGGGCACTGTACGTCGATTCGACCAGTTTCTTGGACACGAGGCACGAGGCGATGAGCTCGTAAATATCGCGATTGTCCGGGTTGCTCCTCACCTGGTAGAAGAGGGGGCTGATCGGACCGGTTGTTTCCGATTCACATCTCGTCACAGACTCGGTCGTCTCTGAACTCCGGTCGGCGTCGTCGTGTGAAGCGATGTGGAAGCCTCCGTCGGTGTCCCACGTGACAGCTGCACCCAAGCGAGCCATGCAGGAGACGAAGCGGTCCTGCAGTTCCTGATTCTCGCGTTCCGAGATCTCTTCATCGCTCAGGATTCTGCGCTGGAGCTGATTGTTCGAGTTCGACCACGCCTCGGCGAAGGCCGCGGACCACGGACCACGGAACGTGGGCGACCCGTCCGCAGTCCGGGCAGGGCCGGTTTGCTCAGCCGAACAGCCGCTGAAACACAGGAGGCCGATACTCGCAACGGCCAATGCAAGGGCTTTTCTCATGGATCTAACCTCGTTAGTCAGCCGTTCTGCCGGGGCGCTCAGCGCCCCGGCACAACGACATGCAATCGCTAGATTCCGTAGCCGGTCAGGCCGCCGTCGCCGTTCACCTGGAAGCTCGTCTTATTGGCGCCGATGTAGCAGCGTGAAGCCGTGGATGTGGCGCCTTTGGAAACCCAGGCGTGGTAGTAGTAACCGTCGTTTTTGACGTAGTTGACGTGGCGGATCGTCTTGGAACAACTGATGTTCTTCGCTGACCATGTCGCCAGGCTGACCTTGCCGCACGGAGGGGAATAGTCTGCCGCCGAAGCCGGGGCCGCGGCGGCTACACTGCCCGCGCCCAATCCCACAGCCATCGCTACTGCCGCAACCACGCGGGCGCGCGCAAACCTCTGATTCGTCATCGTTATTCCGATCGTTCTCGTGTGTGGAGCAGAAACGACAGTAGCATTAAGAATCAGAAGATGTAATTTCAGATTGTTTAGTCTAAGACAAAGCAGCGTCTAGAGCTCGACCGTCTTGTTCTCCCCGATGTCCGGGCGGGTACGGGTGACGGTCGCCTTGGCGATCTTGAACACCTTCACGATGCCGGGCTCGTGCGACGCCCAGAATTCGGCGGACTCTGCGCTCACATGCAGCAGTGCCACCGACGGGTCGTCTTTGCCGTCGGGGAACCAGGCGTCCATCGCCGGGGTCCACAGCTCGTCGACCTTGTCCCTGTCGTGCACGAGCTCTGCTGTGCCGGCCAGCGACAGGTAGCCCTTGCCGGTGTCGTACGACACGTTCACCTGGGGATGCGCGTGGATGTCGGCCACCTTCGGGCTCGGATCCTGCGTGAAGAACCACAGGTCGCCATCGAATTCGGCCTTCTGGGTGGCGAGTGGGCGGGAGTGCAATGCCCCGGATGCGGTCTGCGTGGTCAGCAGCGCCACCCGCGACGCCGAGATGAGTTCGGCGATGGTGGCGAGGTCGTCCTCGTGCGTGCTCTGGTCGTCTGTCATTGCCGTCACGCTACCCTCGCAGCGGCGCGACGCAATCGGTACGGAAACGAGAGTGCGCAAGCATTCCGCTGGAAGCTCACCACCACTAGGTTTTAGCCATGAAGACCGTCAGGTTCGTCCACCCCGCCATCGCCGTCGCCGCCGCACTGGTGCTGACCGCCCTCGCAGGATGCTCGTCGTCCGGCTCATCGTTCACCGGCTCGTGGGGAGAGGACACGGCGGGCAAGCCGTCCCTGACGATCGAGTCCGACGGCACGTTCCACGGGAACGACGGGTGCAACGATATGAGCGGCAAGGGCACCATCTCGGGCGACACGTTCACGTTCGGGCCGTTCGCCTCCACGCTGAAGGCCTGCGAGGGCGTCACGCCGTGGCTGAACCTCGCGCACACCGCGAAGGTGGATGGCGACACGCTCACCGTCTACAAGAACGGCGGCGACAAGCTGGGAACGCTCGACAAGCGCTAGAACCCGATCGGCCGGCCGGGAGTGAGCGGTTCGTCGCTTCCGGCGAACTCCGCGCCCTCGTTGTACGCGACCTCGCGGCGCTCGATCTCGGCGACCAGCGCCTTGTTGAGCATCTCGGACCAGCTGCTGTCCTTCTCCTCGAACGAGGTGGCCCGGTATGCCGTCCTCGCGCGGTTGCGCAGACCCTCGGTGAGGTAGAACGTGATCGTGGTGCGACGCGACAGCCCGGTCACCCCGGCGACGGTGGTGGGCTGCAGCCGGAACTCGGAGGTGACGTCCGCCGCGCTGTCGTCCGTCTCATCCCCGTCGGACTGGACCGCATCGACCACCGCGCACCTCGCAAAATACCGCATCTGACTATCGACCGTGTCACATACTATACGGAATCCCGGGGTCAGCGTGAAAGCCGCTCCACGATCGACCCGAAGAGCCGCGGGCGCGTCGCGGCCATCGGCACGATGCGGCCGCGCAGCGGGGAGCGGGCGGCGGTGACCAAGGCGGAGGTGAGCATCCGGAAGTCGCGTGTCGTCGTTCGCCAGGCCCTCTCGTACTGCGACGGGTCTGCAGCGAGCACGGCGCCGACGGCGGCGCGCGCCTGTGCGAAGCCGACGCGCATCCCCTCGCCGGTGAGCGCATCCACGTATCCGGAGGCGTCTCCCACCAGCATCAGGCGACCGGAGGTGCGTCTCGTGGTGCGCTGCAGGAGCGGGCCCGCGCCGCGCACGGAGCTGACGGCATCTACCCCCGCCAGCCGGTCGGCCAGCTGCGGGATGCTCGCGAGGGCCGCATCCTGGTCGAGCGGTCGGGGGCCGAGAACGGCGACGCCCACGAGATTGTCGTCGACCGGCGTCACGTACGCCTCGACGTCGTCGGCCCAGTGCACCTCGACCAGGTCGGTCCACGGTGGGATCGCGTAATGGCGGCGCACGCCGAAGCGGCGGCGCGCATCCGGTTGCTGCCTGCCCTCCAGGCCGGCCAGGCGGCGCAGCGGGGAGTGCAGGCCGTCCGCCGCGATCAGCCACGGGGCCGTGCGGGTGCCGCCGGACGGGTGCGCCGCATCGGTCGCGATGGTCACGGTGGCCGCGTCCGCGCCGTTGTCCAGTCCGACGACGCGGGCCCGTTCGACGGTCGCGCCCAGCTCGACGGCGCGGGTGGCGAGCGCCTGCTGCAGCACGGTCCTGCGCACGCCGCGGCCCGTCCGCTGGGCGAACGCGTGCTCGACCCTGCGCGACCCGTCCAGGTAGGCGATTCCGGACAGCGGATGGCCGGCGGGGTCGACCCCCATCAGGTGCAGCGCGGCCAGCGCTCCCGGCATCAGGCCCTCGCCGCACGCCTTGTCGATCGGGTCGTCCCTCGCCTCGATCACCAGCACCTCGATGCCTGCCAGGCGTGCCTCGATCGCACACGCCAGCCCGACAGGGCCCGCCCCGACGACGATCAGGCCGGGCCGGTCGCTCATGCCCGCGCCGGCTCCACCGAGGCCAGTGCCTTGTCCTCGCACGGGATGCGCACGGCCAGCAGCAGCACGGCGTTCAGCACGGTGAAGGCGATGGCCGTGATCCACGCCGTGTGCACGAGGGGGAGCGCGAAGCCCTCGACCACCACGGCGACGTAGTTGGGGTGCTTCAGCCAGCGGTACGGCCCGCGCGTCACCAGCGGCAGGTCGCGCACGATGATGACCCGCGTGTTCCAGCGCGGCCCGAGCGCGGCGATGCACCACCAGCGCAGCGCCTGGCTGGCGAGCACGAGCACCAGCATCGGCCAGCCCAGCCACGGGATGAACGGACGGTCGCCGAACCACACCTCGGCCAGGCAGGCCAGCAGCAGGCCGGTGTGCAGCCCCACCATCGGCGGGAAGTGCCCCCGGCCGAACTCGACCCCTCCGCGCGCGAACGACCAGGCGGCATTGCGGGAGGAGACGATCAGCTCGGCGATGCGCTCGCCGCCGGTGGCGAGCACCAGGATCGTGTAGAGGATCACGCCGCGGCGCCGATCGCCGGGGCGGCGGGCGCGGCGTCAGGCATGGCGTCGTCCGACCAGCGCAGCAGCACCAGCTCGGCGGTGACGCCGGGGCCGAGCGCGAAGAGCAGGCCGTTCGTGCCCGGCGCGTGGTGCGCATCCATCAGCTCGGCCAGCACGTGCAGGACCGCGGCGGACGACAGGTTGCCGACGCGCGCCAGCGACCGCCAGCTGGCGTCGAGCGCGCCGTCCGGCAGGTCGAGCGCCCGCGAAAACGCTTCGAGCACCTTCGGGCCGCCCGGATGCGCCGCCCAGGCCCCCACGTCGCCGATGGTCAGGTCGTGCGCGGCCAGCAGGCCCTCGGCATCCGAGGCGAAGTTGCGGTCGATCACCTCGGGAACACCGGCGCTGAGGACGATGCGGAACCCGGTGCCTCCGATGTCCCAGCCGATCACGTCCGCGGTGTCCGGGTAGATGCGGCTGCGGGTGTCGACCACCTCGGGGCCGGGTAGACCCAGCTGCTTCGCGCGCTGGTCGCCCACCATGATCACGGCGGCGGCTCCGTCGCCGAACAGGCCACTGGCGACGATGTTCGCCATCGAGTCGTCGCTGGCCTGCACCGTGAGCGAGCAGAGCTCGACGGACAGCAGCACGGCCACCTCGTTCGGATGGCCGACCAGGTAGTCGTTCACCCGGGCGATCCCGGCCGCGCCGGCCACGCAGCCGAGCCCGAAGCTCGGCAGCCGTTTGACGTCGCTGCGGAGTCCGAGTCTCTGCACGAGCTGCGCGTCGATCGACGGTGCCGCGATGCCGGTCACCGAGGTGAACAGCAGGAAGTCGACATCCGTCGGCTGCAGCCCGGCCGCGGCGAGGGCCCCGGTGAGCGCGCGCTCGGCGAGCGTCGTGCCCTCGGCGATGAAGAAGTCGTTCGACTCCTGGAAAGATGCGATCGAACTGTACCGTTCGAGCGGCATCACGAGGTTCCGCGTCTCCACCCCACTGGATGCGTGGATGCGGCGCATGACCGCTTGGCGCCCTGGATCGGCGGTGATCATCGCGAGCAGAGCCGCGGTGATCTCGCTCTGGCTGTAACTCCGGTCGGGCACGACCGGAGCCACCGACACGATGCGGCTCACAAGCGCAACGTACCACCGCGTGGAGGCCGCGAGACCGGGTTGCGGACTATTCCCATTTTGGCTGCGGTCAGCCGGTGATCACGGCCCGTCGCGCCGCGGTGCGCACCGCCCACCGGCCGTCGGTCCTGGTGAGCGAGAGCGGGTAGTCGAGGGTCTCCGAGATGAGCTCGCTGGTGAGCACGTCGTCGGCGGCGCCCTGCGCGACGATGCGGCCGTCGCGCAGCAGCATCGCGTGGGTCGTGGTCGCCGGAAGCTCCTCGAGGTGGTGCGTGACGAGCACGCTCGCCAGGTCGGGATGCTCGGCGCGCAGACCGTCGATCCTGTCGAGCAGGTGCTCCCTCGCGGCGATGTCGAGTCCGGTGCTCGGTTCGTCGAGCAGCAGCAGGTGCGGGTCGGGCAGGAGGGCGCGGGCGATCAGGGCGCGACCGCGCTCTCCCTGCGACAGCACCGGCCAGACGGCGTCGGCGAGGTCGCGCATCCCGAGCAGCTGGACGAGGTCGTCCGCTCTGCGCTCCTGCTCGGCGGTCGGCTCCCAGCGCATCATGCGTTCGGTGGTGCCCGTCGCTCCGGTGAGCACGACGTCGCGCACGGTGAGCGGCGAGCGCACCTCGTGGCGCGGGTTCACGTGCCCGATCAGGCCGCGCAGCTCGCGCAGGTCGACGCGTCCGAGGCGCCGGCCGAGCACCTCCACGGTGCCGCGGGTGGGGTGCACGACGGCGCCGAGCATGCTCAGGATGGTGCTCTTGCCTGCGCCGTTCGAACCTATCAGCGCCCAGTGCTCTCCGGCGTGCACGCGCATCCCGATGTCGTCGAGGATCGTCCTGCCCCCGCGCACGAAGCCGACACCGTCCACCTGCAACACGACTCGCTCTTCCACGCCTCCATCGTGGCAGCAATCGCGGGCTAGAACGGCCAGATGAGCGGGACGAGGAAGACAGCGGCGGCGAGGAAGAGGGCGACGAGGGCGAGGCCGTAGCGCCAGTAGTCGCCGAAGCGCAGGCCGGCCGGTCCCATGATCATGAAGTTGGCCGGAGTCGCGACCGGGGTGAGGAACGCGGCGGCGCAGACCACGGCGACGGCCATCAGGAAAGGAAGGGGGGAGACGCCGAGCTCCCCGGCGACGGAGACGGCGATCGGAGCGATGATGAGCGCCGTGGCCGTGTTGCTGATCAGCTGGCCGAAGATGAGCGCCACCACGCACAGCGACGCCAGCACCAGCAGAGGGCCGTACCTCCCGACCGCGGAGACCAGGCCGTTGGCGATCAGCTCGGCCGCGCCCGTCTTGGTGATGGCCGTCGACATCGGGATCATGCCGCCCACCAGCAGCAGGGTGGTCCACGAGATGGAGCGGTGCGCGCGCTCGACGGTGACGACGCGGGTGAGCACCATCGCGGCGGCGGCGAGGAGGCCGACGACGGCGGGTGGCACGACGCCCGTGGCGAGCGCCGCCACCATCAGCACGAGCACGGCCAGGGCGATCCAGGCGCGGGCGCCGAGCGGGGCGGCCTGCCTGCGCAGCTGGTCCGGTTCGTCGACGACGAGCACTGCCGGGTCGGCGAGGTTGAGGTCGAGCTTGTCCCAGCGGCCCTGCACCAGGAGGGTGTCGCCCGATTCGAGCACGATGGTCTGCGCGTCGATCGGCTCGCCGGAGCGCTGCACGGCCAGGATGACGAGGTCGCCGCTCTCGGTGACCATCCCCGGGAACACGGTCTCGCCGACCATGCTCGACCGCGGGGCGACGACCACCTCCGCCACACCGTACGTGGAGTCGATGAGCGCGTCCGTGCGCCCGAGCGCGCCGTTGACGCCCAGGCCCGCGAGCTTGTTGTCGTGCTTCAGGATGCGGATGCTCGCGGTGTCACCGCGGAGCAGCAGGCGGTCGCCGGGGCGTACGACGTCCCCGGCCGGGCGGTGGTCCGTGCCCTGCACGGCGATCAGCTGCACGGCCGACTGGTCGCCGAGGCTGAGCGTCGCCGTCGGGCGGCCGATCAGGGGAGAGCCGCCGCGCACCCGTACCCTGGCGAACGGCTGCGGGGACGCGTACTCGCCGAGCAGCGTCCTGGCGTGGTCGCTCAGGTCGCGTGGCATGGTCGCCGGGCGGCGATCCGGGATGAGCCAGCGGCCGAACAGCACGGTGATGAGCACCGTGCCGACCACCAGCACGGCGCCGATGGCGGTGAAGTCGAAGAAGCCGAACCCTCCGTGCCCGGTGGTCGCCGCCAGTTCGGAGATGATGACGTTGACCGGGCTGCCGGTGAGGGTGAGCAGCGAACCGGCGTGGGCGCCGAACGCGAGCGGCAGCAGCAGGCGCGATGGGGCGACAGAGATCCGGGAGGCGACGACCACCACGACGGGCAACAGGGCGGCGACCGCGCCGTTCACGCTGATCAGGGCGGACAGCACGGCGACCACGAGCATCACGAGCACGGTCAGCACCGCCGTCTTGGTGCCGCCGCGGGCGACGAGTTGCTGCCCGGCCCATCCGGTCAGTCCGGAGGCGTCGAGGCCTTCGGCGACCACGAATAGTGCGGCGATCAGCACGACGGCTGGATCGGCGAATCCGGCGAACGCCTCGTGGAGATCGAGGATCCCGGTGGCCAGGAGCGCGAGCGACGCGCCGACCGCCACGAGTCCCGTCGGAACCTTGCCGCTCACGAAGGCGACCACGGTGACGCCGAGGATCACCATCGTCACCGCGATGTCGTTCACACCCCGACCATACTGCCCGCCCCCGCCCCCGCAAATGCATGCATTTCAGCCGGGCGCGGACCGGGCCCGGGGCGGGACGGGTCAGGTCAGCTCAGCTCAGCTCAGGCGAGGACGGCGAGCGCGTCGATCTCGACGAGCATCTCGGCGCGGGGGAGCCCGGTGAAGACGGTGGTGCGGGCCGGGAGGACGCCGGAGGCGACGCGCGGGGCGATGAAGGCGCCGAATGCGTCGTTCATCGCGGCGAAGTCGTCGCGGGTGGTGAGGTAGACGCGCAGCATCATCACGTCGTCGAAGGTCGCGCCGCCCGCCGCCAGGATCGCCTCGACGTTCTGCAGCGTGCGGGTGGTCTGCGCGGCCACGTCGCCGGGGAAGAGGTATTCGTTCGTCGCAGGGTCGACGGGACCCTGACCGGAGACCTGCACGAACGGGCCGCGCTTCACCCCCTGCGAGAAGGTGTGCGCCGGGGCGGGGGCGTCGGTGGTGGAGATCGCGGTGCGGTCAGTCATCGGTGTCCTTTCGAGACGGTCGAGATGGGGTGGTCGGAGGAAGGAAAGGGGAATCGCCGGTGAAGCCGAGCTCCGCCGAGATGCGGGCGGTCGCGTCGTGCAGCGCAGGAAGCAGGCCGAGGACGCCCTCGTACGGCAGCACGACATTCGGCACGGAGACGGACACGGCGGCCGCGATGCGCCCGTCCGCGCCGAACACCGGGGCGCCGACGCAGTTCATGAACGTCTCGTGCTCCTCGTGGTCCTGCGCCCAGCCGCGTTCTGCGCTGCGGCGCACCTCGTCGATCAGCTCGGCGGCCGACCCGATGGTGTTGCCGGTGAAGCGCTCGAAGTCGACAGTGGATGCGACCCGCGCCAGCTCGGCATCGTCCAGCCCGCCGAGCAGCACCTTGGCCACCGCCGTGGCGTGCAGCGCGGCCGGCAGCCCCACCCGCGAGTACATCCGCAGCGGCTGCCGGGATTCGACCTTGTCGATGTAGGTCACCGTCCCGCCGTCGTATGCGGCGAGGTGCACGGTCTGGCCGGTGGCGGCGCCGAGCGCGCGCAGCACCGGGGAGGCCACGCCCCGCACATCCCGGGTGTCGAGCGCGGTCTGCGCCAGCGTGAACACCGTCGAGCCGACGTGGTATCGGTACTCGGAGTCGCGGGTGACGTACCCGTGCTCTTCGAGCGTCCTGAGCAGCCGGAGCACCGTGGTCTTGTGCACGCCGACAGCCTCGGCGAGGGCGTCGAGCGTCCGGGTGCCGTTCGAGACGAGGTCCAGCAGGTCGAGAGCGCGGGAGAGGGACTGGCTCACGACGCCGTCCGCCAGGGGATGTCGCCGGGATGCACGTGCCACGCCGACCAGGTGGCGTCCGGTGCGTCCGCGAGCAGGTCGCGCTCTCGCGCATCCGGGACCGTCAGCGGGCGATCGCCGTGGCCGATCAGCGTCAGCGCCGCGAGGGCGTGGCCGAGCCGCAGGCACGCGGCGGCCGACCTGCCCTCGGAGAGCCCGGCGAGGTAGCCGGCGGCGAAGGCATCGCCCGCCCCGACCGGCTCGACCACCTCGACCGTGAGGCAGGCGACGTGCGTCTCCTCCCCCTCCCGCAGGTAGCTGGATGCGCGGCGAGAGTCGTCTTTGAGCACCACCCGTTCGAGCAGTGGATGCGCGTCGAACAGCCGCTGCGGGTCGCTGTGCCCGAAATATGCCTCCGCCTCGTCCGCGCCGACGAACAGCGTCCCGGCTTGCCCGACGAGCGCGTCGAGCGGCGCCGTGTCCCTGCCCTGCCAGAGCCGCGGCCGGTGGTTGAGGTCGACGCTGATGGTGGTGGCCGGCCCCGTCGTCTCGCGGAGGGCCGCGACCGCCTGTGCTGCGCTGTCCGAGATGGCGGCGGTGATGCCGCTGGCGTGCACGATGGCGGCGTCGCGGAGGATGCTCGCCGCCGGGTCGGCTGCGAGGGTGCCCGGCCCGATGGCGGACGCGGCGGACCCGCTGCGGTAGTAGTGCATCCTGGTGCCTGCCCCGTGCGGGCCGCTTGTGGTCTCTTTGACGTAGATGCCGGTCGGGCGGCTGTCGTCCGTCTCGACCGCGGACAGGTCGAGGCCGGCGTCGGTCGCGGTGGCGCGGATGCGCTCGCCGAAGCCGTCGTCGCCGAGGCGCGAGATCCACGCGGTGGGGATGCCCATCCTGGCGAGGGAGGTGGCGACGTTGAACTCGGCCCCGCCGACGTCGGAGCCGAACGTCTCCGCCTCGGCGAGCGGCCGGTGCGCGTCCGGGTAGAGGACGACCATGGCCTCTCCGATGGTCACCAGTCTGCCCACGCGCACCTCGTCTCGTGTCGTCCCGTGCCGTCTGGGATGGTCGGCGCTGCGCCGGGGTTTCGCCGGGGATGGTCGTCATGCTAGAACAGGGAGAACAGTTTATGCAATCTACGTTGCGCCCTGTGCAACGCGAAGGAGTTGTGTGCTCGCCAGCAAGGCCATGCCGCTCGCATCCACCGCGGACGAGGTCGCCGCCCTTGCCGAGCGCCGTCCGCCGCTGACCGACTTCCCCACGCCGCTCGTCACGGTGAGCGAGGCCGCCGTGCAGCACAACCTCGACACGATGGCCGCCTGGTGCGCGGCGGCCGGAGTGGGCATCGCCCCGCACGGCAAGACCACGATGAACCGCGAACTCTGGCAGCGCCAGCTCGACGCCGGCGCCTGGGGCATCACGGTCGCGACCCCCTGGCAGCTGTCGGTCGCCCTGGAGTGGGACATCCCGCGGGTGATGCTCGCCAACGCCCTGGTGCAACCGGATGCGCTGCGTTTCGTGGCTCCGCACGCCGAGCGCGTGCTGGTGTGGGCGGACTCGGTGCGCGCGGTGGAGATCATGGATGCCGTGCTGGCGACGGCGGACGACCGAACCTCGCCGCTCGGCGTGCTGGTCGAGCTCGGCGCTCCGGGAGGGCGCACCGGGGCGCGCAGCGTGGAGGACGCGCTGGCCGTGGCCGAGGCGGTCGCCGCATCCACCGGCCTGCGGCTGGCGGGGGTGGCCGGGTACGAGGGCGCTCTCGCGCACGACGGCACGGACGCCGCGCTCGGGGTCGTGCGTTCCTACCTCCAGCGGATGCTCGCCCTGCACGACGCGATCGAGGCCGCCGGACTCTACCCGGACGACGCCCCGACGATTCTCACGGCGGGCGGCAGCGCATACTTCGACGTGGTCGCCGAGGTGCTCGCGCCCCGCCGCGACCTGGCCGGGGAGCGCGGGCGGGCGGTCGACGTGCTGCTGCGCTCCGGCGCGTACATCACCCACGACGACGGCTTCTACAGCGGCATCACTCCGCTCGGCCGCGGCCCGGGGGGCGAGTTCCGTTCGGCGATCCACGGCTGGGCGACCGTCGTCTCCCGTCCGGAGCCCGGCCTGGTGCTGGCGGATGCGGGCAAGCGCGACTTCCCGTACGACGAGGGGCTGCCGGTGCCGCAGGCACTTCGACGGTTCGGCGAGCGCACCGTGACCCCGTTCCCCGACGCCGTCGCCACCGCGATGAACGACCAGCACACCTTCGTGCGCGTTCCGGAGTCGGCGGTTGTCCAGGTGGGCGACGTGATCCGCTTCGGCCTCTCGCACCCGTGCACCACCTTCGACAAATGGCGGGCGCTGCCGGTGCTGGACGACGTCACGGCGGAGACGCCGCGTGTCATCGGCCTGCTGGAGACAGCGTTCGGCTGACCCCGCCCCGTCACCCCACCGCGGCCACCGACGACCCGCACATCCGCCGCCACCCAGCCACCGACCACCCGACCACCCCAGCGCAGGAGCCCATGAGCCACACCGACCCCGCCCTCCTCGACACCCTCCGTGCCGACCGCGCCATCACCGTCGTCCGCGCCCCGCGCATCGACGACCCCTCCGCGCTCTGCGCCGCCCTGGCCGCCGGGGGCATCCGCGCCGTCGAGTTCACCTTCACCACCCCGGGCGTCGAGCGGATCGTCGCCGAGGCCGCAGCGGCCGCGTCCGAGCACGGAGCGCTGGTGGGGGCCGGAACCGTCACCGACGAGGCGAAGGCCGAGGCCGCCATCGCCGCAGGAGCGCGCTTCATCGTGACCCCCGGCCTGCACGACGGGGTCGCGGCGATCTGCCGCGAGGCGGGCATCCCGTTCCTGCTGGGCGCGCTGACCCCGACCGAGGTGATGCGCGCCGTCGAGGCCGGAGCCGCCGCGGTGAAGATCTTCCCGGCGACGCTCGTCGGCCCCGGCTACCTGAAAGACCTCGGCGGCCCGTTCCCCGGCGTCGAGTTCGTGCCGTCCGGCGGCCTGCGTGCCGACAACGCGGCCGCGTGGGTGCAGGCGGGGGCGCTCGCCGTCACCGCTGGATCGAGCGTGGTCTCCGCCGCGACCATCGAGGCCGCCGACTGGGATGCGATCACCGAGCGGGCGGCGGAGTTCCGGGCGGCGGCACTCCGGCCGTGAGCGGGGAAGCCGCGCCCGGCGCATCCACTGGCGCATCCACTCTCCTCCGCGGCGGCCTGGTGCTCGATGGGTCCGGCAGCCCCGGCCGGGTCGCCGACGTGCTGCTGCACGGCGACAGGATCGCGGAGGTCGGCCGGCACCTCACCGCTCCCGGCGCCCGCATCATCGACGCATCCGGGCTGGCCGTCGCGCCCGGCTTCATCGACATGCACGCGCACTCCGACCTCGCCGTGCTCACCGACAGCGCGCACCTCGCCAAGGTCTCGCAGGGCGTCACGACCGAGGTTCTCGGCCAGGACGGCCTCTCCTACGTCCCGGCGACTGACGAGACGATGCCGATCCTGCGCGAGCAGCTGGCCGGCTGGAACGGCGTCCCGGACGGCCTCGATTTCTCCTGGCGCAGTGTCGCGGACTACCTCGCGGCCGTGGATGCACGCGGCACCGCCGCGAACGTCGCCTACCTGATCCCGCAGGGCTCGGTCCGCATGGCCGTCGTCGGCACCGAGAACCGCCGGGCCACCCCTGCCGAGCTGGACGGCATGCGCGCGATCGTCGCCGCCGGGATGCGCGACGGAGCGTTCGGCCTGTCCTCCGGCCTCACCTATGTGCCGGGGATGTTCGCCGACACCGCCGAGCTCGCCGCCCTCTGCGCCGTCGTCGCCGAGCACGGCGGCTTCTACGCGCCGCACCAGCGCTCGTACGGCGCGGGAGCGCTCGACGCCTACGCCGAGATGGTCGCCATCGCCCGCGACACGGGATGCGCGCTCCACCTCACCCACGCGACGATGAACTTCGGCGTGAACCGGGGGAGAGCCGCCGACCTGGTCGACCTGATCGACGGCGCCATCGCCGACGGCGTCGACCTCACCATCGACACCTATCCATACCTCGCGGGCTCCACCACCCTCGCCGCGCTGCTACCCAGCTGGTCGGCGGTCGGCGGCCCGGAGGCGACCATCGCCCGCCTCGCCGACCCGGCCGTGCGGGCCAGTGTCGCCCACGAGCTGGAGGTGGTCGGCACGGACGGCTGCCACGGCGTGCCCGTCGACTGGGCCACCATCGAGATCTCCGGTGTGCGCGACCCCGCGCTCTCCGCTGCGGTCGGCCGCACCGTCGCCGCCATCGCCGCCGACCAGGGCGTCCCGCCCACCGAGGCGTACTTCGACCTGCTCGTCGCCGACCGGCTCGGCACGAGCATCCTGCAGCACGTCGGCGACGAGCAGAACGTCCGCACGATGATGCGCCACCCCCGGCACGCCGGCGGAAGCGACGGCATCCTGGTCGGCGCGAAGCCGCATCCACGGTCGTGGGGCACGTTCCCGCGCTACCTCGGCCACTACGTGCGGGAGGAGGGCGTGCTCACCCTCGAAGACGCGATCGTGCACCTCTCCGCGCGCCCGGCAGCACGGCTGGGGCTGGCCGACCGCGGGCGGATCGCGCCCGGGATGATTGCCGACCTGGTGATCTTCGACCCGGCCACCGTCGCCGACCGCGCGACCTACGACGACCCGAGGCAGCAGGCGGCGGGCATCCCGTGGGTGTTCGTCGCGGGGCGGCCGGTGATCGCGGACGGGAGGCGCACCGGCGAGACGCCGGGTCGTGCCCTGCGGAAGGCGTTGATTACAAACATTTGAGGCTTCACATATTAATGCTAATTTCCTAGGAAGTGTCGCAGCAGACACGACGGAAGGAAACTGCAATGAAGCACGGAATCACTAAGAAGATCGCAGGGATCGCTGTCGCCGCCGGGATCATGAGCGGGGCAGGCCTGGCCTTCGCAGCGCCCGCGCAGGCCGCGACCTATCACGTCGGTCTCTCTACCTGGCAGGCATACAACTACCCCGACTCCGCTGGAAAGATCCGTCACTTCAATAGCACCACCAGCGGGGTCAAGTACGCGGCATGGGCGGCGAAGGGTGGCACGTCGAAGCAGAACGTGTGCTGGGCCGGCATGACCGGGTACGGATTCCAGATCTAGGTGCCCGGCGTGCGCAAGCTGAGCGTGCGGGCTACGGTCGTCTGGTTCGGGGCCGGCACAGCTCTCTTCCTTCTCGGCGGCTGCGCTACGGCCTCGGAGAGTGTGCCGAAAGCATCAGGTGTGTCCTCCGAGGAGGTGCCGACATTCACTGGCCCCTGGGCCGCCGAGTTCGCCGAGAACTATCGAGAGACCGACGACGAGACAGCACGGACCATCCTCGCCAAGGAATCAATCACCGACGCCGACTACTCCGAGATCAGTGACACGTTCGTGGCCTGTATGGCCGCCAAGAACTTCACCGTGACGATCGACGACGAATATGGCGCGTTCTCCGTCACGAACAGCTTCGACGGGGAGGACCCCGTACTGAAGGCTGCGTACACGGCCTGCGCGTCTGGCTTCAATGCTGTCAGCGGTCTGCGAGCGCAAATGCTTCGAAACCCTGAACGATTGGACGAGAACACGATCGTCGCAGCGTGTCTGGTCAAGAAGGGCCTGGTTGATCCGGGGTACACCGCGAAGGACTATGCGCGCGACCTGGAGGACTGGAGCTTTCCGTTCGGCCACGACTCGATGAAGGCCGGTGAGTGCTTCAGCGACCCTCTTGAACTCAACGACCGGGCGGGCTGACGGTGGCGTTCCGCCGCCGCACCCCGGGCGCCGCACGGCGGCGCATCCCCGGCCGTGTCTCGCTGCTGGTGGCGGTGGGTGCCGCCACGCTCAGCGTCGGCCTGTCGATCGGGGTCGCCATCGCTCCGGCGAGCACCCCGGCCGACATCGCGCGCTCGACGGGCACCGGCACCGTGCCCGTCTCGTCGCAGCAGTTCGCCGACGGGCGACAGCTGAGTCTCGCCGTCGCCCCCGGCGCTCAGCGCACCCTCGCGTTCCCGCGGGAGGGGCGTGTGACCGCGATGAGCTGCGTGGGTGGCGGTGAGCTGGCGTCCGGGAGCTCTGCCGTGTCCGTCAACGACGAAGCGCTCATCCTGCTCGCCACGGGGCAGCCGCTGTGGCGCGACCTGGCGGTGGGAGACAAGGGCCCGGATGTGTCTGCGCTGCAGGCCGAGCTGGCCCGGCTCGGGCACGATGTCGTCGCGGACGGGACGCTCGGCCGCGGTTCGCTCTCGGCCGTGCGCGCGCTGGCCAAGGGGCTCGGCCATCAGTCGGCGGACTGGCAGACCGTGCCGGCCGACCTGTTCGTGTGGTTGCCTGCTCCGGTGGTCACCGCCGTGTCCTGCGACGCGCAGGTGGGCGACCAGGTCACCGTCGGCGATCCTCTGGCCACGTTGACGCGTGCTGTCGCGTCCGCGACTGTGCAGGCCATCCCGGCCGAGACGGTTCCCGGGGAGCGCGTCATCGCCGTCGACGACGCGACCATCCCGGTGGATGCGAACGGTGCCGTCGTCGCGGAGGAGTCGCTGCGCATCCTGGCCGACACCCCGTCCTATCGCTCAGCGCTCGGCGGCGGGCAGGGGCAGGGACAGCAGGACGCCGGGGGTCAGGACGGCGCCGTGACGGTGTCCGTGGATTTCCGGCTCGCCGAACCCGTCGCGACGCTCGTCGTACCGCCCGCGGCCCTGTACGCGATCGAGCAGGAGGATGCGTGCATCCTGAGCGGTGGCACGCCGCACGCGGTGCGGCTGATCGGCTCGCAGCTCGGCAAGACGTTCGTCCAGCTCGTCGCCCCGGCGACAGTGACGCGCGTCGACCTCGGCGTGCGGGGTGCACCGGCGTGCAGGTAGTGGCCACCGGGCTCACGCACCGCTTCGGCGACGCCGCGCCTCTGTTCGCCGACGTGAGCTTCAGCCTCCTGCCGAACAACGTCTACGCCCTCACCGGACCGTCCGGCTCCGGCAAGAGCACGCTGCTCAGCATCCTCGCCGGATGGACCGAGCCGACAGGCGGGACCGTGGAGCGCGACGGCATCCAATCCACCGCCTGGGTGTTCCAGAATCCGCACGGCGTTCCCGGGAGAACGGCCGAGGATCACGTCGGCCTTCCGCTCCTCGCCCGCGGGATGCTGCACGCTGAGGCCCGCGCCGAAGCCCGGCAGAGGCTCGCGCGAGTCGGGCTGACGGCGGTCGCGTCCGCGCCGTTCCACCAGCTCTCCGGCGGCGAGGCGCAACGGCTCATGCTGGCGCGCGGGATGGCGGCGGCGCCCGACCTTCTGCTCGTCGACGAACCGACGGCCCAGCTCGACACGACGTCGTCCGACGCGGTCAACGAGGCCTTGTCCACCCTCGCGGAGGACGGGACCATCGTGGTCGTCGCGACCCACGACGCCCGCACCCGGGATGCGTGCACCGCCGCCATCGACCTGGCGGCCCACTGATGCGCCCGCTCGCGATCCTCACCGAGGCGCTGCTCAACCTCCGCTCCGGCACGACCAAGGGCGGGATCTTCGGGACCGTGCTCTGCGTGATCCTGGTGGCACTCGCTGCGGTGGAGGTGAGCACGGTCGCCGCGCTGCAGGATGAGGGGCGCCGCTATCGCGCATCCGGCGCCGCGACCATCGTCTACGTTGCCGACGGGCGCATCGACGGCGCGGTCTGCGAGAGCCTGGCCGACGTCGACGGGGTGCGCGCCGCCGGCGCGATCCGGGCAGCGGAAAAGGTGACCGTCGACCGGCTGCCGGGGTCGCGCATCCCGGCGTTCGCGGTGAGTCCGAGATTCGGCGGGTTCGAGTCGCTGGGCAGCGCGCGGCCGGGCGCAGGCGTGCTGGTGTCCGCCGAGGTCGCGGAGACGCTGGGGTCCCGGGTCGGCGACCCGCTGATGATGCGGGAGGGCTCGACGGTGGTCGGCGGCGTGTACGACTACGCCGCCGACGGCCGGATGCCCGGCCTGGGCTACGCCATCCTGATGCCGACGAGCGACGACCGTGCGTTCGATCAGTGCTGGCTGGAAGTCTGGCCCCAGTCGGCCGCCGTGGAGAGGCTGCTGCCGACGACGGTTCGCTCGAATACCGGCACGAGCGATTCACGAGCGCCGCAGCTGCAGCAGCTCAACTCGACGCTCGGCGTCCGTTTCGATGGGGCAGGGCGGTTCGACGTCCGGGTCACCCGGTTCGCACCCCCGGCTGCCGCTGTCGTCGCAGCCGCGCTCGCGTTCATCGCCGCGTGGCGGAGACGGCTGGAGTTCGCTGCGGCCAGGCACAGCGGCGTGCGTGGGGGAGACCTGGCCGTGCAGGTCGTCATCGAGACGACGTTCTGGGCAGTTCTCGCCGGGCTCTGGGCATCCGGGGCTACGGCGGTCATCGTCGCGGGAGCGGGCGACCCCGCGGCGCTCACCGAGCTCGCCGCCCGGGTGATCGTCTCCGGGGCCGCCGCTACCCTGGTCGGCGCCATCGCCGCGGTGCTGCTCGCGCGAGAGAAGCAGCTCTTCGTCTACTTCAAACGGCGCTGAGGCAGACGGCGCTGAGGCAAACGGCGCTGACGGCAAACCTCGCCGCCAGCGCCGTCGTCACTCACGGTCGCAGGACCTATCTGGCAGACTCCTGCACACCGCGCACCGTCGCGACCAGCGGCGCGAACAGGCGCTCGTCGTCCGTGATCCCGGTGATCTCGCGCACGATGTCCTCCGCGGACGCCTCGCGCAGCAGCTGCTGCAGCTCGACGCTCTGGGTGTCCTCCGGAACGTCGAACCGCAGGGCGGCGCCGACGGCCGTGAGCAGCGCATCCGGGATCCCTCCCGTGTACTGCACGTAGTCGGCGGCCGGGCCGATGAAGCGGTCGTCGCGGCCGAGCTTGCGCAGCGGCTCGCGGCCGACGCGGGTCACCTCGTCGACCAGGTACGGGTTCGTGAACCTGTCCAGGATCTTCGCCCGGTACGCTGCCAGGTCGGCTGCGTCGAGGCCGTGTTTGGCCGCCAGCGCCGCCGACGTCTCCTCCAGTGCCGCCTCGGCCGCGGAGCGCACGGCGGGGATCGCGATGGCCTCGCTGATCGTCGTCGCTCCCGCCAGGAAGCCGGTGTACGCCACGGTCGCGTGCCCGGTGTTCACCGTGAACAGCTTGCGCTCGATGTACGGCGCGAGCGAGTCGACGAAGTGTGCGCCGGGGATGCTCGGCTCCGCCCCCGCGAACGGGCTGCGGTCGACCACCCACTCGTAGAACGCCTCGACCGTCACGTCGATCCCGGCATCGGGCGCCTGGGCGGGCACGATGCGGTCGACGGCGGTGTTGGCGAAGATCGCCTTCGCGGCCAGCTCATCCCGGGTCTCGTCGTCCGGCAGGCCGTCGAACAGCTCGGCGGCGAGCAGGTCGGTCGCGCCGATCGCGTTCTCGCACGCCATCACCGCGAGCCGCGGGGCGTCGTCGGGGCGGGCGGCGAGCCCGGCGGCGATCACCGGCGCGACGAAGCGCAGGATGCGCGGGCCCACCGCAGTCGTGACGATGTCGGCCGACGCGATCTCCTCGACCAGTGCCGCCTCGTCCGTCGCGCTGTTGATCGCACGGAAGCCGTCCACCACGGTGGTCTTCGACTGCTCGCCGACCTCGTGGACGCTGTACGAGTCCGCAGCGGCCAGGGCGTCGATCAGCTCGGCGTTGACATCCGCGAACACCACCTCGTATCCGGCTTCGTGGAGCAGGAGCCCCACGAAGCCGCGGCCGATGTTGCCCGCACCGAAGTGGACGGCTTTCATGCGTTCCTCACCCGTCCTATTCGTTCACGTCGCCGAGGAGCGCGAACAGGGCGTCCGCATCCGGTGCGTCGAGCAGTTTCTGCACGTCGTCCTCCTCCGAGAAGAGGATCGCGATCTTGGACAGGATCTCCAGGTGCTCGTTGTTCTGCCCGGCGATGCCGACGACGAACCGCACCTCCTCGCCGCCCCAGTCGAGCGGGGAGGAGTACCGGATGAACGACAGGGCGGACCGCTTGATCTCGTCCTTGGACTCATTGGTGCCGTGCGGGATCGCGAGGCCGTTGCCCATGAAGGTCGAGACGGTGTTCTCGCGGTCCTGCATCGAGTCGACGTACGCGGGCTCCACCGCTCCGGCGGCCACCAGCAGGGCGCCGGCCTCGCGGATGGCGTCCTCCCTGGTGGATGCGGTCCCCGCCGCCACCACGTTGGCCCTGTCGAGAATTGTGTCTGTCATCGGTTCGCGTCCTCCGGAGTGTTCTGCTGCGCCTTCACGAGGTCGACCACCTCGTCGTAGCGCGGGCTGTTCATGAAGTTGTCCACCGAGACGTGCTGCGACGCGGGGGACTGGCCCTTCGCGCGGTCGGTCAGCTCGCGCTGGGTGATCACGAGGTCGGCGGTGCCGTCGAGGTTGCTGATGGCCTGGTTCGTCACCGTCACCCCGTCGATGCCCGCCTTCTTGATCTTGTTGCGGAGGACGGAGGCGCCCATCGCGCTCGACCCCATCCCAGCGTCGCACGCGAACACGATGTTGCGCACGAGCCGCGACGTCGCGTCGCCCTGGGCGTCACCGGTGTCGTGCTCTCCCTCGTTGACGAGGCTCTGCAGCACGCTCGACTCCTTGCCCTTGTTGGCCTGGGTCGCGGCGACGGCCGCCGTCATGTCACCGGCGTTGCCCGCAGCGAGGTCGCGCTTGCGGCTCGCACGCAGGATGACGGAGCAGACGATGAACGAAACGGCGGCCGCTCCGATCACCGAGAGCACCACGCCGACGAGGCTCGGGCCGGGGGTCTGCAGCAGCACGGCGATGATCGAGCCGGGGGAGGCCGGAGCGCGGAGGCCGGTCTGGAACGCGGCGTTGATCGCGACACCGGTCATACCGCCGGCGATGGCGCCGATGATCAGGATCGGCTTCATCAGCACGTACGGGAAGTAGATCTCGTGGATGCCACCGAAGAACTGGATGATGATCGCGCCGGGTGCGCTCGCCCGGGCGACGCCGAGGCCGAAGAACGAGTACGCGGCCAGGATGCCGAGACCGGGGCCGGGGTTCGCCTCGAGGAGGAACAGGATCGACTTGCCGGTCTGCTGCGCCTGCTCGATGCCGAGCGGGGTGAGCACGCCGTGGTTGATCGCGTTGTTGAGGAACAGCACCTTGCCCGGCTCGATCAGGATGCTCGCGAGCGGCAGCAGGTGCAGGGACACCAGCCAGTTCACCGCACCGCCGAGCACGCTGCTCAGCCATTCAACGATCGGTGCGATGCCGAAGAACGCACCGATCGACAACAGCATGCCGGCGATGCCGGCCGAGAAGTTGTTCACCAGCATCTCGAAGCCGGCCTTGATCTTGCCGTCCCAGATGCGGTCCACCTGCTTGATCACGTATGCACCGAGCGGGCCCATGATCATCGCGCCGATGAACATCGGGATGTTGCTGCCGACGATCACACCCATCGTGGCGATGGAGCCGACCACGCCGCCACGCACGCCGTAGACCATGCGGCCACCGGTGTTCGCGATCAGCAGGGGCAGCAGGTAGGTGATCATCGGGCCGACGAGGCCCACGTACTGGTTGAAAGTGTGACCACTCGGGTCCTGCGCCAGCACGGTGGCGGCGCCTTCCCAGCCGATCTTCGCCTGGTCCCCGAAACCGCCGAGGATGCCGCTGATCGCCCAGTTGGTGCTCTGCAGCCAGCCGGTCGCGATGAAGAGTGCCGTGATGAACCCCCAGGCGATGAACGCAGGGATGTTCGGCATGACCATGTTCGAGAGGAAGGTTCCGAAGCGCTGCACGTGAACGCGCGCGCCGTTCGGCTTCCGTGTCGTCGTCTCTGACGCCGTGGACATTGTGGTGCCTCGTTTCTTGTCGGGGTTACTGTGGGGGGCGCCCGGAGATGGCGGCGCGAACCGCATCCCGGGCCTCTGCCGCGCCATCGGCGGCCAGTGCGATCCCGGCCAGGTTCTTCGCCTGGTCGAGGGTGAAGCGCTTGATGGACATGCGCACGTCGGCGATCGCCGCCGGCGACATCGAGAGGGTCGTCGCGCCGAGGCCGACGAGCACGACGGCGAGCAGCGGGTCGGCCGCGGCCTCTCCGCAGATGCCGACCGGCTTGCCGAGGTCGCTTCCCGCCTTGCCGACCTCGCCGATCAGGCGGAGGACGGCCGGGTGCCACGGGTCCTGGAACCCGGCGACGGAGCCGAGCAGGCGGTCGGCGGCGAGCGTGTACTGGGTGAGGTCGTTGGTGCCGATGGAGGCGAACGCCGCCTCGCGCAGGATGCGGTCCGCTGTCAGCGCTGCCGACGGGATCTCCACCATCACGCCGACGGTCTTCAGCCCGAACTCGGACGCCAGCTGCACGAAGTAGCGGGTCTCCTCGACCGTCGCGACCATCGGCGCCATCACCCAGAGGTCGGCGTCCGTCGCGGCGTCGGCTTCGGCGAGGGCCGTCAGCTGCTCGCGCAGCAGGTCCTCGTTGGCGCGGAGCGCGCGCAGGCCGCGCAGGCCGAGCGCCGGGTTGTCCTCGTGAGCGTCGTTCAGGAATTCGAGCGGCTTGTCCGCGCCCGCGTCCAGCACACGCGCGACCACCTTCTGGCCGGGGAACGCCGACAGCAGCCGGATGTACTCCGCCCGCTGCTGCTCGACGGTCGGGGCCATGCGCTGGTCGAGGAAGAGGAACTCGGTGCGGAACAGGCCGACGCCCTCGGCACCCGCATCCACTGCCTTCTGTGCGCCGTCTGCCGAACCGAGGTTGGCGAGCAGCGGGATGGCGGTGCCGTCGGCGAGCGTGCCCGGTTCGGTTCCCCCGCTGAGGGCGGCCTCGCGGTCGGCGATGCGGCGCTCTGCATCGGCGCGGCGTTCGGCGTCCGGTGCGACCGTGACGGTTCCGGATGCGGCGTCCACCACGATCTCGGTGCCGTCGGCGATGGCGTCCGCCCCTGCCACGCCGACGATGGCGACGATGGCCTTCTCGCGCGCCAGGATCGCGGTGTGCGACGTCGGTCCGCCCTCGCGGGTGACCAGGCCGAGCACCTTGGTCAGGTCGAGCAGGGCGGTGTCGGCCGGCGCGAGGTCCTGCGCGACCAGGATGTACGGGGTGTCGGACTGCGGCACGCCGGGCGCCGGGCGGCCGGACAGTGCGGAGATCACGCGCTGGGCGACATCGTCCAGGTCGGTCGCGCGCTCTCCCATGTATCCGCCGAGGCCGATGAGCATGTCGCGGAAGACGGCGAAACCCTCGAACACGGCGCGTTCCGCGGTCTTGCCGGAATCGATGCGGTCGGAGACGTCGGAGGCGAGGGTGGAGTCCTCCGCCATCATCGACTGGGCTTCGAGCACGTCGGCCGCGGTGCCATCCACCTTCGCGGCGCGGGCGCGCAGGTCGTCTGCGACGGCGGCGACCGCGGACGCGAAGCGTGCGCGCTCCTCGTCCGGGGTGCTGGTGCTCGGGGTGTCAGCGGGCTCGGGAAGCGGGTCGGACATCCGGAGCACGGGGCCGATGGCGATGCCCTGGCCGATGCCTGCCCCGGTGAGGATGTCGGTTGCGGTGGTGTCGGACATGATCAGGCGTCGTGATCCGTCGCGAGGATCTCGGCGAGGTCGTCGAGCACGGCCTCACCGCCCGGCGCGTCCGTGGTGAGAACGATCTTGTCCCCGTGGTCGATGCCCAGGGAGATGACGCCCAGGATGCTTCCCGCGTCGACGGTCTTGCCGCCCTCCTTGGTCAGCTTCACCTGCGCGCCGGATTTGCCGACGGCCTCGACGAACAGCTTCGCCGGGCGCGCGTGCAGCCCGTGGGTCGATCCGACGGTGATGATCCGCTCAGCCATGATTCTGTGCTCCTTCGGTGTCGCTCGGGAACGTTTCCCGGCTTCCCATATTCATAGTCTCGCTGCTCACAGGGCCGCAGCCTGTGCGTCGAGAGCCAGGTCGAGGGCCGCGGACCCGTCGATCGCAGCGGGGGAGACGGCGGGCAGCACGGCGACGGCGGCGCCGGACGATGCCGCCAGTTCCTGCAGGGCGGGGAGCTGCGGCGAGAGGTGCGCACCGACGAGGACGACGTCGACGCCCGCGTACGACTCGAGCTGGCTGGCGCTCCCTGCGACGACGTTCGCGTCGACACCACGAGCGGCTGCTGCTGTGCGCAGCTTCAGGGCGACGAACGTGCTCGACGCGCCGGCGCCACAGACGACCAGGATCTTCATTGACCTGCCTTGCCTTTCGAGATGGTGCGGATGGAGCCTCTTCGATGCTTGTCCGCATCCACCGGTCGTGCCAGCAGCGTTTCTTCCTCCTGTGCGGAAAGATCGTCGGGGAGCGGCCACCGTGCGGTCAGGAGGTGGTTGACTCGGGGAGAAAGGTGGTCGCGGTGGCCCTCTCGGCGAAGCAGACGAGAATGCTGGACATTCTCGCGCGCCGTGCTGCCTGGGTGACGGCCGCCGACCTCGCGAGCGAACTCGGTGTGACCACCCGCAGCATCCGCAGCTACACCGCCGCGCTCAAGGAGTTGGTCGAGTCCGGCGCAAGCGGCTATCGGCTCGACCGGGAGGCATACGACGCCTTCCTCGCCGACGCGGCAGCGGGAGCGGGCAGCGGCGAGACCGCGGACTCGCCGCAGGAGCGGCTCGTCTTCCTCGTGCGCCGCCTGCTCGACGAGCCGGACGGCATCGACGTGTTCGAGACGGCGGAGAGCCTGTTCGTCAGCGACTCCACCATCGAGTCCGACCTGACCAGGATGCGCGGCCTCCTCGCGGACACCGAGCTCACGCTCACGCGCAGGGGCCCCGTCGTGCAACTGGCCGGCCCGGAGATCGCCCGGCGCAAGCTGTTGAGCCGCCTGTTCCGTGACGAGATGCGCCAGGGGGTGGTCGACATCGCGCGCATCCAGGAGGCGTTCGCGTCCGAGGGGCTGGCGAGCTTCAAGTCCGACCTGGTCGAGATGCTGGATGCCCGGGGCTTCTTCGTCAACGAGTACGGCATCAACGACGTGCTGCTGCACATGGCGGTCGCGCTCGACCGCGTCGCCAAGAACCGGGTGCTCCCCGCCGCAGCCGATCCGGAGGTGAGCGAGACCATCCGCACCCTCGCCGACGACCTCGGCACGCTCGTCACCACGCACTTCGACGTGGTGCTCGACCCCACGGAGCTGCGGTACCTGGCGATCCTGCTGCGCACCAGGGTGATCGCGCCAGGGGCGGGATCCGACACGGTCGCCGAGTTCGTGAGCGACGACGATCTGGAGGTGGTGCGCGGGATCGTGGCACGCGCATCCACCGAGTACCTGGTGGACCTGCGGGACGAGAACTTCATCGTGCGCCTCACGCTGCACGTGCAGAACCTGGTGGCGCGCGCCCACGAGAAGACGTACTCGCGCAACCCGCTGACCCGCTCGATCAAGAGCTCGTACCCGATGATCTACGAGCTGGCCGTCTACATCGCGAGCCGGTTGCAGGCCGCGGAGGACATCGTGGTCAACGACGACGAGATCGCGTACATCGCGATGCACGTCGGCGCATACCTGGAGCAGCAGTCACGCCGGAGGGATGCGGTCACCTGCGCGGTCATCTGCCCCAACTATTACGACATGCACATCCTGCTCAGGGAGCGGCTGGAGAGCGCGCTCGGCGACGAACTCGACGTGACGAGCGTGATCACCTCGACGGAGGCCGACTGGGATGCGATCGACGCCGACCTCGTGCTGAGCACGATCGAGCCGCGCGGGCGCAGGGAGAACACGGTGATCGTGCAGCCGTTCCTGACCGAGGCGGACATCGAGCACACACGCCAGGCCATCGCGCGCATCCGTCGTCAGCGTCGCCGGGCGCGGATCAAGAACGACCTGCTGGAGTACTTCGACGAGCGGCTCTTCCTGCGGAACTTCTACGCCCGCGACCCCGACTCGATGATCAGGGCGCTCGGCGACAGGATGATCGCGGCCGGCGCGATCGACCAGGACTACGTCGACCAGACCATCGAGCGCGAGCACATGTCGTCGACGGCGTTCACCGACTCGCTGGCGGTGCCGCACGCGATGACGATGAGCGCCAAGCGCACGGCCATCGCCATCGTGGTCAACGACACCGCGATGGACTGGGGGGATGCGCGGGTCAACGTCATCGCATACATCGCGTTCGACGCGGGCGGCCGGGCATCCTTCCAGACGGTCTTCGACCAGTTCGTCGAGGTCTTCTCCGACCGCGAGACGGTGCTCTCCCTCATCCGCCGCACCGCGACGTTCCCCACCTTCATCGACGAGCTCGTCCGCATCATCGACTCGTGAGCGCCGCCCCGCCTCGCAAAGAATCGAGTCCGGACCTGTTCACGCGACGCGCCGAGCGCGCCCGTGAACAAGTCCGGACTCGATGGTGTCGCTAGTTGGCGGTGACCGCGTAGGTCACCGAGACGCCGGGGGTGCCGACGGCGACGGTGTACTTGTCGTTGGTGAAGACGGCCTTCGAGTCGGTTGCGCCGGACTGGATGGTGTATCCGGCCTTCTCGAGGGCGGACTTCGCGTCGGCGAAGCCTGTCGTGTTCTTCGGCTGGACCGTGACCGACCAGCCGTTGGCCTCGTCGCCGCGGGCGACGAGCAGGATCCCGTCGACGAGCGGGACGTCCTTCTTCGGGAAGCTCGCGGGGAGCGTGGCCGAAGCTGCGGCGGTCTCGGAAGCCGAGGGGCTGGATGACGTGTCGTTCCCGCTGCCGCTGGCGCAGCCTGCGAGGGAACCGATGGTGAGGGCCGCCGCGATGACGGCCGGAACGAGCATTTTCTTACGTGACTGCATGTTTGTTTCCTAGTGCTGTATGTGTGTCCGGAATTGCAAACATTCAGCTTACTCGCGAGGGCTGACAGCTGGTCTGCCCACAGCAGAAGGAAAGGGGATCAGCCGAGCAGGAGCGCGCTCAGCTGGTCGCTCGAGTGCACGACCGCGATGGCGCCGGCAGCCTCGGCGGGGGAGCCGTATCCCCACTCCACCAGGATGGTCGGCAGTCCGTTCTCGCCTGCGCCCTCCACGTCGAACGACCGGTCGCCCACCATCACGGTGTGCGCCAGGTCCACGCCCTGCGCGGTCAGGCGGCGCAGCGCCTCGGCGACGACGTCGGCCTTCGCGCTCAGCGTCTCGTCCTCCGATGCGCCGGTGATCACGTCGAAGTACTGTGCGAGGTCGAAGTGCTCCAGGATGCGCTTGGCCTGCAGCTCGGGCTTGCTCGTCGCGACGGCCAGCGGGATGCCCGCGGCCTGCAGCCGGGTGAGCAGCCCCCGGATGCCCGGGAAGACTGCAGAGTCGAACGCGCCGTTCTCGTGGTAGTCGGCACGGTAGACCGTGAGGGCGTCACGCGCCTCCTGCTCGGTCATCCCGGCGAACTCCTGGAGGGATTCGAGGAGGGGAGGGCCGACGTACTCGACGAGCTTGGCGGGGGATGGCACGGGCAGGCCGAGGGTCTCGAAGGTGGTGACGAGCGAGGAGGTGATGCCGGGTGCCGAGTCTGTGAGGGTGCCGTCGAGGTCGAACAGGACGCAGGTCCAGGTGCGGGTGACGGTGGTGGGGGTCGGGTTGGTCATAGCTGTCCTATGGTATGTGAGGTGTTTCAGAAACGTCTCAGTGCTCGCTGAGAGCTGACTCGATGTGGGAGCGGGCGACGACCATCGTCTGCTCGGTGCCCGGGTTGAACTGCACGGCCACGAACTCGGCCGACCGGATGAAGCCCAGCGCCTCGGTCGCCGGCACGATCACGGCCTGCACCTGCGTGCCCGCGCCCTCCTCCGTGGCGCCCACCGCATCCCGCAGAGCTTTCATCGACGTGAACAGCGGCAGCACGGGCTCGCCGTTCGTGGACGTGAGCGTGCGCAGGCGGGTGTCCTGCGGGGTGGAGCCGGTGACGTCGACGACCAGGCCGCCCTTCACCGCGGCGGCGAGCAGTGCATCCAGGTTCTCGAGGGTCGGCTCCGCTGCGATGGCGGCCAGCGCCGTGCGGACGGCGACGTTCTCGTAGCTCTGCGGAAAGCGGGGCTGCTTCATCAGAACAGCCTGCTGTCGCTGTCGTCGAGGCCGCGCATGGCGTCGTAGTCGAGCACCAGGCAGCGGATGCCGCGGTCCTCTGCGAGGGTGCGCGCCTGCGGTTTGATCTCCTGCGCGGCGAACACGCCCTGCACCGGGGCGAGGTGCGGATCGCGGTTCATCAGCTCCAGGTAGCGGGTGAGCTGCTCGACGCCGTCGATGTCTCCCCGGCGCTTCAGCTCGACGGCGACGGAGCCGCCCGCCGCATCCCTGGCCAGGATGTCGACGGGGCCGATCGCCGTCATGTACTCACGGCGCACGAGGGTGTGCCCGTCGCCGAGGAGGTGGATCTGCTCGGCCAGCAGCTTCTGCAGGTGGGCTTCGACGCCGTCCTTCTGCAGGCCGGGGTCGACGCCGAGGTCGTGCGCGGAGTCGTGCAGCACCTCGTGGATGGAGACGACGAGCATGTCCGCCGTTTTCGCCTGGGTGACCTTCCAGACCTCGGTGACACCCGCATCCCGTTGCGCGTCGTCCGGCTCGAGGACGCTGAGGGTGCAGGGCGGGCTCATCCAGTTGAGCGGCTTGTACGAGCCGCCGTCGGAGTGGACGAGGAGGCTGCCGTCGGATTTGAGCATGAGGAGCCGGTTCGCGAGCGGCAGGTGAGCGCTCAAGCGACCGGCGTAATCGACGGAGCAATGGGCAATGACGAGACGCACCGGATCATCCTACGGCGCTGGCAGGATGGGCACATGACCCGCCAACTCCTCATCGGCACGTATACCGAAATCCTCCCGCACGTCTCCGGGAGCGCCCGCGGCATCCTGCAGGCGGACTTCGACGGGACCACGGTGCGGGATGCGCGGCTCGTCGGCGAGTGCACGAACCCGTCCTGGGTCACGGCGTCCACCGACGGCACGCGCGTGTACGCGGTGCGGGAGACGGAGCCGGATGGCGCGGTCGAGGCCTTCGCGCGCGGAGCGGACGGCGCGCTGACGCTGCTCTCGTCCGCGTCGTCGGGAGGGGCGACGCCCGCCCACCTCGCGCTGCACCCGTCCGGCCGTTACCTGGTGGCCGGGACGTACGGCGGCGGGTCGGTGTCGGTGTTCGCGCTCGCCGCCGACGGGTCGCTCGGCGCCCGCACCGCCTTCGTGCAGCACGAGGGCAACGGACCGAACGCCTCCCGCCAGGAGGGCCCGCACGTGCACCAGCTGAGCTTCGACCCGGTGACCGGCGATCTCGTGGTGGTCGACCTCGGGCTGGGCGACGTGCGCTGGTACGCGTTCGGCGACGACGGCACGCTGACCCTCCGCGCGGACGCGACGATCGTTCTCGGCTCGTCCGGGCCGCGTCACCTGGCGTTCGCGCCGGATGCGCGGCACGCGTTCGTGGTGAACGAGCTCGACAGCACCGTCGCCGTGCTGCGTCGCGCCGGCGACCGGTTCGAGGTGGCCTCGAGCGCATCCACTCGGGCGGACGGCGGATCCGGTGCCAACAGCCCGGCAGCCGTGCGCGTGGCGGAGGACGGCCGCACGGTGTTCGTCAGCAACCGCGGAGACGACACGATCGCCGTGCTGGCCTTCGACGAGCAGACGGCAACCCTCGCCCTCGTGGATGTGGTCTCCACCGCAGGCCGCGCCCCGCGCGACCTCGTGGTCGCCCCCGGCGGGTCGCGCATCCTGGTCGCCAACCAGGACAGCAGCGACGTCTCCGTCTTCGCCTACGACCCCGACTCCCGGGCCCTCACGCACCTCGCGACCACGCCCGTCCCCACCCCCGTCTCCCTCCACGTCCTCCCCGCATAGTCGAGCGGGGCGGCGGAGAGGGTCAGGCGGCGGGGTCTGCGGCGGCGGGCGCCGCGGTCGTGGAGGGGCGCACGGCGCCCGCGGCGACGAACGCCGCCACGAGCAGCACCAGCACCAGGTAGAGCGCGTTGAGCAGCCCGAACTCCTTGCCGAGGAAGCCGATCACCGGCGGCCCGACCAGGAACGCGCAGTAGCCGATGATCGCCACGGCGGAGACGCGGGCGGCCGGGTTGGCTGCGCCGTCGGCCGCGGCGGACATCCCGAGCGGGAAGCCGAGCGAGACGCCGAAGCCCCACAGCACCGTGCCGATCACGACCAGCCAGAGCGGCCCGCCGAGGATGAAGATGAGCAGCCCCGCCGCACCGAGGCCCGCGGTGATGCGGATGGCGAGGACGCGGCCGATGCGGTCGACGATCGGTCCGCCGAGCACGCGGCCGAGCGTCATGGCCGCCACGAAGAACCCGAAGACGAGGGCACCGGTCGAGTTGCTCTGGTCGTGTCCGTCGACCACGGCGAGCGAGATCCAGTCGTTGGCCGATCCTTCGCCGAAGGCCATGCCGAGCATCACGACGCCGATCAGGATGAGCCGCCAGTCCGCCCACACGGCGAGCCCGTCGCGCATCCGCTGACGGAACGGCACGGCGGGCTTCTCCGCCACTTCGTCGCCGAGATCGGCCTCGCGCGGCACGTAGCGCACGGCGATCACGATGGACACGGCGACCACCACGGCGATGACGGCGAGGTGCCAGGACACGTCGATGCCGAGCGCGGCGGCCGCGGCTCCCACGCCAGCGCCGATGACCGTGCCGAGGCTGAAGCAGGCGTGCATCAGCGGCATCAGCGTCTTGCCGATCTCGCGCTCGACGGCCGTGCCTTCGACGTTCATCATCACGTCGACCATCCCGTTGCCGAAGCCGAGCAGGATCAGCCCGATGGCCACCACGGGCACCGAGTGGGCGACGGATGCGCCGACGCCGACGAGCACGAGTCCCACCGAGACGATGAACAGGCCGGCCACCATGCCCTTGTGCGGGCCGAAGCGGATCAGGATGGGCGACGACGCGGCGAGGCCGACGATCGCGCCGATGGACATCCCGAGGATGAGCAGCCCGACCGCCGAGGGGTCCTTGCCGAGTTCGAGGCCGTCGCGCACTCCCGGGATGCGGGCGACCCAGCTGGCCAGCGACAGGCCGCTGAGGATGAAGATCACGAACACTGCATTGCGCCAGGCGAGCAGTTCGCGGCGGCTTCTGGTGCTGGTCGGGGTCGTCTGCGACATCGGCTTATCCTGCGGGTGAGAGGGGCGAAATGGTGCTCGAATCGTTTCGATCGAAACGATTCGACTAAGCTACCACACGTGAACGACACGAGCACGACCCCCGAAGCAGGAGCGGCCGGCACCGTCCGTCCGACGCTCGCCGCCGTCGCCAGGCTGGCCGGCGTCTCCAACTCGACGGCCTCCCTCGCCTTCAGCGGCACCGGCCCGGTCTCCGACGCCACCAGGGAGCGCGTCCTCTCCGCCGCCAAAGAGCTCAACTACGCGGGCCCCGACCCGCGCGCCCGCTCCCTGCGGCGGGGTCGCTCCGGCATCGTCGGCGTGGTGATGGAGGAGCGCGTCGGCGACGCCTTCCGCGACCCGATCAAGATCGCCCTCCTCGATGGCATCTCCGACGAGATCGCCGCCATCGACGCCGGACTCCTCATCCTCACCGACGCCGGCGAGGCCGCCCAGCGCATCGAGGACGCCCCGATGGATGCTGTGGTCCTCATCGGCTGCAGCCCCCGGCTCGACGAGTCGGTCGCGATGCTCCGCCAGCGCGGCATCCCGCTGGTCGCGATCGAGGGCGATCCGGCCGACGACGTCCTCACCATCGCGCAGGACAACCGCGAGGCCACCCGCGTGGCCGCACAGCACCTCGCCGACCTCGGCCACACCGACGTCGCCGTGGTCACACTCTCGCTCACCCGCGACCGCGCCCGCGGCCCGCTCACCGACGAGCGTCTCGCCGCCGGAAGCTCGAACACCACCCTGGAGCGTCTGTCCGGCGTCCGCGACGTGTTCCCGGATGCTGGCGGCTACGTCACCCGCGGCTCCTTCGTGGAGGAGGGCCGCATCGCCGGGCACGCACTGCTCGACGATCCCGCCGGCCGCCCCACCGCGATCATTGCCCAGAGCGACCTGCTCGCCGCCGGGGTGATCCGCGCGGCGGAGGAGGTCGGGCTGGCTGTGCCCGCCGACCTCAGCGTGGTGGGCTTCGACGGTGTCCGCGTCGACGGACTCTGGCCGTACGACCTGACCACCCTCGTCCAGCCCGCCATCGACAAGGGCAGGGCGGCGGGGGCGGCGATCGTGGAGATGCTGGAGGGCGGCGTCGCCCACCCCGCCACGTTCACGAGCGTCTTCCACCTGGGCAACACCACGGCGGCTCCGCGCGCGCACTGATGGGCGCGCATCCCGAACCGGGCGCACCCATCGCGCGTCGAACCTCCTGCGCAGCCGCCCTCCCCGCCTAGGCTGAGCCTCATGGATCTCGAAGCCCTGTACCGCGACCTGCACAGCCACCCTGAGCTCTCCTTCGCCGAGCACCGCACCTCCGGTGTCGTCGCCGACGCGCTCACCGACCTGGGGGTCGAGGTCGTCACCGGCATCGGCGTCACCGGCGTGGCCGGGGTGTTCCGCAACGGCGACGGCCCCACCGTGCTGCTGCGCGCCGACATGGATGCGCTGCCCGTGCTGGAGGACACCGGCCTCGAGTGGGCGTCCACCCAGACCGGCGTCGACCACACCGGCGCGACCGTCCCCGTCATGCACGCGTGCGGCCACGACATCCACATCACCTGCCTCCTCGGAGCCGTCGAGCGCCTGGTCGCCGACCGCGCGGACTGGTCGGGAACGCTGGTCGCCGTCTTCCAGCCGGCCGAGGAGCACGGCGGCGGCGCGCAGGTGATGGTCGAGGACGGCCTCTACGACAAGGTCCCGACGCCCGACATCGTGCTCGGCCAGCACGTCACCCCCCTTCCCGCCGGGATGCTCGGAGCCCACTCCGGCCCGGCGATGGCGGCGGTCGACACGATGCAGGTCGTCCTGCACGGCCGCGGCGGCCACGGCTCGCGCCCGGAGACCACCATCGACCCGGTCGTCATGGCCGCGGCGACCGTGATGCGCTTGCAGACGGTGGTGTCGCGCGAGGTCGCCGCCCAGGACACCTCGGTGGTCACGGTCGGCTCGCTGCACGCCGGCACGGCGAACAACATCATCGCCGCCGAGGCCGCCCTCGGCATCAGCATCCGCAGCTTCAGCGAGGAGGTGCGCGGCCGTGTGCTCTCGTCGGTGGAGCGCATCATCCGGGCGGAGGCCACCGCATCCGGTGCCGACGTGCCGCCTGACATCGAGTACGGGGAGCGCTACCCGGTCACCGTGAACGACCCGGAGGCCACCGCCCGCACCAACGGCGCGTTCGCCGCGGAGTTCGGCGAGGACCGCATCTTCGACCCCGGCGCGATCTCCGGCAGCGAGGACGTCGGCAACCTCGCGACCGCGGTCGGCGTCCCGCTGGTCTACTGGATGCTCGGCGGCGGCGACCCCCAGAAGGTCGCGGCGGCGATGGCGGCGGGCACGGCGGAGACGGACATCCCGTCCAACCACTCCCCGCACTTCGCGCCGCTCGCCCAGCCGACCATCGACACCGGCGTGCGCGCCCTGGTCGTGGCTGCGCGGGAGTGGCTGGCGTAGCAGCGGACGGAGCGGCCTCCGCTACACCACCGCTCCGGCGCGCATCCATCGGGTGGTGCGCGCCCTGAGTCCGAGCGTCACGGCGCGGGCGCCGATGTACCCGAACGCGAACGCCGCCGTGAGCCACGCCAGCCCGGCGGCGTCGTGGCTTCCCCAGACGACCACGGCCACCGCGAGCGGCACGAACACCGCCACGTTCGCCAGGCCGGTGAGCGCCAGGTAGCGCGCGTCGCCCGCGCCGATCAGCACGCCGTCGAGCACGAACACGTACCCGCCGAGCGGTGCGCCGATGCCCACGATCGCGAGCGCGGGCGGCAGCAGCGCGGCGACCGTCGCGTCGCCGGTGAAGAGCCCGGCCGCGACCGGGCTGGTGAGCAGCACCACGGCGCCGAGCACCACGCCTGCCCCGATTCCCCACTGGATGCACCGCCGCAGCACCGCACGCACCCCGTCGAGGTCACCGGCGCCGAGTCCTTTGCCGACCAGGGCCTGCGCGGCGATGGCGAGCGCATCCAGGGCGAACGCCAGGGTCGCGAACGCGGTCATCGCCACCTGGAACGCCGCGAGCTCGTCCGGCCCGAGCCTGGTGGCCGCGAACACCGCGAGCAGCATCGCCGCGCGCAGGCTGGCCGTGCGCAGCAGCAGCCAGCCGCCGGAGCGGGCGGTGCTCGTGAGTCCGGTGTGATGGGGGAGCAGCGGCGCCCCGACCCTCCGGGCGTTGACGGCGACGATCACCAGGTACACGGACGCCATCGCCCACTGCGCCGCGACTGTGCCTACCGCGGACCCCGCGATGCCGAGCCCGGCCACGTAGATGAAGAGGTAGTTGAGCACGATGTTCACCGCGAACCCGGCCACCGCGACCACGAGCGGGGTCTTCGTGTCCTGCAGCCCGCGCAGCAGACCGGTCGCCGCGAACACCAGCAGCATCGCCGGCAGCCCGAGCATCGAGATCTCCAGGTAGCGGGTGGCCGCCTCGGACACCGCAGTGGATGCGCCGAACAGGCCGACCAGCGCCGGGGACGCGAACCAGCCGACCACCGCGAGCACGATGCCGAGCCCGAGCGCCAGCCAGCATCCGTCGACCCCGGATGCGACGGCCCCGCGCAGGTCACCGGCCCCGAGCCGCCGGGCGACGGCGGGGGTGGTGCTGTACGCGAGGAACACCATCAGCCCGACGATCGTCTGCAGGATCGCGCTCGCGATCCCGAGCCCGGCGAGCGGCGCCACCCCGAGGTGCCCCACCATCGCGGAGTCGGCCAGCAGGAAGACGGGCTCGGCGACGAGCGCGCCGAGCGCGGGCACGGCGAGGCGGAGGATGTCCCGGTCGACCGGGCGGAGGGAGGATGACGTCACGACGCCCCAACGCTACCGAACCGCACCGGCTGCCACCCAGCCACCGTTCCGTCTCCGTTCAGAACCGGGCGGAGAACCCGCCGTCGGTGTGCAGGAGCTGCCCGGAGACCCACCGTCCTTCGTCGGAGACGAGGAAGGACACGAGGGCGGCGATGTCGGCCGGCGTGCCCAGGCGGCCGAGTGGATGCATGGGGGTGAGGGTCGCCCGGACCTCGTCGTTCATCCACCCCGTGTCGATCGGCCCCGGATTGACGGCGTTGGCGGAGATGCCGAGCGGGCCGAGCTCGCGCGCCGCCGAGATGACGATGCGGTCGAGTGCCCCTTTGGATGCGCCGTACGGCAGGTTGCCCGTGGTGTGGTCGCTGGTCAGCGCGACGATGGCGCCGCCATCCGGGCCGACCTGGCGCGCGAACGCCGCGATCAGCAGGAGGCTCGCCCTGGTGTTGATCGCCACGTGCCTGTCGAAGCTCTCGGCCGTGGTGTCGAGGATGCCGGACTCGACGTCGTGGGCGTGGCTCAGGATGAGCGCCCCGATCGGACCGCGCTCCGCCGTGACGGCGGCGATCAGTTCCCCCGGTCCCGTGGCGGTCGACAGGTCGCACGGGTAGTCGACGTCGGCGAGATCGCTGGTGACGACCTCCCAGCCGTCGCTGCGCAGCCGCGGCACGATCCCGGCAGCGATGCTGTCGGCCCGCGCCGCTCCTGTGATGAGAGCGAGAGGCACGCACCGACCATATGGCACAGGCGCCTCCCCGTAAAGATTCCGTTAGGAATATTCAGAAATTACTGAAACAAGCGTAAAGTCATCGCTCATGGACACAGTCATTGAGGCCGTCGGCCTCGAAAAGCGGTTCGGTCGGGTGCGCGCACTCGACGGTCTCGACCTCTCCGTCTCCGCGGGCGAGGTGCATGGTTTCCTCGGGCCGAACGGCGCGGGGAAGTCCACCACGATCCGCATCCTGCTCGGTCTGGCCAAGGCCAGCGGCGGTCGCGCCACCCTGTTCGGCCGGGAGCCGTGGAAGGACGCCGTCGACCTGCACCGGCGCATCGCATACGTCCCTGGCGACGTGAGCCTCTGGCCCAACCTGTCCGGAGGAGAGTCCATCGACCTGCTCGCCCGGCTGCGCGGAGGCACCGCGGACAAGGCCGTGTACGCCGAGCGTAAGAAGCGCCTGATCGACGTCTTCCAGCTCGACCCCACCAAGAAGGGCCGCGCGTACTCCAAGGGCAACCGGCAGAAGGTCGCGCTCGTCGCGGCGTTCGCCACCCCGGCAGACCTCTACATCCTGGACGAGCCGACCAGTGGCCTCGACCCGCTGATGGAGGCCACCTTCAACAGCGAGATCGCGCGGGTGGCCGGCGACGGCGCCACGGTGCTGCTGTCGAGCCACATCCTCTCCGAGGTGGAGCAGCTCTGCGACAGGGTCAGCATCATCCGGGCGGGCAGGACCGTGGAGTCCGGCACGCTCTCCGAACTGCGGCACCTGACCCGCACCGAGGTCTCCTTCGTGGCGGACGGGATCACGGATGCGCAACTCGCGCGCATCCCGAACGCCCACGACCTGCACACCTCCGATGGGCGGGTGCGCTTCACCGCGGACTCCGACAAGCTCTCCGGTGTACTCTCCGCGCTCGCCGAGCTGGACACCCAGGGCCTCACCGTCGCCCCTCCGTCGCTGGAGGAGCTGTTCCTGCGCCACTACGGCGACGAGCTCGCGGGGGCGAACGAACGATGACCACCGCAACGCAGTCCACGAGTCGTCCAGCCGGGCCGGCGACGCACCGAGACTCGGCCGCCCGCCGCGACCAGAGCACGGGTCGCACGCTCGCCGTGCTGCTGCGGCAGCGCATCCGGCGCGACCGCTGGCAGCTGGTCATCTGGATTCTCGGCATCGCGCTCCTTGCGCTGTTCTCCGCCGCGAGCATCAGCAACACGTACGGGGATGCGAAAAGCCGCGCGGAGCTGATGCAGCTCGCCATCGCCAACCCGGCCGTCCTGATGCTGCGCGGGCTCCCGCAGGGCACAGGGCTCGCCGCCGTGACGTTCTTCGAGATCTTCACGTTCCTCGCGCTGCTGGCCGGCCTGATGTCGACCTTCCTCGCCGTGCGGCACTCGCGCGCGGAGGAGGAATCGGGCAGAGCGGAGCTGATCGCGTCGACTCCTGCTGCGCGCATCCTGCCGACGGTCGCCACGCTCATCCACGGCGTGCTCGCGAACGTGCTGCTCGCCGTCGCGACCGGTCTCGGATTCATCGCGGCCGGGCTGCCGGCCTCCGGGTCGTTCGCCGCCGGAGCAGCGGTCGGCGGCGCAGGGATCGCGTTCCTCGCGGTCGGCCTGCTGCTCGCGCAGCTGATGATGACCTCGCGCGGCGCCAACGGCTTCGCCTCCGCGGTGGTCGTGCTCGCGTACCTGCTGCGCGGCATCGGCGACGCCTCCGGCACGATCACCGGGGACGGCAGCCATCTGGTGAGCGCCTGGCCCACCTGGCTCAGCCCGATCGGCTGGGGGGAGCAGTTCGACCCGTACGGAGCGAACGACTGGCGTCCGCTGCTGCTGCAACTCGGTCTCGCGGTGGTGCTCATGGCGGTGGTGTTCGCGCTGCAGTCCGTGCGCGACAGCGGCGCCGGCCTCATCCCGGAGCGGGCGGGACGACGGGATGCGCGGGCGACGCTCGCCGGACCGCTCGGCCTCGCCTGGCGCCTGCAGTGGCCGACTATCCTCGGCTGGACCGTCGGCGGCCTGTTCACCGGGCTGCTCGCCGGTGCTCTCGGCAGCGTTGTCAGCACGTCGATCGCCAACGACCCGAGCCTCGGCAACATCCGCAAGGCCGTCGGCCAGATCGGCGCGGGAGGCTCGGGGTCGATGACCCAGATCTTCATCTCGGCGATCTTCTCCATCGTCGGAGTGCTCGCAGCGGCCTGCGCCACCCAGGCGGTCATCCGGCTGCGGCAGGAGGAGGCGGGAGGAGCGGCCGAGGTGCTGATGTCGACGCCGCTGTCTCGGGTGCGCTGGCTGCTGCAGTTCCTGCTGGTGGGGGTGATCGCGATCGTGCTGGTGCTGCTCGCCGCGGCCATCGCATCCGGTCTCGCCGCCGTCTCCGCGGGCGAGGACGCCTCGACCGTCAACAGCTCGTTCGCCGCAGCGGCCGCCCAGCTGCCGGTCGCGCTCGTCTACCTCGGTGTGCTCGCGCTGGTGTTCGTGGTGCTGCCCTCCTGGACCATCCCGCTCGGCTGGACGCTGCTCGGCCTCGGAGCGTTCATCGGCATCTTCGGCGGCCTGATCGGCCTGCCGACCTGGGTGCACGACCTGTCGCCGTTCGCCCACTCGCCCGTGGTGGTCGGCACCCCGGACTGGACGGGCGGCTACTGGATGCTCGGAATCGCGGTGGTCGCGACGGCCGCCGCCGCAGTGCTCATCCGTCGCCGGGATTTCGCGATCGGGTGATGCGGCGCGGGTGATGCGGCGCACGGAAATGAAAGGATAGGCGGGTGGCGAGAGACGAGCGGGCCCTCAACGATGTGCTCGAGCACGCCGCCTCCGTGCTCACGGCCGCCGGATTCCCGAAGATGCCCGCGCGCGTCCTGATGGCTCTCACCGTCACCGAGCAGCAGGGGATGACCGCCTCCGAACTCGCCGAACGCCTCTCCGCGAGCCCGGCAGGCATCTCCGGGGCGGTCAGGTATCTGCAGACCATCGGCATCATCCGCCGTGTCTCCCAGACCGGCAGCCGCCGCGACCGCTACGAGCTGCCGAGCGACTGGTACGCGTCGATGGTGCGGCAGTCGCCGGTCTATGCGGTGCTCGCCAGCCAGGCCGACGCCGGCATCGCCGCCGTCGACGATCCTGACTCCCTGGCCACCGAGCGCCTCCGCGACATGGCGGGCTTCTACCGCTTCCTGGAGGGCCGCCTGCCCGAGCTCATCGACGAGTGGGAACAGGTCCGCGCGTCCCGTTCCTGAGTGCCTCCCAGCACGGTCTCCCACCGGATCGGCTACACTGGATGCGGAACACACCGTTTCGGTCGGCTTGACGCTCCTCTCATCGTCGCCCCGAAGACGCGCCGTTCCCACCGCGGACCACCTGTCCGCCACCGCCCCATCGCGAGGCAGCTCATCCCGAGCGCCGGTCGCGGACGTCACGCGTCGACGCGTGACGGAGGCGGATCACCCACACGCTTTGAAAGAAGTACAGCTATGTCAACGACAACCACACTCGGAATCCGTTTCGATTCCCACGACCCCATCGCCGAAGCCTGGACTCCGTCCGAGCTCGACTCCCTGCCCGCCGGCAGCCGCATCCTCGCCCCGTACCCGGAGCAGGACGGCCGCGGCGACATCCTCGTCCGCCACAACGACGGCCTCTGGCACCGCGACCTGTTCGCGCCCATCCCGTCCAGCGCGCTGACCGCCTTCCCCATCCGCGTCCTCGGCTGAGCCGCGCGCCGCGAGACGCCAATAGCTGCGCCGCCGCGCGGCGTGTCGGCAACAGATACTGGCATCTCGCCGGGGGCCACGCGCGTCGCGGGGCGGCGCGGCGTGGCCGGGTGGGATGCTGGCTGGACCATGCGTTTCACCACACCCGTGCAGAAGACCGTCGTCGTGGTCGTGTTGCTCGCGATCAACGCGGTGCTGGCGCTCGCCCTCAACGCGCTGCGCTGGGAGCCCGGCTCCATCGCCGTGTCGATCCTGCAGCTCATCGGGTGGTATCTCGTCAGCCGCGTCTTCCGCGGGCCGGGCGAGCCGGTGGCCGCCGCGCGCCCGTGGTGGCGCATGACGGCGCGCCCGCTGCTCAGCGGTGTGCTCGGCGCAGGCTACCTGCTGGTCGCCCTCGTGAACCTCGTGCTGTCGGTGGTCGGCTTCGGCAGCGCATCCGGCACCGTGTCCGTGCTGGTCGAGCTCGTGCTCGCCGCGCTGTTCCTCACCACGTTCGTCCGGCTCAGGGCTCTCGGCACCGCGCCGCGAACCCCGTAGGCTGGCGGAATGACCCTGACTTCCGGCATCGAAACCTCTGAACTCGATCCCGCCGTCCGGCCGCAGGACGACCTGTTCCGGCACGTGAACGGCAAATGGATCTCCCGCACCGAGATCCCAGCGGACAAGGCGCGCTGGGGCTCCTTCATGATCCTGGCGGAGGAGGCCGAATCGGCCGTCCGCGAGATCATCGAAGCGGCCCAGGATGCGCAGGAGGGCACGGAGGAGCGCAAATTCGGCGACCTCTTCGCCAGCTTCATGGACGAGGATCGCATCGAAGCCCTCGGCACGAAGCCGATCGAGAGCCAGCTGGCGCTCGCGAGCGACGTGGACAGCATCCCGAGCCTGCTGGAGACCATCGGCAAACTGGAGCGTCACGGCCTCGCCGGCTTCTACCAGCTGTTCGTCGACAACGATCCGGGCAACCCGGAGCGCTACCTCGTGTTCGTCGAGCAGTCCGGCATCTCGCTGCCGGACGAGTCGTACTTCCGTGAAGACACCTTCGCGCCGATCAGGGAGGCGTTCGTCTCTCACATCCAGCGCATGTTCGAGCTCGCCGGGTTCCAGGATGCGCCGGAGCGTGCGCAGCGCGTGTTCGACCTGGAGAAGGAGATCGCCGCGCAGCACTGGGACAACGTGAAGTCGCGCGACTCGGAGAAGACGTACAACCTGTACGACTGGGCGGACGCCGCCTCCCTCTTCGCCGGCGACGCCGCGGACGGCGCCGACCTCAGCATCTGGGAGAAGGCGCTGGGTGCACCGGAGGGCGCCCTCGCGGAGGTCGTGCTGCGGCAGCCGTCGTTCACCGCGGGCCTCGCCGGGCTCCTCACCGAGGAGCGCCTCGAGTCGTGGAAGGACTGGCTGGCCTGGCAGATCATCCACGGAGCCGCCCCGTACCTGTCCGGCGATTTCGTCGAGGCGAACTTCGACTTCTACGGCCGCACCCTCACCGGCACCCCGCAGATGCGTGCGCGCTGGAAGCGCGGCGTCTCGCTCGTCGAGGGCGCGATGGGGGAGGCCGTCGGCCGCATCTACGTCGACAAGCACTTCCCGCCCACCGCCAAGCAGGCGATGGATGCGCTGGTCGCCAACCTCATCGAGGCGTACCGCCAGAGCATCCGGACCCTCGAGTGGATGGGCGAGGAGACCCGCGACCGCGCGCTCGACAAGCTGGAGAAGTTCACGCCGAAGATCGGGTACCCGGTGAAGTGGCGCGACTACTCGGCGCTCACGGTCGACCCGACCGACCTGGTCGCCAACGTGCGCGCTGCGAGCCTGTTCGAGTTCAACCGCGAGCTGGGCAAGATCGGCAAGCCGCTGGACCGCGACGAGTGGTTCATGACGCCGCAGACCATCAACGCCTACTACAACCCCGGTTTCAACGAGATCGTGTTCCCGGCGGCCATCCTGCAGTTCCCGTTCTTCGACGAGACGCGGGATGCTGCGGCCAACTACGGCGCGATCGGCGCGGTCATCGGGCACGAGATCGGCCACGGCTTCGACGACCAGGGCTCCAAGTTCGACGGAGACGGCCGCCTGCAGGACTGGTGGACGGCGGCGGACCGCGCGGCCTTCGAGGAACGCACCAGCAGCCTGATCGAGCAGTACAACGCGCTCGCTCCCGCGCAGGTGCCGGACCACCACGTGAACGGCGCCCTCACCATCGGCGAGAACATCGGCGACCTGGGCGGTCTCGGCATCGCCTGGAAGGCCTACCTGCTGTCGCTGAACGGCGAGGAGCCTCCCGTGGTTGACGGCCTGACCGGCGCTGAGCGGTTCTTCCTCAGCTGGGCGCAGGCCTGGCAGCAGAAGGGCCGCGACGAGGAGGTCATCCGTCTGCTGGCGATCGACCCGCACTCGCCGAACGAGTTCCGCTGCAACCAGATCGTCCGCAACATCGACGACTTCTACGAGGCGTTCGGCGTGTCGGAGGGCGACGCCCTGTGGCTCGCGCCGGAGGAGCGCGTCACCATCTGGTAGCCCGTCTCGATACCCCGCGAAGAGGGTGAGCGCCGCCCCCTCTTCGCGGGGTAACATCGAGCGTGTTGTGCCGGGGGAACCCGCCCGGGCGCACGTACGCGGATCCGGGGGGACCGCACCCGAAAGACCAGACTCGGACGAAGGACCACCCATCCCCGTGACGATCCAGACCCAGGATTCCGAACGCCGCAGCAGGCATGCATCGCCTCGGCGCGGCCGGCATCGGGGGGCGGTGGCGCCGGAGGATTTCAGCCGAGGATTCTCGTCCCTGGGTCAGCTGGTGCTCAGCGGCGTGCAGGTGTCCGCGCGCGCGACCGACCTGACCACCGGCGCTGTGCTGTTCTCCGTCGACGACCACGTCGTCATGCCGACCGCGAGCATCGGCAAGGTGCTGCTGCTGGTCGAGGTGGCGGCCCGCCTGCAGTCCGGCGAGCTGAGCCCGCTCGCCCTGCTCGACCGTTCCCCGCAGGATGCTGTGGGCAACTCGGGCATCTGGCAGCACCTCGCGGCGCCCGCGCTTCCGGTGGCCGACCTGGCCGCGCTCGTCGGCGCCACCAGCGACAACCTGGCCACGAACGTCCTGCTGCGCCGTGTCGGCCTGGAGGCCGTGAGCGCCCGCACCGAGGCGCTTGGCCTCACCCGCACGGCCTTGCTCGACCTGGTCCGCGACCACCGGGGCCCGGACGACGCTCCTCAGCTCTCCGTCGGCAGCGCGAACGAGCTCACCTGGCTGTTCTCCTCCCTCGCCCGCGGCGAGATCGTCGACGCCCCCACCAGCCAGCGCGTCATCTCCTGGCTGTCGCTGAACAGCGACTTCTCGCTGGTGTCGAGCGCGTTCGGCCTCGACCCGCACGCCCACCGCACCTCCGAGCACGGCATCCTGCTCGTCAACAAGACCGGAGTGGACCACGGCGTCCGCAGCGAGGTCGGCGTGCTCCGCGGGCCCCGCGCCGGCGTCACGTACGCGGTGTCGATGTACTTCGACGACGCGAGCCTCGCCTCCCGCCTCTCGGTCATCGACGGGATGCGCACCGTCGGCGCCGACCTGCTGGAGTACGTCTTCTAGCGTCCGCCGAGGAACGCATCCTCCGCCGCGTAGTCGAACCACCCGTCGGCCGCTGCCCGGTCCGCGAGCGCGGGGAACACCGCCTCCCAGCTCTCGTCGCGGCGCTCCGCCGCGTGGGCCTCGCGCACGGCCCAGTCGATCGCCGCGCGCACCGACTCCGCATAGGTCACCGGAGCGCGGTAGCCCAGCTCGACCGTCGCCAGTGCCATGCTCAGGACCAGTGGATGCGCGACCGTCCACGGCGTCGAGCCCAGCCCGTCCACCGGCGGTCCGGGGAAGGTGACGATCTCGACCTCCCTGTCGAGAGCGGCGAACACGGTCTGCGCGATCTCCGCGACGCTCAGGTTGTCGTCGTCGACCGCGTTCAGGATGCGGTGACCCGGCTGCTCGGCGCACAGCGCGACGAGCTCGGCGATGTTCACGGTCGACGACGTGCTGAACCGGTTGGCCCCGTCGTCGGACAGCACCACGCGAGTGCGGCGGTCGAGCGCGCGCTTGATGAAGAACCACTCGCGCAGCGCCGGGCTGAACGGGCCGTGGATGGCTCCCGGCCGTAGGATGCTCACCGGCAGGTCGTCCGCGGCGAGCAGCCGCCGCTCCATCGCCGCCTTGAGCGGCGAGTACGTGCGCTTCCGGTTGTCGACGGTCGCGTCGTCCTCGCGTAGCGGGATCGGGTAGTCGGGGAAATCCTCCGGCCCCGTGACGATGTCCAGGTAGCCGCCGTTCCTGCCGGTGTACACCGAACCGGTCGAGATGACGACGAGCGAGCCGATGTCGCCGGCCAGCCGCACGAGCTGGTCGGCGTGCCGCGGTTCGTACGCCACCGTGTCGAGCACCAGGTCGTGGCCGCGCGCCTTGGCGAGCAGCGCATCCGTGTCGTCGCGGTCGAGGCGGATGGTGGTGACGTCGAGGTCGGCGAGGGCTGCGTCGCCCGGATGGCTGCCGCGATGGGCGACGAGGACGGACCAGCCGTCGGCGGCGAGACGCCGGGCGGCGGCAGCGCCGATCTGCCCTGTGCCTCCGATGATCATGGCGGTGCGGGTGGTGTCGGCCTGCATGGCACCAACCTACGTCACTTCATCAGCGTCCTGGCGAGCGCCAGGTATTCGCGGGCGTGCGCATCCGGGAGGTACGCCTTGCCGATCGCGCTCCCGATCGCCGGCAGAGCCACCGGGTCCGGATACGCCATGTAGATCGTCTCGTAGGTCGGGTTGAACTTGCTCTTGAACTTGAACAGCGACGCGAACCCGTATGCCGGTTCGAGTGTGCGGCCGAGGAAGCCGAGCAGCCGGTCCATCGTGGTCGGGTCCGCCGGAGCCTCTCCGTCGACGACGGGCTTGGTCGCGAGGGGAGCACCGGACAGGCTCAGCACCTCGATGCCCTCTCCCTGCATCCTGAGCGCCGCCGACGCGATGATGAACTCCATGATGCCCGGGATGGATGCGTCCCCGCGCCGCATGAAGTCGATCGTGTACCCGACCACCCGGCCGTCCCGGTAGCTGGGCAGCCAGCTGGTGATGGCCTGCAGCCCGCCGTCCGGATCGAGCGCGAGGTAGAGCGCGACGTCCGGGTCTTTCAGCTCCTCGAGCGCTCCGAGGGTGAAGCCCATCTCCGGGAGTTCCTTCTCGGAGACCCACTGCTCGCTCATCGCAGTGATCTGGGTGGCGAGGATGGGCGGAAGCTCATCCCACGTGGTCCACAGGGTGGTGATGTTCTCTTTGATACCGCGGTTGTGCGCCTGCCGCACCTTCTGCCACGGCTTGCCGGCCATATCGAAGGTCTGCGGGTGCATCAGCGTCTCCTCGCCGACCGACATGTACTGCCAGCCCAGCGCGTCGAACACCGGCAGGTACTCGCCGTGCACGCTGTAGAACACCGGCACCCAGCTGTTGGCGTCGCAGAACGAGACGAACTCGGCGATGGTGCGCTCTGCGCGCTCCGGGGCGCAGACGGGGTCGGAGAGGGTGATCGCGATACCGTTGATGACCCGGTACGCGACGGCCGCCTCCCTGTCCTCGCTGAACCAGTAGACGTTGCCCGGCCAGGTGCCCATGAAGCCGAGCGTTCCTCCGCCTCCGCGCTTGAGCAGCTCGCGGAAGCGCACCTCGTCTCCGACCGTGCGCCCGGTCGCCGTCGCCCGGTACAGCTGCAGCGTCGCGAGCACGAACACCGCCCAGAACACCGGCCCCACCCACTGGTACAGGATGCTGACGAACGCCGAGGTCGGAACGATCACGGTGCCGGTGATCGACTCGAACCCGGCGGGGACGAACCGGCGCAGCGCCGACGCGAACACTTCCCCGATGGTCGCGTCCGGAACGAACTCGGTGAGCGACGCCAGGCCGGCGATCAGGTACGAGATCGCGAGGATCACGAACGCGCTGACGATGATGATCGCGAACCGCACGATGGCGGCTCGCGGCGCCCGGATCTGGAACTGTCGGCGGGTGACGATCAGCAGGATGATCGACGCGACAGGCACGATGAAGGCCGCGGCCACCCAGAACAGCAGCTCGATGGCCGGTGCGAGATCTTCGATGTCGTTGGCGTCGATGCTGAGGTTTCCGGCGGGCAGGGCGGTGAACGGCAGAACGATCATGGCCGCGTTGACCACGAAGCCGAGGATCAGCGCGAACCGCCGTCCGCGCCGCAGCCCGATGGCGGTGACGATCAGCAGCACCAGGGGCAGCAGGCTGAGCAGGAGAGGGCCGATCCCGTCGACCGAGACGAGCGCGAGGTCGAGGCGGCAGTTGGCCGTGAAATCCTTGTCGCACTGGGCGAGGACGGTCTGCGCATCCACCTGCTTGTGCTCGAACAGGGCGCTCACGAACGAGAGCGGCCCGAACCCGCCGGGCGGCAGCAGCGCCACCAGAGGGCCGATGGCGGTGATCGCGACGAGGGCGGCGATCAGGTTGCGCGTCTCAGCGTGGGAGCTGCGCCGGATGCGCTTGACCGTGCCCGGCCGCAGCAGCGTTCCGAGGCCCAGGCCGAGCAGGGCAGCGATCAGGCGGAAGACGTTGTTCTGGTCGCCGTTGTAGAGCACGAACATCAGCACGACCGCGAACGTCAGCAACCGGATGCGTCTCCGCCACAGTGCCGAGGCGAACGCGCTCGCCGTGATGAGCGCACCGATGATGCCGACGGTCGGGTCGAGCGTGAAGTCGAACTCGGTGGTCGTCGCCCAGATCTCGCCGAACGAGGCGGCCGACCACTGCAGCAGCACGCCGAGTGTGATCCCGACCACGCCGGTGGCGAGGAAGGCGATGCTCGCCCTCAGCGTCCCGATGAGTCGCTCGGCCGTCGCCAGGAGGGTGAGCGCGAGCACGACGACGATCACCAGCTGCGCCGGATCCTCCGGCACGAACAGCGCCGTCAGCGGCGTCCACCAGTATCCGGAGTCGATGGTCGGGCCGACGCCTGCCGCCCACAGCATCGTCTGGTCTCCGCCGGTGGCCGGACTCCACATCGTGCCGGTGACGATCGAGGTGACGATGACGATCAGGGTGAGCGCGATGCTCGCCGGGGCCACCCCGGCGTAGCGGATGACCGCCTGCCAGAACGGCGCGGGCGGTCTGCGGCCCTTCCTGCTGCGCGCATCCGGCGCATCCGGGGCTGCCGTGGTCTGTGTGTCGGTGGTGCTCATGGTCTCCTCCGTCACGATCTCACTGTCGGCTCAATCCGAGAAGCGGGTAGAGGATCTCGAAGTCCTTGGTCAGGCCGCCGTCGAGCGCGTCGACCACGTGGCCGGCGGCCGGGACGACGTAGTAGGTCGTGCGCATCCCGGCGGCCTCGGCGGCCTGCGCGTTCCGTTCCACGCCGGGGATGAAGGTCGGGTCGTTGCCGCCGACCGTGAACACCGCCGTCAGGTTCGCGTATCGTCCGGGGTTCGCCGCGAGGATCGAGGTCGGCTTGGCCGCGTCGAACGCCGCGGTGCTCCCGCCGAACACCTGGTCGATGGTCTGCCGCTGGATCTCGACGCCGGGGTACTCGTCGCCCGAGACCACCAGCAGGTTGCCGTACTGGTCCGGATGCTCGGCCGCGTACTTAAACGCGCACGCCCCTCCGTTGGAGTACCCGCCGATGGTCCACGCCGCCGGCGAGTGGAGCACGTTGAGATGCGTCCGGATCCAGGCCGGGACGTCCTTCGTGATGTACGTCTCCGCCGCGCCGAACGTGTTCGAGTCCTCGCACGCCGGGTCGCCCTTCGTGCCGATCTGGTCGGCGACGACCGCGATCGGAGCGAGCCCCTGGTGCTCGGCGGCGTACGTGTCGAGCACGCCGCCGATGTACTCCGGGTCCGGGTTGCCCGGGTAGCCCATCATGAAGATCACCACGGGTAGCCGTGGCGGGTTCTTCACCAGGGCGGCGGGCGGCAGGTAGATGCCAGCCGGCCTGGCGTCGAAGCCGCTGGACGGGATCACCTGACTGCCCTGCTGACCGGTCTTGGGCATGTCCGCCGGCGGCTTCCACGTCTCGTACAGCGGCTGCGTGGGGTCGGGCGCCGACGTGTTCACCGGCTGGTCGATGTCGATCTTCCCGGCCGTGCTGATCCCGAACAGCGAGCCGAGCGTCGGGTCGAGGCCGTAGTACGCGTTCACGCCGAGGGTTCCGGTGATGGCGAAGATCACGATCCCGATCAGCGCGAGCACCTTGCGCCACCAGTGCGACGCCCACAGGTTCACCAGCGCCAGCCCGAGAGCGGCGAAGGTGCCCATCAGCCAGAAGGCCACCTGCCGGGGCAGCGGGGTCCCGAACACGTCGAGCGCGTTGACGAGGAAGAACAGGGCGACCGCGACCACCGCGCCCCCGAGCATCCCGAGCAGTGCGGTGACGATCCAGCGCGGCGTCGGCCTCCGGATGAGGAGGTACAGCACGAAGGCGGCGCTCGCCACCAGAAAGGTCGCGTAGACCGGTCCGTCGATGATGCGGATGCCCCAGAGGACGTCCATCGCCCCTCTCCCGATCTCCTCGCGGTTCGTGGCACCACCCTAGTGGTGCCACGAACGGCTCGGCTATCGGTGGGCGCCGGGCGTGGCGCGCCTAGATCTCTTTGAGGCGCTTCGCCAGGTATTCGTCGAGCTGGTCGATCGGGATGCGCTCCTGCTGCATCGTGTCGCGGTCGCGGACCGTGACGGCGTTGTCTTCGAGCGAGTCGAAGTCGACCGTGACGCAGAGCGGCGTGCCGATCTCGTCCTGGCGACGGTAGCGGCGGCCGATCGCCCCGGAGTCGTCGAAGTCGACGTTGCGGCGCTTGCGCAGGTGGTCGGCGAGCGACCGGGCCAGCGGTGAGAGCGCCTCGTTGCGGGAGAGCGGGAGCACGGCGACCTTCACCGGCGCGAGGCGCGGGTCGAGGTGCAGGACCGTGCGCTTGTCGGTCTTGCCCTTGGCGTTCGGCACCTCCTCCTCGTCGTACGCGTCGACCAGGAACGCCATCAGCGCGCGGGTGAGACCGAACGACGGCTCGATCACATACGGGACGTAGCGCTCGTTCTTGTTCTGGTCGAAGTAGCTCAGGTCTTTGCCCGAGTTCTCGATGTGCGTCTTGAGGTCGTAGTCGGTGCGGTTGGCGACACCCATCAGCTCGCCCCACTCGTTGCCGGTGAAGTTGAACTTGTACTCGATGTCGACGGTGCGCTTCGAGTAGTGCGCCAGCTTGTCTTTGGGGTGCTCGAACCAGCGGATGTTCTCCGGAGTCATGCCGAGCTCGATGAACCAGTTCCAGCAGAGGTCCATCCAGGTCTGCTGCCACTCCTCGTCCGTGCCGGGCTCGACGAAGAACTCGATCTCCATCTGCTCGAACTCGCGGGTGCGGAAGATGAAGTTCCCCGGCGTGATCTCGTTGCGGAACGCCTTGCCAATCTGGCCGATGCCGAACGGCGGCTTCTTGCGCGCCGTCTGCAGCACGGCGGCGAAGTCGGTGAAGATGCCCTGCGCCGTCTCCGGGCGGAGGTAGTGCACGCCGGACTCGTCGTCGACGACGCCGAGGTAGGTCTTCATCAGACCGGAGAACTGGCGGATCTCCGTCCACTGGCCCACCTTGTCCGGGTGGTCGGGGTCCGGGATGTCTGCGAGGCCGTTCTCCGGCGGGTGGCCGTGCTTCGCCTCGTACGCCTCGAACAGGTGGTCCGCGCGGTAGCGCTTGTGGGTGATGAGCGACTCGGTGAGGGGGTCGCTGAACACCTTGACGTGTCCGGACGCCTCCCACACGGCGGTCGGCAGGATGATCGCGGAGTCGAGGCCGACCATGTCGCCGCGGCCGCGCACGAACGCGTTCCACCACTCGCGCTTGATGTTCTCTTTGAGCTCGACGCCGAGGGGGCCGTAGTCCCAGGCGGAGCGCGTTCCGCCGTAGATGTCGCCGGAGGGGAACACGAAGCCGCGGTGCTGCGCCAGCGTGATTACCGAATCGAGTCGTGACTGTTCAGCCAATGGTGCTCCCTGTGTCCTGCGAGTTGTGGGGTGTTCCGGGACGCGGCCCGCCCGACAATCCTATCGACCATGCCCGGGATGCACGGGGCGCGGTGGTCAGCGGGCGCGGTACTCCGAGTCCAGCAGCCCGTAGATCGCGGTGTCTCCCCACTCGCCCTTGAAGATCTCGTTCTGGCGCAGGAGTGCCTCCTGGCGCATCCCGAGTCGTTCGCAGAGCCGCGCGGACGCCTCGTTGCGGGGGTCGAGCTGGGCGAAGACGCGGTGGGCGCCGAGCGTGCCGAAGCAGATGTCGAGCACGCGCTCCGCCGCCTCCGTCGCGTAACCGCGGCCGTGCACGGCCGGATGGAACACCCAGCCGATCTCGACCTGTCCGTGCTCCTTGCTCTTGAGGAAGATGCTCATGTCGCCGACCACCCGGCCGTGCCCGCCCTCCGGGTCGGGGAGCTCGACGGCGTAGACCAGGCCGTCGCCATCTTCCGAGAGCTGGTTCATCGCGAGCCGCTTCTTCAGGTGCTTGGCCGACTCCTCGTGGTCGTGCACCTCCCAGTAGAGGTAGCGGACGACGTCTTTGCGCTTCTGGTACTCGTGCACGTCGTCGAGGTCGCCGGTGTTGAGCGGGCGCAGCAGCAGCCGTTCGGTGCGCAGCTCCTCTGCGGAGTACGGCAGCCCTGTCGCGCCGTGGGGGTCGTCAGCCGCTTCGCTCACGGTTCCTCCTCGTGGTTGTGGTCAGGATGCGGCGCTCTCGTCGCCGACCGCGCGCAGGCGGCGCTCGGCGACATCGCCGATGTCGAGTCCGTAGAGCGCGTTCGCGGCGTCGACGAACGACTGCGCCTGGCCGTCGCGGGCCAGTTCGCGAGCGCGGACGGACGGGGTGTGCAGGAGGACACCGGCCAGGTGCCGCAGTGCGGCCTCGGTCTGCTCGCTGGAGTCCCCTCGTCCGCGGGCCCGCTCGATCTCCGCATCCAGGATGTCGAAGATGTGGCCGCGCAGAGCGACGAGGGCGGGCGTCACGGCCTGCTCGGCGGACTGGGCGGCGAACTCGGCGGCGGCTGCCCCGACGATGCTGCGCGCATCCTCCGCGGCGTTCAGCTCTTCGAGCGGTGCGTGCCTGCTGATGGTCTCCAGGTCGAGCAGTTCGGCGCCGTGCAGCTCCGCGACGGCGGCGTCGACGTTGCGGGGGAGACCGAGGTCGATGATGAGGCGGCGCTCGACGGACTCCGGACGCAGCAGCGCCTGGGCGAGCTGCGGCTTGGTGAGGATGGGGTCCGTCGCGATGCTGCAGGTGACGACGAGGTCGCTGGTGGCGAGCGCATCCATCAGGTAGCCGGGCTCCACCGGCTCGATGGCGTGCGACACGGCGAACTTGGCCGCGCGACCCGACGGCGAGAACACGCGCACGTCCGTCACGCCGCGGTCGCGCAGGGCGGCGAGGCTGGCTCCTGCGTATGCGCCGGTGCCGACCAGCAGCACGCGGGTCGCCGACCAGTCGGTCACGCGGCTCTCCGCGAGGTCGAGGGCCAGGCGCACCATCGAACGGCCTGCCGTGGTGATCCCGGTGCGGTTCTTCACGCCCCTGGAGGTGCGGGATGCGCCCTGGAACAGTCGTTCGAGCTCGCTGGTGACCGTGCCGGATGCGCGGGCGGCCTCGAGCGAACGCCGCACCTGCCCGGCGATCTCGCCCTCGCCGACCACGACGGATTCGAGCCCGGAGGAGACGGCGAACAGGTGCTCGGCGACGCCGTGGTCGCAGATCACGGTGCTCGACGCGCGCAGTTCGTCCGCGTCGATCCCGGATGCGGCGCTCACGGCCTCGATGACCGTCTCCGCGGACACGGCGCGGGCGGCGGGCAGCGGCTCGTCGATGTCGAGGTACGCCTCGAAGCGGTTGCAGGTGGCTAGGACGACCGACCCGCTGATGACCTCGCTGTGCTCCGCGAGTGCGGCGGTCACGGCCGGAGCGTTTCGCTCGAGCCGTTCCAGGAGGTCGAAGTTCGCAGTGCGATGACTCGACGAGAAGCACAGAAGCACGCCAGAGAGCCTACGCTCGCCCGGGCAGAACCTCGAATCGGAAGCCGCTCATGCCGCGCGCTCAGGTTCGATTCCCTGCACTTTGGCAGAATCAGGGGGTGAACACCCTCGACCCTACCCATCCACTCGCCGCCGGACGCACCGCATCCAGTCGCCTCGTCCGCGCATACCAAGGGGAACGGCAGGCGGTGACACCCGTCTGGTTCATGCGCCAGGCAGGTCGATCGCTCCCCGAGTACCGCGAGCTGCGGGTCGGCACCCGGATGCTCGACGCCTGCCTCGACCCTGCGCTCGCCAGCGAGATCACGCTGCAGCCCGTTCGTCGTCACGGCGTCGACGCCGGCATCTTCTTCAGCGACATCGTCATCCCGCTGCGCCTCGCCGGCGTGGATGTGGACATCGTGCCCGGCAAGGGACCCGTGCTCGGCAGCCCGGTCCGCACGGCGGAGGACGTGGACAGGCTCACCGCCGTCGACCCCGCCTCCCTCGACGCCGAGGTGTTCGCCCCGATCGCCGAGGCCGTGCGCATCACCATCGCCGAGCTGGGGGACACCCCGCTGATCGGCTTCGCGGGAGCCCCGTTCACGCTCGCCGCCTACCTGGTCGAGGGCGGCCCGTCGAAGGACCACATCCGGGCCCGCACGCTGATGCACGCCGATCCGGCAGCGTGGGCGAAGCTCATGGCCTGGACGGCGGACATCACCGGCGCCTTCCTCCGCGCGCAGGTGCTCGCCGGTGCGAGCGCCGCGCAGCTGTTCGACTCGTGGGCAGGCTCGCTGTCGCTGCAGGACTACACGGAGCACGTCGCCCCCGCGTCCACCAGGGCGCTGTCGCACGTGCGCGACCTGACGTACGACGTGCCTGCCGCCGACGGGGCGGAGGGCGCGCAGACCCGCAACGTCCCGATCGTCCACTTCGGTGTCGGCACGGGCGAGCTGCTGAAGGCGATGCACGAGGTCGGGGCCGACGTGGTCGGCGTCGACTACCGCATCCCGCTGGACGAGGCGAGCCGTCGTCTGGGCCACGTCGTCCCCATCCAGGGCAACATCGACCCCGCCGTGCTCGACGCACCGTGGGACGTGCTCGAAGCCCACGTCGTTGACGTGCTGGAGCGGGGAGTGGATGCGCCGTCGCACGTCCTCAACCTCGGCCACGGCGTGCCGCCGGAGACCGACCCCGCCGTGCTCACCCGCCTGGTCGAGTTCGTCCACAGCCGATGAACGCCGCGCAGGGCGACGACCTGGGCGACGACCTCCGCAGCGTCGTCGAGGCTCCACCGACCCGCATCGTGGTGATCGGCGGCGGCATGGCCGGCCTGGTCGCTGCGCGGGACTGCGCGCGGCCGGGCTTCTCCGTCACCCTGCTGGAGGCGTCTGACGCGTTCGGCGGCTCCGTCGCCGCTCTCGACGTCGGCGGCATCACGGTCGACGCGGGCGCGGAGAGCTTCGCCACCCGCGGAGGACACGTCGCCGCGCTGATCGAGGAGCTCGGCCTGTCCGACGATGTCGTCCAGCCCAACCCGGCCGGCGCGTGGGTGCGCTACGGGTCGCGCACCGTGCCGCTGCCCAAGGCCGGGCTGCTCGGCATCCCCAGTTCGCCTCTCGCCAGCGACGTCGTCGCCGCGATCGGCTGGGGCGGCGCGCTCCGCGCATACCTCGACCGGCTGATGCCGGTGCTCACCATCGGCAAGGAGAAGCGCCTCGGCACGCTCGTGCGCAAGCGCATGGGCGCGAAGGTGCTCGACCGCCTCGTCGCCCCGGTGGCGACCGGCGTGTACTCGGCCCAGCCGGACGACCTCGACGTGGATGTGGTCGCTCCCGGACTCAACAACGCCCTCACCCGGCTCGGCTCCCTCTCCGGAGCGGTCGGTGAGCTGCGCGCGAACGCGAAGGCGGGCAGCGCCGTCGGCGGCATCGACGGCGGGATGTGGCGCCTTCCCGCCGCGCTGGCCTCCGCCATCGCGGAGCACGGCGGCGTGCTGCGGACAGGAGCGCAGGTGGTCTCCGTCGAGCCGTGGGTGGCCCCGGACTCGGAGGACGCGGAGACGGACGAGACGACCCCGCGGGGCGCAGACCCGGCCCAGACCGACGCTGCCGCCGAAGCAGCCGACGCCCTCCCCGCTCGCTGGACCGTCCGCCTCGCCGACGGCGAGGAGCTGCCGGCCGACGCGGTGATCCTCGCGACCCCGGCCCCCGCGGCCCTCGCCATGCTGGCGACGGCGTCGCCGGAGCTCGCGCGGCTCTCCGAGCTCGACTGGCCGCCGGCGTCCAGCGTCGAACTGGTGACGCTCGTCCTCACCGACGAACGCCTCTCCTCCGCCCCGCGCGGCACGGGAGTCCTCGTGTCCGACGCCGAGCGCTCCGACGTGTCCGCGAAGGCCATGACGCACTCGACGGCGAAGTGGGCCTGGCTCGCCGAAGCGGTCGGCGCAGGACGGCACGTCGTGCGCCTCTCCTACGGGCGGGCGGGTAAGTCGTCGGAGACCGCCGGACTCGACGACGCTGCGCTGCGTGCGCTCGCCGTGTCCGACGCATCCACTCTGCTGGACATTCCGCTCACGGAATCCGAGGTCGCCGCCTTCGCCCGCACCCGCTGGACGAACGCGCTCCCGTACGCAGCCCTCGGCGAGGGTGCGCGCATCGCAGCGGTCCGCGAGGCCGCGGACGCGGTCGAGGGGCTGGAGGTCACCGGCTCGTGGCTGACCGGCACCGGGCTCGCCTCCGTGGTCCCGGATGCGCGCCATTCGGCCGAGCGCGCCAGGGGGCTACGCTGGAAGGCACTGACCGAGAACCTTTGACGAACGGGGTGCGCAATGCGCGGAAAGCTTCTCTTCATCGCGGGCGCTGGCGTGGGCTACGTCCTCGGCACGCGTGCCGGACGTAAGCGCTACGAGCAGATCAAGGCGGCCGCCGCCAAGGTCTGGGAGTCCGACGGCATCCAGAAGCAGGTGCACGCGGTCGAGGATTTCGTGGCAGCGAAGGCCGGTGAGGTTCCCGGCGCGGTGATCGACAGCGCGAAGAAGCTCATCGTGCAGGCCAACCAGCGCCGCCAGGAGTCGAAGGCGCCCGTTCCCGCACCGGCCGCGGAGGCCGCACTGAAGGCGGCGGACGGCTCAGCACCGGATGCCGATCGGGTTTGAGCGAAGCAGGAGTACGGTGACCGATATGACTGACGACGAACGCGCACGCTCGCGATCGCTGTTCGCGCTGATCGCCGACCTCCCGCGGCTGCTCATCGAGCTGCTGAAGGCCGAACTCGCCCATCTGAAGGCGGAGTTCGCCGAGAAGGCGAAATATGCCGGTGTCGGCATAGGCCTGATGGTCGTGGCCGCCGGGTTCGGCTTCTTCGCACTCGGCACCCTCGTGGCCGCCGCCGTCCTGGGCCTGGCCGTCGTGCTGCCCGGCTGGCTGGCCGCGCTGATCGTGTTCGTGGCGCTGCTGCTGCTGGCGGGCATCCTGGTGCTGATCGGGGTGCAGTCGTTCAAGAAGATGAACGGTGTCGCTCCGAGCCAGACGATCGACAGCATCAAGGAGGACACCGAGGCGTTCAAGGGGATGGGCAAGTATGACAACTGACACCAGCGACGTGCAGCGGGCCCGCAACGAACTCGCGGCCACCCTCGACGCGATCGAATACAAGCTCAACGTCCCCAAGCGCACGGCAGAGCGCATCGAGCGGCTGCGCACGGACAACCCCCTCGCGCTGGTCGGCATCGCCGTGGCCGCCGCAGCGGCGGTCGCAGGGGTGGTCTGGCTGATCGTCCGCTCCGTCACCAAGTGACGGGACGGGACGCATCCGGCTCTCACAGGGCTGTTTTGGCTCTCACAGGTTTGGGAGGGAGACTGTGAGGTATGACTAACCCGGCTGCCGCACCGGCAGATTCGAGCACCCCCAACGAAACACCGGCAACACACGAAGACGCTGACGCCGTCACCCCCAGCGGCTACACGCTCTGGGCCGTCCTGCGTCGCGACCCGTCCCGCCCGGACGACCTCGATGGCACAGACGTGCCCCGGGCGGTCCGAGAGCTCGAGGGCGTGATCGCCGACCTCGAACTGCAGAACGTGACGACCCGCGGTCTCTACGACGTCTCCGGCCTCCGCGCCGACGCCGACGTCATGATCTGGATCCACGGCCCGGAGGCGCACACCCTGCAGTGGGCGCTCCGCCAGCTGCGCCGCACGCAGCTCCTCAAAGCCCTCCTCCCCACCTGGAACGCCATGGGCGTGCACCGGGATGCGGAGTTCAACAAGTCGCACGTCCCCGGCTTCCTCCGCGGCAAGGAGCCGAAGGAGTGGCTGACGGTCTACCCGTTCGTGCGCAGCTACGAGTGGTACCTGCTGCCCGACGAGGAGCGCGGCCGGATGCTCTCCGAGCACGGACGCAAGGGTGCGGCGTTCCGCTCCGTCCTCGCCAACACCGTGGCGTCGTTCGCCCTCGGAGACTACGAGTGGATCCTGCCGCTCGAGTCCGACGAGCTGACCGACCTCGTCGACCTCATGCGCGACCTGCGCCAGACGGATGCGCGCCTGCACGTCCGCGAAGAGGTCCCGTTCTTCACCGGCCGCCGCGTGCAGCCCGCCGAGCTCGTGGAGGTGCTCCAGTGACCGACGTCGACACCACCGCCCGCGTCCTCGGTGCGACGCCGGCAGCGGCCTCCGGCCCCGAGCACGTGACCGAGCCCGTCGCCTACGACGCGATCCTGCTCGCCGGCTTCGGCGGCCCGGAGGGACAGGACGACGTCATCCCGTTCCTCCGCAATGTCACGCGCGGCCGCGGCATCCCGGAGGAGCGGCTCGAAGAGGTCGCCCACCACTACCGCCACTTCGGCGGCGTGAGCCCGATCAACGACCAGAGCCGCGAACTCAAGGCGGCGCTGGAAGCCGAGCTGGCATCCCGCGGCATCGACCTGCCCGTGCTGTGGGGCAACCGCAACTGGGACCCGTACCTCAAGGACGCCCTCACCGAGGCGAACGAGCGCGGGCTGACGAAGATCATCGCCATCGCCACCAGCGCGTACTCGTCGTATTCGAGCTGCCGCCAGTACCGCGAGGACTTCGCGATGGCTCTCGAGGAGACCGGCCTCGAAGGCGTCATCGAGATCGACAAGGTGCGCCAGTTCTTCGACCACCCCGGTTTCGTCGAGCCGTTCATCGAGGGCGTGCGCAACGGCCTGGCCGAGATCGAGCAGAAGGTGCCGGGCATCGACCCGGCCACCGAGGTGGAGATCCTGTTCTCGACCCACTCCATCCCCTCGGTGGATGCGGCCAAGTCCGGCCCTGCCTCCCGCGGCTTCGGCGAGGGCGGCGCGTACGCGGCGCAGCACCTGGCTGTGGCGGAGGTCGTCGCCCAGGCGGCGACCGACGGCGTGGTGAAGTGGCAGCTGGTCTACCAGTCGCGCTCCGGCCCTCCGTCGATGCCGTGGCTGGAGCCGGACATCAACGACGCCATCGCCGAACTCCCGGCCAAGGGCATCCGTGCGGTCATCATCGTGCCCCTCGGGTTCGTCAGCGACCACATGGAGGTCCTCTGGGACCTCGACAACGAGGCGATGGAGTCCAGCGAGGAGAACGGCCTCGTCGCCGTCCGCGTCCCGACCCCCGGCACCCACCACAAGTACGTCTCCGGTCTCGTCGACCTGGTGCTCGAACGCCGGGACGGCGTGCCCGTCGACCAGCGTCCGGCCATGACCTCGATCGGTCCCTGGTACGACGTCTGCCGCCCAGGGTGCTGCGAGAACGCCAGGCTCGGCTTCAAGCCGGCCGCCGCGGGGCTCGCGCCGTGACCGGCACGGTGAGCCGCGCATCCGGAGCTGTCGAGCGGCGTGACGGCGTGCTCCGCGTCGGCACCCGCGGCAGCGCGCTCGCCGTGGCGCAGACCACGGTCGTCGCGAACGCCATCGCCAAGGCGACCGGCCGCGACGTGGAGCTGATCACCGTGACCACCCACGGCGACACCTCCAGGGACTCGCTCTCGGAGCTGGGCGGCACCGGCGTGTTCGCCAGTGCCCTCCGGGATGCGCTGCTCGCCGACGAGTGCGACCTCATCGTCCACTCGCTCAAAGACCTCCCGACCTCGCCCGTCGCCGGCCTCGTCATCGGCGCTGTGCCCAAGCGGGCAGACGCGCGCGACACCCTGTGCGCCCGCGACGGCCTCACGCTCGAGACGCTTCCCGACGGCGCCCGTGTCGGCACGGGTTCGCCGCGCCGCGTCGCCCAGTTGAAGGCCAGGCGCCCGGACCTCGACGTCGTGGACATCCGCGGCAACGTCGACACCCGGCTGGGCCGCGTCGCCGACGGCGACCTCGACGCCGTCGTGCTCGCCGCCGCCGGTCTCGCCAGGCTCGGCCGCTCCGAGGCCGTCACCGACTTCTTCGCACTGTCGACCGTTCCGACGGCGCCCGGACAGGGCGCTCTCGCCATCGAGGTCCGCGCGGGAGACGAGAAGGCCCAGGGCCCGATCGCCAAGGCGCTCTCGGCCGTCGACCACGTCACGACGCGCGCCTGCGTGACCGCGGAGCGACACGTCCTCGCCGGACTCGAGGCAGGATGCGCCGCACCGATCGGCGCGACCGCTATCGTGGACGACGGATTGCTCTTCCTCACCGCCACGGTCTACCGGCCGGACGGCTCGGAGCAGCTGACCGCATCCCATGCCGCCACCCCGGAATCGATGAGCGCACGCCACCTCGACGAGGCGGCACGCGACGTCGGCCAACGGGTGGTGGACGAACTGCTCGGCGCGGGGGCCGCCGACCTTGCACCGCTCGGGAGCACGCGATGACCACCCCTTCCGCTTCACCCAAACCGCTCGCCGGCTGGCGCGTCCTCGTGCCGCGCGGCGGGCCGTGGGGTGACTCGGTGGCCGCTGATCTGCGGTCCAAGGGTGCGTCCCCGATCGTCGCGGCCATGATCAACTTCGCGCCGACCGCCGATGCGCCCGCGCTCGAAGCGGCGCTCGCCCGGCTGGCGGCGGGCGAGTTCGACTGGATGACGGTCACCAGCGCCACGACGGTGGATGTGCTCAGCGCGCAGCGCGCCGTCGTCCCGCCGTCGACCAGGGTCGCCGCCGTCGGAGAGACCACGGCGGCCGCTCTCGCCGCCGCCGGCTACAAGGTCGACCTCGTCCCCTCCGAGGACAACTCGGCCCGCGGTCTGCTCGAGGAGTGGGAGGCCGCCACCGCCGGCATCGTTCCGCTCCGCGTGCTGACGCTGCGCTCTGAGATCGCGAAGCCGCTCCTCACCGAGGGCCTGAAGCGCATCGGCCACGACGTCGAATCCGTGGTCGCCTACCGAACCATCGGCGTCCCGGTGCCGGAGAACGTGGTGCGGGATGTGGCCGACGGGCTCGTGCAGGCCATCCTCGTCACCTCCGGATCGGTCGCCGAGCAGGTGCAGCAGCAGCTCGGCCCCATCCCCGAATCGACCCTGGTGGCCGCGATCGGCCCGCAGACCGCCCGCGACGCCCGCGCCTTCGGCCTCCGCGTCGACGTGATCGCCGCCGAGCGCACCGCCACCTCCCTCATCGAGTCCCTCGTCGACGCCGCCCACGCCTCCGAATAACTTCTGCGCCCTGGGGCGCCCTCCGAAAGCTGGGAGGGGGCTCAGACGCGGGCGCGTAGGCTTGTGACGTGAGTGACGTGACGCATCCTGTTGTCCGACCACGACGCCTCCGGCAGTCTCCTGCCCTGCGCCGTCTGACCTCCGAGACCCGGCTCCATCCCGGCGAACTCATCCTTCCGATGTTCGTACGCGAGGGGATCGGCGAGGCTCTGCCCATCCAGTCGATGCCCGGCGTCGTGCAGCACAGCATCGACTCCCTCAAGCGTGCAGCCACCGAGGCGGCCGAGGCAGGCGTCGGCGGCGTGATGCTCTTCGGAGTGCCGGAGACCCGGGATGCGACCGGCTCGGCCGCGACAGACCCGAACGGCATCCTCAACGTCGCCACCACCGCGCTGGCCGCCGAGGTGGGCGACGCACTGGTCGTGCAGACCGACCTCTGCCTCGACGAGTTCACCGACCACGGCCACTGCGGCGTCCTGGATGCACAGGGCCGGGTCGACAACGACGCCACCCTCCTCCGCTACCGCGACATGGCCGTCGCGCAGGCCGACGCCGGCTCGCAGCTGCTCGGCCTCAGCGGCATGATGGACGGCCAGGTCGCCGCCGTGCGCGACGCGCTCGACGGGGCAGGGCACACCGACACCGTCATCCTCGCCTACGCGGCCAAATACGCCTCCGCCTTCTACGGCCCGTTCCGCGAGGCCGTCGACTCCCAGCTGTCCGGCGACCGCCGCGCATACCAGCAGGACCCGGCCAACCGCCGCGAGGGCCTGCGCGAGGCGCGCCTCGACCTGGAGGAGGGCGCGGACATCCTCATGGTCAAGCCGGCTCTCAGCTACCTCGACGTCCTGAGCGACGTCGCCGCGATCAGCGACGTCCCCGTGTGGGCGTACCAGGTGTCCGGCGAGTACGCGATGGTCGAGGCCGCCGCAGCGAACGGCTGGGTCGACCGCCGCCGCATCGTCGAGGAGACGCTGATCGGCGCCCGCAGGGCCGGAGCAGATGCCGTCATGACCTACTGGGCCACCGAGGTCGCGAGGTGGCTGCGATGAGCGACCTGGATGCTCTGGCGGACGGCGCAGCCATCGGCGACGTGAACCTCGCGCAGTTCGAGCGCGCCCAGCGGGTGATCCCCGGCGGTGTGAACTCGCCGGTGCGTGCCTTCCGCTCGGTCGGCGGCACCCCGCGGTTCATGGTGTCGGCGAGCGGTCCGTACATCACGGATGCGGAGGGCCGCGAGTACGTGGACCTCGTCGCGTCGTGGGGTCCCGCGATCCTGGGGCACGCGCATCCCGAGGTGGTCGCCGCTGTGCAGGCCGCCGCTGCGCGTGGGCTGTCGTTCGGCGCATCCACTCCGGCGGAGACCGAGCTGGCGGAAGCGGTGCTCGCCCGCGTGCCGTTCGTGGAGAAGCTGCGGCTCGTCTCGACCGGCACGGAAGCGACCATGACCGCGATCCGGCTCGCCCGCGGCTTCACCGGCCGCCCGCTGCTGATCAAGTTCGCCGGGCACTACCACGGCCACTCGGACAGCCTGCTCGCCGAGGCCGGCTCCGGCCTGGCGACGCTGGCGCTGCCCGGCTCGGCCGGGGTCACCGAGGCGACGGCCGCGCAGACACTCGTGCTGCCGTACAACGACCTGGATGCGGTCCGCGCCGTTTTCGAGACGCACGGCCCGGACATCGCGGCCGTCATCACGGAGGCCGCCGCAGCGAACATGGGTGTCGTCCCACCGGACGCGGGCTTCAACGCAGCACTCGCCGACATCGCCCACGAGTTCGGCGCGCTGCTGATCCTGGATGAGGTGCTCACCGGCTTCCGCGTGAGTGACGCCGGATTCTGGGGACTGGACCGCGGGTACACGCCCGATCTGGTCACGTTCGGCAAGGTCATCGGCGGAGGGATGCCGCTGGCTGCTCTCGGCGGTCGCGCCGAGCTGATGGACTTCCTCGCGCCGACCGGCCCGGTCTATCAGGCGGGAACGCTGTCGGGGAACCCGGTCGCGGTCGCCGCCGGGCTCACCACGCTGGCGCTCGCCGACGAGGCGGTCTACGACCGGCTCGACCGCGTGGCGGACACGGTGTCGTCCGCGGTGTCCGACGCGCTGAGCACGGCGGGCGTCGCCCACCGGGTGCAGCGGGCGGGCAACCTGTTCAGCTTCGTGTTCGGCGACTTCGCCGAGGCGCCGCGGACTTACGCCGAGGTGCAGCGCCAGGAGGCGTACCGCTACCGCGACTTCTTCCACGCGATGCTCGACGCCGGCGTCTCCCTGCCGCCGAGCGTCTTCGAGGCGTGGTTCGTCACGGCCGCGCACGACGACGCGGCCGTCGACCGCATCCTCGCCGCGCTCCCGCGCGCCGCGGCTGCCGCCGCCTCCGCCCGCCCCGCCTGACCCGCGCCAGCGCACCTGGCGAGATACCAGTAACTGTCGCGAAACGCCCGGGATACGCGACAGTTACTGGAGTCTCGTCGCCAGGAACCGGCGCACGGGCGCCGCGACGGCATCCGGGGCGAAGCTGTGGGTCTGGTCTTCGACCACCTCGAAGGCCGCGCCGGGGATCGCCGCGGCGAGTTCGCGCGCGCCGTACTGCAGGAACGCCGGGCTCGCCCCGCCCGCCAGCGACAGCACCGGGATGCGCACCCGGTGCACGACATCGTCGGGCACCGCACTGTCTCCCATCGCCGCGTCGTCGTACGCCAGCGTGGGGGCGATGGCCTCCATGCCCGGCCACGCGGGGGAGTGGCGCATCCCGTCGATGGCCTGTTCCGGCATCCCGACCCTGGCGAGGAACAGCGCGACGGCGTCGCCGCGGCGCCCGTCCGCCAGCGTTTCGGCGAGGTCGGCGGTGTACTGCCTGGCGCCGTCGAGCGCCGCATCCGGCATCAGCGGAGGTTCGTACAGGACGACGGCGGAGATCCGCTCCGGACCGAGTGCGGCGGCCGCTCGCAGCAGCAGCATCGCGCCGGACGACATCCCGAACGCGACCGCGGGGGCTCCCACGGCCTCGATCAGCTCGTCGATGTCCTCGATCTCCCTGTCCACCGAGAACGGCAGCGTGTCCGTGCTCCCGCCGCGCCCGCGCCTGTCGTACGCGACGGTCGTGAACGCGTCGGAGAGTTCGGGGGCGAGCTGGCTCGCCGAGCCTCCCCTGGATGACATCGCGCCCTCGACCAGGATCAGTGTCGGCCCGTTGCCGACGGCCTCGTAGCCGATGGTGGTGCCATCGGCAGAGCTCGCAGTGCTCATGTGCCTTCCCTCCGCATCGCTTCCTCGCAACAGGCCATCACACGTCCGCGTCGGCCGCCGCCCTCTGCACAGACTCCACGAAGGAGTATGTCGCCTCGTTCGGCCAGCCGTCGGCATCCACCAGGGCGAAAACGTCGAACGTCAGCTGGCCACCGCCGCCCGCGGGTCGCCGCAGCGTGCGCGGCGGGGCGTCGGAGGCCGCGCGGACCGTGACGGTCTGCGGGGGAGCATCCCGTCGCAGCAGCCGGGCGCGGAAGGTGGTCGTGCGGGTCACACGACCACCATCTCACATGCCTCGCCGCCGCGCGCGGCCGGAGCTATGCCTGGCCGTGCGACGCGCGGGAGCGGCGGGAGAGCGAGTCGATGATGACCGCGAGCAGCAGTACGGCGCCGGTGATCATGAAGCGGATCGACGAGTCGAGGTTGAGCAGCGTCAGGCCGCTGGAGATCGACTGGATGACCAGGATGCCGAGCAGGGCCGACCAGGCGCTTCCGCGTCCGCCGAAGAGGCTCGTCCCACCGATGACGGCGGCGGCGATCGCGTTCAGGTTGGTGTCCGTCCCGCCGCTGGCCGCGCTTACCGATGCGAGTCTGGCCGCAGCGAGCAGGCCGCCGACCGCCGCGAACGTCGAACACAGGATGAACACCGAGATGTAGACCCGGTTGACCTTGATACCGGCGCGGCGCGCGGCCTCGACGGAGCCGCCGACGGCAAACACCGACCGGCCCCAGCGGGTGCGGGTGAGGAAGAAGTTCATCACGACGACGAGGATCACGAACAGCAGGAACATCGCGCCCGTGCCGCGGTCGGTGGAGAGGTACCAGACGCTCACCCCGAGGGCCAGCAGCAGGAGCACCGACTTCACCAGCATCACCGTCATCGACCCCTGCGAGAGGCCGGCCTTGCGGCGGCGCTCCGACCGGCGCCAGTCGGAGAGGAACATCGCGACCGCGGCGATCACGGCCAGCGCGTACGCTGCCCACGGCGGAAGGAAGGTCTGCTGCGCGAACTGCACGATCCACGAGTCGAACGGGATGTTGATCGAGCTGTTCGGGCCGAGCACCCACAGCTGCAGACCGAGGAAGCCGAGCAGGCCGGCCAGGGTGATGACGAACGACGGCACCCCGAACCGGGTGAACAGTAACCCGTACAGATAGCCGACGGCGACACCGGCGATGATCGCGGCGATCACCGCGACGATGAGCGGCCAGTGCAGCTGCGTGAGGCCGACGCCCATGATCGCGGCGGCCAGACCGCTGACCGACCCGACCGACAGATCGATCTGGCCGAGCAGCAGCACGAGCACGATGCCGATCGAGATCGTGCCGACCGCGGCGCACTGCAGCGTGAGGTTGACGAGGTTGTTCGCGGACAGGAAGTTCGGGTTGAGGATCTGGAACACGGCCCAGATCACCACGAGGCCGACCACGACAGGCAGCGAGCCCAGGTCGCCACCGCGCACGCGCATCCCGAACGACTTGACGGCGCCGCTGAGCCCTTCGGAGCGGATCAGGCGTTCGTCCTGGAGGTCGGCGGCGACCTCCGCGGGCGTCTCGGTCTTGGTCATGCGTCCGCACTCCGTTCGGTGAGCTGCTCTACTTCTTCGCTGAGGCGCTCGGCCCTGCGCGTGACGACGTTGTCGGTCGCGCCGGTGATGGCCGAGATGATCTCCTCGTAGCTGACGTCCGGCACGCGGAAGGTGCCGTTGTTGCGGCCGAGTCGCAGCACGGCGACGCGGTCGGCGACGGCCTGCACGTCGGCCATGTTGTGGCTGATGAGCACCACGCCGAGGCCGCGCTCGCGCAGGCGCTCGATCAGGTTGAGCACCTCGGCGGTCTGCGCGACGCCGAGGGCGGCGGTCGGCTCGTCGAGGATGACGACGCGCGGCTCGCCGATCAGCGAGCGGGCGATGGCCACGGTCTGGCGCTGGCCTCCGGAGAGCGACGCCACGGCGATCCGCACCGACGGGATGCGCGCGGAGAGCTGACGGAGCAGGCTCCACGACCGCTTCTCCATCTCCTCCTCGTCGAGCGTTCCCCTGGCGATCTCGCGTCCGAGGAAGAGGTTGGAGACCACATCCAGGTTGTCGCAGAGCGCGAGGTCCTGGAACACGGTCGCGATGCCGAGCTCGCGGGACGCGGACGGCGACGGGATGCTCACCCTGTCGCCGTCGAACGTCACCGTTCCCGCGTCCTGCGGGTGGACGCCCGCCAGGATCTTGACGAGGGTCGACTTGCCTGCGCCGTTGTCGCCGACGATGGCGACGACCTCTCCCGGGTAGACATCGAGGTCGATGTCGGTGAGGGCCTGGACAGCGCCGAAGCCCTTCGAGATCCCTCGGAGGGAGAGGACGGGCTGGCGCGTCGACCGTTCGGGTTCTGCGACGGCGGATTCCATCGTCACGGTGTTCTCCTTTGGACTGAAAGGGCGGAGCGGGTGGTGCTCGGTGCTGGCAATGCGGGTATTGCGCGGTTCCAGGGTAGGCCGGAATCGGCCCGGCCGGGGGTGCGCTTCCGCATCCCCGGCCGGGTCTTCGATGGGCTACTTGATGCCGTACTTGTCGCAGTCGGCCTTGTAGTCTGCGGTGCAGATCTTGGCGGCGGAGTCGGAACCGTAGAACTCGTCCTTGACGACCGTGCTCTCGATGTTGTCCGTCGTCACGGCGACCGGGGTCAGCAGGAACGACTGGATGGCAGCGCCACCCGCCGTGTTGACCGTCGTGTCACCCTTCGGCTTCTTGCCGTTGGCCAGGTCGACGGCCAGCTCTGCCGCCTTCTCCGCCTCGGGCTTGAGCGCCTTGTAGACCGTCATGTACTGGTCGCCGGCAAGGATGCGCTGGATGCCCGCGAGCTCGGCGTCCTGTCCGGTGACCGGCGGGATCGGGCTGACGTTGGCGGCCTTCAGCGAGGCGATCGCGCCGCCGCCGGTTCCGTCGTTCGCCGCGTAGATGCCCTTGATCTGGCTACCGAACTGCGTGATCTGGCCTGCCACCCAGTCCTGGGCCTTCGCGGGGTCCCATCCTGGTGTGTCGAACTCGGCGAGCACCTTGTATCCGCTCGAGTCGATCACGCTGTGCGCGCCCTTCTTGAACAGGGTCGCGTTGTTGTCCGTCGGCGAGCCGTTGACCATCAGGATGCCGGCGCCGGAGGCGACGTTGTCCTTCTTGAGCTTGTCGACGAGCGCCGTGGCCTGCAGCTGCCCGACCTTCTCGTTGTCGAACGAGATGTAGTAGTTGCTGTCCGGGCTGTTGATCAGGCGGTCGTAGGAGATGACCGGGACGTTCTTGGCTTTGGCCTCTCCGACGATGGATGCGGCGGCCTCGCCGTCGAACGGGTCGAGGACGAGGACCTTGACGCCCTGGGTCAGCATCGACTCCGCCTGCTGCTGCTGCTTGCTGGCGTCGCCGTCCGCGTTCGAGTAGAGCACCTTGCAGTCGGGGCAGAGTTCCTTGATCTTCGCCTCGAAGAACGGCTTGTCTGCCGATTCGTACCTGGCGGTGACGGAGTCGGGGAGGAGGAGGCCGATCTGGGCGCTGCTGGCACCGGCGGTGGAGCTGGATCCGCTTCCGGACCCGTTGGAACAGGCTGTGAGTGTTGCGGCTGTGAGCAGGATCGCGGCCGACGCGATGACCGCTCTCGTGGTGGCGATCTTCATTGAAAAACCTCCGATTCGAGACCGCCATCGTTGGCGGCTGGGTTGAGTGTTGCAGGTGGTGAGGTTGTCGTCAAGAGTTGAAGCCAACGGATTCGATAACGAATAGACACGCATTCGGGGGGTGTGGCACCGCAGGTGTTGCGCGCCGGGTCAGGCGGGCGAGTCGATCGGCGTGATGTTCACGCAGTCCACGGCATATGCGACCGCGCCGAGCGTCGCCGCACGCGTCCCGAGCTGCCCCTGGACGATGTCGGGCATGAGGTCTTCGTTGACGATGATCGACCGCTCGACGGCGTGCCGCATCGGCCCGAGCAGCAGCTCGCCCGCCCTAGCCAGCTCGCCGCCGACGACCACCCGCTCCGGGTCGATCAGGTTGCACAGGTTCGCCGTCGCGATACCGATGTGCTTGCCCGCGTCGGCGATGGCCCTGATGCACCGTGCATCCCCGGCCATCGCCTGGATGACCACATCGCCCAGTTTCAGACTGCCCAGGTGGTCGCGCAGCTCGTCGAGGATCGCCGGACCGCCCGCGATGGCTTCGAGGCAGCCGCGGTTGCCGCACCGGCAGAGCGGGCCGTTCTCCCGGATGGTGGTGTGCCCGAACTCGCCGGCCACGCCGTGGAACCCGCGATAGACCTGCCCGTTCAGGATGAGCCCTGCGCCGATCCCGTCCCCGAGTTCGAGCGTGATCGTGTTGCGCTTTCCGCGCCCTGCGCCGAGCCTGGACTCCGCCAGGGCGGTCAGATTCGCGGCGTTGTCGATGAACACCGGGCGCTTCAGCCTGCGCTCCATCACCTCGGCGACGTCCACGCCGTCCCAGCCGCGCATGATGCCGCTGCGGGCGATGGTGCCGCTCGCCCTGTCCAGCGGGGCGGGGAGCGCGATGCCGACGGCGAGCACCTCGTCGCGGCCCGCATCCACGGATTCGAGCATGTCGGTGAGCAGCAGGGAGACCTTGTCGAGCTCGTTGTCCGCCCGGTGGTCTTTGGCGAGCGGCATGTGGTTCTCGGCGACCACCGTGTGCGCGACGTCCGCGAGCGCGATCCGCATGTGCCTGGTGGAGAAGTGCACGCCGACCACGAGTCCGAGCGCGTGCGCCAGCGTGACGTGCTGGGCGCGCCTCCCGCTCCGGATGCTCTGAGCGGTATGCAGGACGCCCGAGGTCGACAGCTCCTTCACGATGTTGGACACCGTGGCGGGGGAGAGGCCGGTGGCGCCGGCGAGCTCGACCTGCGTCAGCCCGCCGTGCTTCTTGATGGCGTCGACAATCCGCGCCCGGTTGGCTTCACGAAGTGAAGTCTGCGAACCCGGGGTTCGCCGCTGCGTTGCCACGATCAGCAGGATACATGCCCCGCGGTCGAGGGGGTGGGGAGTGTGGGAAACCGTCGGCCGAAGGGTTATCTCTTTGTGAGGAACGGACCCGCACGACGCCGCCCTCGCTGGCAGGATAGAAGCATGGCCGACATGCACGTTCACCCGGACCGACTTGAGATCCACCTCACGCCGGCGGAGAAGGTGCTCGCTCTGAAGCGCGACGACCTCATCGTGCCGAGGGAGAGCATCCGGTCCGTGGCGATCACCGAGGACCCGTGGATCTGGATCCGCGGCATCCGCGCGCCAGGAGCCGCCGTGCCGTTGACGCTCTCCGTCGGAACCTGGAAGTTCCACGGCGGCAAGGACTTCCTGCTCATCAAGGGCAAGCAGCGCGCGGCCGTGGTGATCGACCTGGAGGGCGAGGAGTACTCGCGCATCATCGTCTCGACGCCGCACGCGACCAAGCTCATCGAGGCGCTCCGGGTGGATGCGGCCGGCACCCCGGCGCAGGGCGAGACCTCGCTGTAGCGGCTGCCGCCACACAGCCGCCGCCCGCGCGTCAGCCGAGGACCAGCAGCACCAGTCCCACCAGCGGCAGCGCGCCCTGCAGCAGCGCGGCGCGCAGGAACGCCCGGCCGGTCGTGATCAGCACCACCGCCGCGAGCACCATGCACACGGCGGAGAAGAACACGATCCCGAACCCCACATCCCGGAGCGTCGTCCAGTAGAGCACCAGCCCGACCGCCGCGCCCCCGGCGAGGAACAGGTTATAGAACCCCTGGTTGTACGCCATCGCCCTGATCGTGTCCGCGTCGCGCTGGCTGGCGACCCCGAACCTGCGCCACACGCCGGGTGACGACCAGAACACGCTCTCCATCGCGAAGAACGCCAGGTGCACGACGGCGGCCGCGGCGATCAGGATGGAACCGATGATGGCCATGCGTGTGAGCATACGCTGGGCACTATGCACACTGTGGAGACTTCGTGCGTGATCGCCGGCGGCGGTCCCGCCGGCATGATGCTCGGCCTGATCCTGGCGAGGTCGGGGCTGGATGTGGTGGTGCTGGAGAAGCACGCCGACTTCTTCCGCGACTTCCGCGGCGACACCATCCACCCGTCCACCATCACCGTGCTCGGCGAGCTCGGGCTGCGCGACCGCTTCCTCGGGATGCCGCACACGAGCATCCGGACACTGGATGCGGTGGTCAACGGCACCAGGCTGCACCCGATCGACTTCGGGATGCTCCCTCCGCCCGACGATTTCCTGGCCATGGCGCCGCAGTGGGATTTCCTCTCCTTCCTCGCGCAGGAGGCGGCGGCGTTCCCCGGCTTCCACCTGCTGATGCAGACCGACGCCGTCGGGCTCATCCAGGAGGGCGGTGCGGTGCGCGGCGTGACGGCGCACGGGCCGGACGGAGAGCTGGAGGTGCGCGCATCCCTGACGGTCGCCGCGGACGGGCGCGATTCGACGCTCCAGGATGCTGCCGGCCTGCGCCCTCGCCGGTTCGGCGTCCCGATCGACGTGCTCTGGTTCCGCGTGCCCAAGCCGGACCGCGTGCCGCCGAGCACGCTCGCGTACGTCGACCAGCATTCGATGGTGATCACGATCGACCGCGGTGACTACTTCCAGACCGGCGTGATCATCGAGAAGGGCGGCTTCGACACCCTGCGGGCGGCCGGGCTGCCGCACTTCCACCGGATACTCGGCGAGGTCGCACCCGTGCTGGCGCCGGTGGTGGACGCGATCGCCTCCTGGGACGACGTCAAGCTCCTCTCGGTCCAGATCAACCGCCTCGACCGCTGGTTCCGCTCCGGTTTCCTCGCGATCGGCGACGCCGCCCACGCGATGTCGCCCGCGTTCGGCGTCGGCGTCAATTACGCGGTGCAGGATGCGGTTGCGACGGCCAACGCGGTCGCCGCCCCGCTGCGTTCCGGCCCGGTCGACCTCCGGGTGCTGGAGGCGGTGCAGCACCGCCGCCTGCCTCCCGTCGCCAGGATGCAGGGTCTCCAGCTCGCCGCGCACGAGTTCATCGCGCGCCCGGGAGGCGCTGCCCGCCTGCCCAACCCGCTGCCCGCTCCGCTCCGGGCGCTCCTCACCGCTGCGATGCCGGTGGCGCGCCGTGCGTCAGCGCGGATCGTCGGCCGCGGCTTCCTCCCGGAGCACATCGGGCCCGAGCTGCGCTGACGGCCGCTGACGGCTGCTTGGCCCTGCCGTCAGGACAGCAGCATGAGGATGAATCCGATCAACGGAAGGATCCCCTGGATGAGCGCCGGACGGACGTACCCGCGCCCGGTGGTGATGAGCACGACGGACGCGGCGAACATGCTCGCGGTGCTGAACAGGATCAGCGCGAGCCCGGCATCGTGCATCCCGACCCCGAACAGGATGAGCCCGACGATCGCCCCGATGGCGAGGAACAGGTTGTAGAACCCCTGGTTGTACGCCATCGGCCGCGTGGTGTCCGCGGCCTCCTGCGACGCCACCCCGAACCGCTTCCACACCGCCGGCCGCGTCCAGCCGACGCTCTCCATGACGAAGATGGCGATGTGCAGGGCTGCGGCAAGGGTGACGACCACGGTCGCGAGGACGATCATGCGGTCAGCATACGGCGACACCCCGCCCGCGGGCGGCAGGCGCGCACGGTCAGGCGCGCACCTCCACCACCGTCCGCCCGCGCAGCTTCCCGGCCAGCAGTTCCTCCGCAGCCGCGATCGTCTCGGCCAGTGGGATGAACGCCGTCATCGCCGCAAGCGATTCAGTGTCCAAGTCGACCGCCAGCCGCCGCCACGCCGTCTCGCGCAGCGCGATGGGCGCCTCGACCGAGTTGATCCCCGCCAGCGTCACCCCGCGCAGGATGAACGGCATCACCGTCGCGGGCAGATCCGGACCTTGCGCCAGCCCGCACGCCGCCACCGTCCCGCCGTACGTCGTCTGCGCGAGCGCGTTCGCGAGCGTGTGGCTGCCGACGGCGTCCACCACGCCCGCCCAGCGCTGACGCTGCAGCGGCTTGCCGGGATCGCTGAGTTCCGCCCGGTCGATGATCGCCGTCGCGCCGAGGTCGGTCAGGTAGTCCGCCTGCTCCTCCGGCCGGCCCGTGGATGCGGTAACCGGGTAACCCAGTTTCGCCAAAACCGCCACGGCCACCGACCCGACACCCCCGGCCGCTCCTGTCACCAGCACGCTCGACCCGGCATCCGCGACCACCTGTGGATCGAGCCCGTTCCGCTCCAGCGCGAGCACCGACAGCATCGCGGTGAATCCCGCGGTCCCGACCGCCGCCGCCTGCGCACTGCTCAGCACCTCCGGAACCCGCACCAGCGCATCCCCGCGCACGCGTGCCCGTTCCGCCAGCCCACCGTGATGCGACTCGCCGATCCCGTCGCCGTTCAGCACCACCCGATCCCCGGGCACCCACCGTTCGTCTGCGGACTCCTCCACCACTCCGACCAGGTCGATCCCGGGAATCAGCGGCGACGTCCGAGCCACCCCCGGCCGCCCGGCAATGGCGAGCGCATCCTTGAAGTTGAGGTCGGAATACTCCACCGCAACGGTCACATCCCCCGGCATCAGGAACGCATCCGTCACCCGCCGCACCTCGGCGGTATGCGCCACGATCCGCCCCGCCTCAGCCTCCTGCTCGATCACGATGGCCCGAAAGTCAGTCATGGCTTTCACCATACGCCGACCAGTGGATGGGCCACCCGGCCCAGCGCCGCCTGGACCGCCGCGCCTCGCAGCTCACCACCGCGCCCGCCTGCTCGGCCGCCACGTGCCACACCACCCCTAGTTCAACACCCGCACCCCGCTCGGCAGCGCCCCGCCCGCGTACAGCGCGCTCGCCGCATCCTGCAGCGCGGTCAACGCCAGCCGTTGCGTCCACGGACCGTACGACACCCGCGCCACCCCGAGCTCCTCCAGCCGCGCCGGCGCCACAGATCCCGGCACCCCGATCACGCTGAGCTTCCGCATCCCGAGCCCTTCCACGAGCAGTTCGATCACCGTCTCGTCGAGCCGCCCGGGCACGAACACGCAGGTCGCCCCTTCGTCGAGGAACGCCCGCCCGCGCTCGATCGCCTCGCGCGCCTTCTCTTCGGTGGGCCGCTGGTCGTCATGCAGGAACACGTCGGTGCGCGCGTTGAGCGCGAACGGCACTCCTTCCGCCTCCGCCCCGGCGATGGCGGCCCGCACGGCGGCGACCGCCTCCTCGAACGAGCGCGTCCCGTCTTCGAGGTTCGCTCCGACCGCACCGACGCCGATCGCGCGCCGGATCGTCTCGCCCGGGTTGCCGTATCCCGCTTCGAGGTCGGCGCTGACCGGCAGATCGGTCGCGTCCACAATCCGCCCGATGGCCGCGAGCATCAGGTCGAGCGGGATGCGCTCGCCGTCCTCGTAGCCGTGGGAGGCGGCGATCGAGTGGCTCGCCGTCGCGATGGCGCGGGTGTCGGGGAGTGCGGCGATCGCGCGCGTGCTGATCGCATCCCACACGTTCACCACCTGAAGCAGCTCGGGGGCGTCGTGCAGGCGGCGCAGCTCGGCGCCGAGTTCGTTGTTCGCGTTCACGAAGTCACCATACGACCCCGCGCCCGGCGGCTCTAGGATGAGCGCATGGCCGAGACGGCGGTGACCAAGACCCGGTCGGCGACGGGCCGGCGCCGGTCGACCAACGTCGTCGTCGACAACCTCTTCTTCGTCTTCGGCGGCGCCGCCGTGGTCTGGCTGGCCTGGATCGTCCTCACCGAGAGTTTTTCGTGGGGCTGGTTCCTCGTCGCGTTCTTCGTGCTGTTCTGGGTGGTGGTCGCCTATCTGGTCCTGCCGCGCCTGCACCGCATCCTGACCTCGATCTACGTCCCGGACTACTTCATCGGCAGGGCCCGCACCAGCGACGGCCTGCTCGGCGACCCCATCAACCTGGCCGTCCTCGGCACCGAGGCCCAGCTGGACAAGGCGATGACGGAGGCCGGCTGGACCAGGGCGGACGACGTGACGTTGCGCACCAGCTGGCGGATCGTCGCATCCACTCTGTTGCGCCGCAGCTACGACGAGGCTCCCGTGAGCCCGCTGTTCCTGTTCGGCCATCAGCAGGATGTCGCGTACCAGCAGGAGGTCCGCGGCAACCCGTCGAAGCGCCACCATGTGCGCTTCTGGCGGTGCCCGGAGGGCTGGCTCCTGCCCGGCGGTCACAACGCGGACTGGCTGGCTGCCGGCACGTTCGACCGTTCCGTCGGCTTCTCGCTGTTCACGTTGCAGATCACCCACAAGATCGACGCGAACACCGACGTCGAGCGCGACCACATCGTCTCCACCCTGATGGATGCGCGGATCGGCGTCGACGTCGAGGTCATCGAGGACTTCTCCACCGGCTACCACTCCCGCAACGGCGGCGGCGACAGCATCGAGACCGACGGCAACCTCCCCGTGATCGACGTGCGTGCGGTCCCGGTGGATGCGGCTGCGATCGCGGTCGCGGACCAGGCGGATGCGAGACGCGCGGCGAGGGCGGAGGACCGGCCGATCCCCACGTCACTCGGCTTCCTGTTGATGCTGCTGCGAACGGTCGCGGGTGCGGTGTTCGTCGCGCTGACCGTGATCGACTGGCGCCAGTTCGTCCAGGCCCAGATGGACGACCCGGCGGCGGCGCTCACCGCCGACGAGAAGCCGATCGTGCAGCTCGTCCTCGTCGTGGTGATGGCCCTGTTCACGGTCGGCCTGCTCTTCTACCTGCTGCTGGCGATCCTGGTCTTCCGCGGCAGCAACTGGGCACGCATCGCCTCGATGTCCTACAGTTCGCTGCTCATCATCATCTCCGCAATCGACTTCTTCAACGGCGGCCCCCAGGTCACCCTCCACAACAACGTCCTCGGCCTCCCGCTCGACATCCTGGTCGTCCTGGCCCTCTCCTCCCAGCGCTCCCGCCTCTGGGCCCGCCGCCCGCGTCCGCGCGGGTCGCGGCAGACGATCGCGGCGTCTACGGGCGCGAGCTAGTCGCTGCGTCGAGCTTCCGCAGAAGTCACGCGAGGTCGCGCGGATGGGATCGTTCCGTCCGCCGACCTCGGCGCACCGCGATGGAGCAGAAGACGGCGAGGCCCACAGCCAGGGAGACGCCGGCAGCGACGGCGATCGTGAAGTTGCCGTTCACCCACATCATGGCAATGAGTATTGCGACAGCCACGCTGAGTCCAAGCAACGATGTCAGTATGTTTCGCTTCAGTGTGTACATTTATCCAGCTTAGTCCTGGCCTGCGACGGGCTCTGCAAACCTCCGGCGGTGGCGCACCGCACCCAAGCCCTGGCCCGCTACATAAGCCCCTTCCGCGGCCCCGACGACTTCAACGCGGACTCCTCCGCATCCAGGAACGCCAGCACCGACCGCACCGCCAGCTCCTGATACCGCCCCTCGGCCCGCGCATCCAGCACCGCCTTCCGCTCGGCCTTGATCATCGACCGCCGCAGCTTCTGGTACTCCACCGGCACGTTCTCGTCTTCGTTCGGGGACGGGTTCTCGAGCGCGTCGGAGAGGAAGACCGCGTTGATCCGCAGCCGCTCCAGCACCCGTTCGTCTTCGTCGCCCGTCACCTGGGAGTCGAGGTGTTCCAGCCCGGCCGTCTGGGCCTCGGCGAGCAGCCGCTGCATCTCGCTCGCCTCCTGGGCGAAATCGGGCGGCGGGAGCTTCAGCCGGCGGATGACCCAGGGGAGCGCGAGCCCTTCGAGCAGCGTTCCGACGACCACCACGAACGCGAGGAACTGCAGGAACTCCTTGTGCGGTGTCGCGTCCGGCAGTAGGAACACGGCGGCGAGCGTCACCACCCCGCGGATACCGGCGAACGACACCGCGATCCCCGTCGGCCAGTTCCACCCGCGCTCGCGCAGCCGTTTCGGGCCGTGGCGGTAGAGCGTCGTGGTCAGCACCATCCAGACGAACCGCGCCGCCGAGATCGCGAGCAGCACCACGATGCTGATCACCACCGTCTGGCCGACCGTGATCCCCGACCGGAATGCGCCGCTCAGGATGCTGGACAGTTCCAGCCCGATGAACAGGAACACCGCGTTCTCGAGCAGGAACTGGATCGTGCGCCAGTTGATCGACTCCGCGATGCGCGCCTCCGCCGTCTGGATGGTCGGCGACCGGTAGCCGAGGTACAGCCCGGACACGACCACCGCCAGGATGCCGGACCCGTGCAGGAACTGCGCCGGGATGAACGCCAGGTACGGCGTGATCAACCCCAGCGAGGTGTCCAGCACCGGAGCCCGCAGCTGCTTCCGGATGATCGCGAGCACCCAGCCGACCCCGAGCCCGACCGCCACTCCGACCACCACCGCCAGCGCGAAGTCTCCCGCGATCGCCCACGGGTTCACCACGCTCACGATCGCGGCGATGGTCGCGTTCAGCGCCACGAGGGCCGTCGCGTCGTTGAGCAGGCTCTCGCCTTCGAGCACGGTCACGAGTCGGCGGGGGAGGTGCAATCGCCCGGCGATCGCCGTCACCGCCACCGTGTCCGTCGGCGCCACCACCGCCCCGAACGCGAACGCGGCCGCCAGCGTGAGCGAGGGCACCACCCACCACGTGGCGAACCCCACCACGATCACCGTGAACACCACCAGCCCCACCGAGAGCAGCAGGATGCCGTCTCGCCTGGCCCGCACATCCACGAAGGATGTCTGGATGGACGCGGCGAACAGCAGCGGTGGAAGCAGCCCGAACAGCACGAGCTCCGGCTCGAGCTCGATATGCGGGACCCCGGGGATGAACGACACCACCGCCCCGACGACCACCAGCACCACCGGCGCCGACCACCCGACACGGCGCGACAAGCCCGTGACGGTGACCGTGACGAGAACGAACGACACGATCCAGACAATGGTTGCGACCGGATCCATGCTGTTCATGATGGCCGCAACGCGCGCAGGGTGCCAATGGTTCCCGGGAGGCTGTGGAGAACTCGTCCGCTAGGAGCGAAGTGCAGGGATCGGGCCTCCGTGGGCCGCGCAGAACACCGCGTCCTCTGCCTCGCACACGACCAGCTGCTCGCGGCACGACGCGTCCGCGCAGTTCCGCATCCGCTCGGTCTCGCCGTCGCACACGACGCAGCGCCCGATCACGGCCGTGTGGTCGCTGAACCGGACGGACTGCCGCTGGTCGAACACGTACAGCGAGCCCTCCCACAGTCCGTCGTCGCCGAACGTCTCGCCGTAGCGCACGACACCGCCGTCGAGCTGGTACACCTCGCCGAAGCCGCGCGACCGCATCAGTCCGGACAGCACCTCGCAGCGCACCCCGCCGGTGCAGTAGGTCACGACCGGCTTGCCTTTGAGGTGGTCGTACTTCCCGCTGTCCAGCTCGGCGACGAACTCCCGCGTCGTGGACACATCCGGCACCACGGCGTCCTTGAAGCGCCCGATCTCGGCCTCGAAGCGGTTGCGGCCGTCGAAGAACACCACGTCGTCCCGTGCCTCCACCAGCGCGTGCAGCCCGGCGGGGTCGAGCCGCTCGCCTCCACCGACGACGCCGGATCCGTCCACCACCAGCTCGGCAGGCGCCCCGAAACTCACGATCTCGTCGCGCACCTTCACCGACAGCCGTGGGAAGTCGAGGCTCATCCCGTCGTCGTCGAACCCGGTCCCTTCGCTCCACTTCACGTCGAGGTCCTTGAACGCCGGGTAGTCCTTCGTCTTGCGCAGGTACTTCTTCAACGCGCCGAGCTCACCGCCGAGCGTCCCGTTCATCCCGTCGCCCGACAGCAGGATGCGTCCGCGCAGGCCGAGCGATTCGCAGAGGTCGCGCTGCCACAACCGCACGGCGTCCGGGTCGGCGAGCGGCGTGAAGACGTAATAGAGGAGGACTTTCGGCACGGGCACCGCACCATGCTAGGCCGCCCCGGCTGTGCGCTCTCTCAGCGACCCCGGCGCCGTTACCCAGGCGCTCGGTTTCCTTTCATTCACCAACATCGGCGATGCTTGTGGGGTGAGCACCCTGGTCATCATCCCGACCTACGACGAGCGGGAGAATGTCGAATCGATCGTCGGACGCGTCCGCGCGGCTACCCCCGACGTGGATGTGCTCGTGGTCGACGACAACTCCCCGGACGGAACGGGGGCGCTCGCCGACGCGCTCGCCGCGGCCGACCAGCGCATCCACGTGATGCATCGCGCCGGAAAAGAGGGCCTCGGCGCCGCATATCGCGACGGGATGCGCTGGGCTCTGGATGCGGGATACGACCGCATCGTCGAGATGGATGCGGACGGCTCGCACCGCCCGGAGGAACTGCACCGCCTGCTGGCCGCGCTCCGCGAGCCGGGCACGAGGGAGATCGGCGCACCCGCAGCCGCGTCCGGCGCATCCACCAACGCACCCACCAACACCCCCGGCGCCGATGTCGTCCTCGGCTCCCGCTGGGTTCCCGGCGGTGGCGTCGTCAACTGGCCGGCCCGCCGCCGCCTGCTCTCCCGGGGCGGCAGCGCGTACTCGCGCATCGCCCTCGGCATCCCGGCCAAAGACGTCACGGGCGGCTACCGCGCCTTCACCGCCGAGGCGCTCCGCAGCATCCACTTCGCCGATGTGGAGAGCCAGGGGTACTGCTTCCAGATCGACATGCTCCGCCGCGCGTACCGCGCCGGCCTCTCGGTCGCCGAGGTGCCGATCACGTTCGTGGAGCGTGAGCACGGCGCGTCCAAGATGAGCGGCGGCATCGTCCGCGAGGCCATGTGGCGCGTGACCGTCTGGGGTGTCTCCGGCCTCCCGCAGCGGTTCCGCCGCACCAGGGTTCCCGTTCCGGTCAAGACGCACGTCGGCTGACGGGTCTACCGTTTACTTCATGACCGTCAAAGATCCTCTGGAGCGTTTCGGCGCCGTCCCTCAGTTCACCGTCACCAGCGACGACGTCGCAGACGGCCGTCCGCTCGCGCAGGCGCAGTGGGGCGCAGGCGGTGGCGGCGGCGACATCTCGCCGCAGCTGTCCTGGTCCGGCTTCCCCGCGGAGACGAAGAGCTTCGCCGTCACCATCCACGACCCGGATGCGCCGACCGGCTCCGGCTTCTGGCACTGGGCCGTCTTCAACATCCCGGCCGACGTCACCTCGCTCGACGCGAACGCGGGTGCTGAGGGCGGCGCCAACCTCCCGCAGGGCGCGGCGATGCTCTCGAACGAGCTGCGCTCGAAGAGCTTCACCGGCGCAGGACCGCCTCCCGGAACCGGCACGCACCACTACAACCTGATCGTGCACGCCCTCGACGTCGACCACCTCGACCTCGACCCGGAGTCGACCCCTGCCGTCCTCGGCTTCAACGCGCACTTCCACACGCTGGCCCGCGCCGTCGTCACCCCGGTCGCGACCGCCGGAGACATCTAGCACGACGCGGCAGGCAGAACGCTGCCAGCACCCTCAGTGCTTGTTCCCCGTCAGCGCCAGCACCCCGCCGAGCCCGATCATCATCACGCCCCCGGCGGCCCCCAGCCGCTCGACGCGTTTCGGCGACCGCCCGAACCAGTTTCGGGCGGTCCCGGCCGCGAGCGCCCACACGCTGTCGCAGGCCAGGGCGAGCACCAGGAACACCGTGCCCAGCTCGAACATCTGCAGCGGGATGCTCCCCGCCCGGTAGTCGACGAACTGCGGGAGCACCGCCACGAAGAACACCAGCGTCTTCGGGTTGGTCAGCCCGACCACGAACCCTTCCGACAGGATGTGCACCCGCGAGCGCGCGGGCGGTGTCGCCTCGTGCGTCACCGCCGTGTGCCTCCGGTGTCTGATCGCCTGAATACCGAGATACATGAGGTACGCCGCTCCCGCGAACTTGATGATCGTGAACACCACCACGGATTGCGCGACGACCGCCCCGATCCCGAGGGAGACGGCGATCACCAGGGGCAGCATCCCGAGCGCGTTGCCGAGCACGCTCAGCAGGCCGCCGACGCGTCCGAGCGACAGCGACCGGCCGATCACGAAGAGCACGCTCGGGCCCGGAATCACGATCAGGGCGATGGATGCGATCGCGAACGCCAGCAGCGATGGGCCAGGAACCATGCGCACAGCGTAGCCGCCCCGAGGTAGGTTCGATACGTGAAGCTCCACAACGTTCGTGTGCACAGAAGCGAAGAGAATCTCGCCCGTCAGGATCAGCTCGCGTGGCAGATCGCCGAGGTCGCGGCCGACCCCGTCGAGGTCACGTCGGAGGTGACCGAGATGGTGATCAACCGCGTCATCGACAACGCCGCCGTCGCGGCAGCGTCTCTCACCAGGCGCCCGGTGGTGTCCGCGCGGTCGCAGGCTCTGGCGCATCCACTGCCGACGGCGCAGCTCGAGGAGCTGACCGACGAACGCCGACAGGACGGCTCGACCGTGTTCGGCGAGCCGGCTGCCACCCGCGTCAGCCCGGAGTGGGCCGCATGGGCGAACGGGGTCGCCGTGCGCGAGCTCGACTACCACGACACCTTCCTGGCCGCCGAGTACTCGCACCCCGGCGACAACATCCCGCCGATCACCGCCGTCGCCCAGCACGCCGGTCGTGCGTTCGGCCTGTCCGGGCGCGACCTGGTCCGCGGCATCGCCACCGGGTACGAGATCCAGATCGACCTCGCGAAGGCGATCAGCCTGCACGCGCACAAGATCGACCACGTCGCCCACCTCGGCCCGTCCGCCGCTGCCGGCATCGGCACGCTTCTCGGCCTGCCGCAGGAGGTCATCTTCCAGGCCATCGGCCAGGCGCTGCACACCACCACCGCCACGCGGCAGTCGCGCAAGGGGGAGATCTCCAGCTGGAAGGCGCACGCACCGGCCTTTGCGGGCAAGATGGCCGTCGAGGCGATCGACAGGGCGATGCGCGGCGAGACCAGCCCCACCCCGATCTACGAGGGGGAGGACGGCGTGATCGCCTGGCTGCTCGACGGGCCGGATGCGCGTTACGAGGTTCCGCTGCCCGAGCGCGGCGAGGCCAAGCGCGCCATCCTCGACTCATACACGAAGGAGCATTCGGCCGAGTACCAGGCGCAGGCGTGGATCGACCTCGCCCGCAAGCTGCACCGCGAGCATCCGGAGGCCGCCGACCCGTCGCGGGTGGAGAGCATCGTCATCCACACCTCGCACCACACGCACTTCGTGATCGGCTCCGGCGCGAACGACCCGCAGAAGTACGACCCCACCGCCTCGCGCGAGACGCTGGACCACTCCATCCCGTACATCTTCACCGTCGCGCTGCAGGACGGCGGCTGGCACCACGTCGACTCCTACCTTCCTTCGCGCGCCCAGCGCCCGGAGACGGTGGAGCTGTGGGGCAAGGTCACCACCACGGAAGACCCGGAGTGGACGCGCCGCTACCACTCCATCGACCCCGCCGAGAAGGCGTTCGGCGGCCGGGTGGAGATCCGCATGGCCGACGGCAGCGTCATCACCGATGAGATCGCCGTGGCCGACGCGCATCCACTGGGCGCACGCCCGTTCGAGCGCGCCGACTACATCGCCAAGTTCCGGATGCTAGCCGCCGACGTCCTCGAGGAGGCCGAGATCGAGCGCTTCCTCGGCGTCGCAGAACGCCTCCCGTCTCTCACCGCCGACGAACTCGGCGGCCTCACCATCACGGCCAAGCCGGGCCTGCTCGCGAGCATCCCCGCCCCGAAGGGACTCTTCTGATGCTGTACTCCTCCGTCCCGGCGCACGAGAAGCGCGCCGCTTTCCGCGCCAGGCTCGCGTCCGGCGAACTGGTCAGGATGCCCGGCGCGTTCAACCCGCTCAGCGCCCGGCTGATCGAGCGCAAGGGCTTCGAGGGCGTGTACATCTCCGGCGCGGTGCTCAGCGCGGAACTCGGCCTGCCGGACATCGGCCTCACCACGCTCACCGAGGTGGCGGGTCGCTCCGCCCAGATCGCCAGGATGACCGACCTCCCCGCGCTGGTCGACGCCGACACCGGCTTCGGCGAGCCGATGAACGTCGCGCGCACGGTGCAGACCCTCGAGGACGCCGGTGTCGCCGGGCTGCACATCGAGGATCAGGTGAACCCCAAGCGCTGCGGCCACCTCGACGGCAAGCAGGTCGTCGACGAGAACACCGCGCTCAAGCGCATCCGGGCCGCCGCCGACGCCCGTCGCGACCCCAACCTGCTCATCATGGCGCGCACCGACATCCGCGCCGTCGACGGGCTCGATGCGGCGATCGACCGCGCGAAGGCCCTGGTGGATGCGGGTGCAGACGCGATCTTCCCCGAGGCGATGCGCGACCTCGGCGAGTTCGAGGCCGTCCGCAACGCCATCGACGTTCCGATGCTCGCCAACATGACCGAGTTCGGCAAGAGCGACCTGTTCACGGTCGACCAGCTGCGCGACGTCGGCGTGAACATCGTGATCTGGCCGGTCTCGCTGCTCCGTCTGGCGATGGGCGCAGCAGAGCGCGGCCTCGACCAGCTGCTCGACACCGGCACGCTGGAGCCCAAACTCGGCGAAATGCAGCATCGCGCCGACCTCTACGAACTGATTGACTACGAGGGCTACAACGCGTTCGACACGTCCGTGTTCAATTTCGAGGTCAAGCGCTAAAAGCGCCGGACCCGCCGCAGCGAAGGAGCAGCAATGACCGACCCCGAGATCCACAAGGGCCTCGCCGGTGTCGTGGTCGACACCACCGCCATTTCGAGCGTCAACCCCGAGACGAATTCGCTGCTCTACCGGGGATATCCGGTGCATGAGCTCGCCGCGAACTGCTCGTTCGAGGAGGTCGCCTTCCTGCTCTGGCACGGCGAACTGCCCACGGATGCCGAGCTGGCCGAGTTCGCCACGCTCGAACGCTCGCTGCGTGCACTGGACGAGCGCACCAAGCGCGCCATCGACGACATCCCGGTCGCTGCCCACCCGATGGATGTGGTGCGCACGGCGGTCAGTCACCTCGGCAGCCTCGACGACACCCTCGGTCAGACGGACGGCATCCTCGACCCCGACCTGAACCTCGGCCGCGCCGTCTACCTGCTGGCGCAGCTGCCGACCATCGTCGCGTACGACCAGCGCCGCCGCCGCGGCCTCGAACCGGTCGAGCCGCGCGACGACCTCGACTATTCGAGCAACTTCCTTTGGATGACGTTCGGCGAGGTGCCGGACGACGTGGTGGTGGATGCGTTCCGCGTCTCGCTGGTGCTGTACGCGGAGCACTCGTTCAACGCGTCGACGTTCACCGCCCGCGTTGTCGCCTCCACGCTCTCCGACGTGTACTCGGCGGTCACCGCGGCGGTCGGCGCCCTCAAGGGCCCGTTGCACGGTGGAGCGAACGAGGCCGTCATGCACGCCTTCGACGAGATCGAGGTCGCGGAGCGCGCGGAGGCGTGGCTCGACGAGTCGCTCGCCGCCAAGCGCAAGATCATGGGCTTCGGGCACCGGGTGTACAAGAACGGGGACTCCCGCGTTCCCACCATGAAGGCCGCGCTGGAGAAGCTGGCGGAGCATTACGACCGCGCAGACATGCTCGACCTCTACAACGCCCTCGAGAAGGCGATGAACGACCGCAAGAACATCAAGCCGAACCTCGACTACCCGTCCGGCCCGGCCTACAACCTGATGGGCTTCGACACCGCCACGTTCACGCCGCTCTTCGCGGCCGCCCGCGTCACCGGCTGGACGGCGCACGTCTTCGAGCAGTACGCCTCCAACTCGCTCATCCGCCCGCTCTCCCTCTACAACGGGGCTGAGGAGCGCCACCTCCCGAACGGCTAGCTCTCCGTTCACGCGGAGAATCCGCCCCTCACGTCCGGATTCTCCGCTCAAGCGGACTTCCGCGCGGCGTGTCCGCCCACTTCTCCGCAGTTACGCGCGCCCGCTCAGCGCCACAGCAGCAGTGCTTCGCCCTGCCCGCCGCCTCCGCACAGCGCCACGGCCGCCTTGCCGCTGCCGCGCCGCGCCAGTTCGTGTGCCGCCGTCCCGGCCAACCGGGCTCCGGATGCGCCGATCGGGTGCCCGAGGGCGATCGCGCCGCCGTGGATGTTGACGCGTTCCGCATCCAGTGCCAGATCGGTCATCGACTGCAGCGCCACGGCGGCGAACGCCTCGTTGATCTCCACGAAGTCCAGGTCTCCGACGCTCCACCCCGCGCGCCCGAGCGCTGCGGAGATGGCGTTCGACGGCTGCGAGTGCAGCGAGTTGTCCGGCCCGGCGACCTGCCCGGACGCCCCCACCACCGCGAGCCACTCCAGCCCGAGCCGCTCCGCGTTCTCCCGGCTGGTCAGCACCAGTGCCGCCGCCCCGTCGCTCAGCGGCGACGAGTTCCCGGCGGTCAGCGTCCCGCCGTCCGCGAAGCTCGGCCGCAACCCGGCGAGGGTCTCGGCGGTCGAATCCGGGCGGACTCCCTCGTCCGCACTGACGACGACGGGGTCGCCCTTCCGCTGCGGGATGCTCACCGGCGCGATCTCGTCCGCGAACACTCCGGATGCTGCCGCAGCCCCCGCGCGCTGGTGGGAGGCCGCCGCGAACGCATCCTGAGCTTCCCTGGTCAGCCCGAGCTGGGACGTGTACCCCTCCGTGGATGCGCCCATCGAGATCCCGTCGAACGCATCGGTTAGCCCGTCGTGCGCAGCGGAGTCGAGCGCGTTGATCGACCCGTATGTCCAGCCCTTCCTGGATCCGGGGAGCACGTGAGGAGCGTTGGTCATCGACTCCTGCCCTCCGGCGACCACCACGGTCGCCTCGCCGGCGCGGATCAGCCGCGCGGCGTCGATCACCGCGGCGAGCCCGGAGAGGCACACCTTGTTGATCGTGACCGCCGGCACGTTCCAGCCGATCCCGGCGGCGATGGCCGTCTGCCTCGCCGGGTTCTGGCCGGCGCCCGCCTGCAGCACCTGCCCGAAGATCACAGCGTCCACAGCGTCGGCGCCGACGCCGGACTGCTCGATCGCCTTCCTCAGCGCGACCGCCCCCAGCTGCACGGCGGTCTGCGAGGCCAGAGCCCCGAGGATCTTGCCCTGCGGTGTGCGGGCTGCTGACAGGATGACGACGTCCTGAGGACTGGTCATGGCGACTCCTTCGTTGCCTTCGTTGCCGTGGTGCGGCTTGTCTGCTCTGGTTCGGCTTGTGGCCGGGCTCCCTCCCATTCTCACACCGGCGCGCCGACGCGTGCGCGGCGCTTCATCCACATCCTGCGGTTATCCACAGATTTCGGATCGCTGGCTTCCGATACTGTCGGCGCTTCTAGCTTGGGCTCATGTCCGACCAGGAAGAAGAGGAGCCATTAGCGAATGTTCCCCACCACGACAGACCACGCGAACGGATGCGGCGCATCGGCGTCGGGTCCCTCACCGACGACGAAGTGCTCGCCCTGGTGCTCGGCTCCGGCCAGTCCGGGAGGAGCGTTCTCGGGCTCTCCCGCTCGATCCTGGGGCGCACCGGAGGGTTCCCCGGCCTCGCCACGATGGACTTCGCTCGTCTCGAGAACCTCCCGGGCGTCGGCCCGGCAACAGCGGGGAGGCTCGTCGCCATCACCGAGATCTGGCGGAGGGCCGGCGCTTCGTCGTCCTGGACCAGGCTGGTCGACCACGAGGCCGTCGCTCGCATCGTCCGGCCCGAGCTGTTGCACAGGGACGGCGAGCGGTTCGTCGTGGTGGTCGCCGACCGGGCCTCGCCCGCTCGAGCTCGTGCTGGTGCGCGACGGCGGGGTCGACGACGTGTCCGTCCAGCCGGCAGACGTGCTGCAGGCCGTCCTCACCAGAGGAGGCAGGTCGTTCGCCGTCGCCCACAACCATCCGGGCGGCACGCTCGACCCGAGCGTCGCCGACCTCATGCTCACGCGTCGCCTCGATCAGGCGGCAGCGACCATCGGCTTGCGTTTCCTCGGGCACATCCTCGTCGCCGGCGACCAGTGGATGGCCATGCCGGCGGCGAACGCTACGGCAGCAGGCGCGTCGGGCCGCGGAAGAGGTAGGTCGTCTCGCGCAGGTTCGACAGGTGAAGCATGAGCATCAGCACGCGGGCCAGGCCCATGCCGAATCCGCCGTGCGGGGGAACGCCGTACCGGAAGAAGTCGAGGTAGAAGCCGAGCTCCTCCGGGTCGAGCCCCTTGTCGCGCGCCTGCTCCTCGAGCACCTCGATGCGGTGCTCGCGCTGAGCGCCCGTCGAGATCTCCACACCGTTGAAGATGAGGTCGTAGCTGTTGGTCAGGGTCACGTCGTCCGCGTGGCGCATGTGGTAGAACGGCCGGATGCTCGAGGCGTAGTCCGTCAGGAACACGAACTCGTGCCCGTATGTCTCCTTCACGTACGCCGAGATCTGGCGCTCGCCCTCCGGGTCCATGTCGTCGTCGTGACGGGGCACCTCGTAGCCGCGCTCGGCGACGATCCGCTTCGCCTCCGCCAACGGGATGCGCGGGAACGGCGTGCTGGGAACCGTCACCTCCACGGCGAACAGCTCCTTGATCTGCTCGCCGTGCTTCTCCTTGACCGCCGTGAAGCCGGCCACGATGAGGTTCTCGTGCAGCTGCATCACGTCTTCGTGGCTGTCGATCCAGCTCACCTCGGCGTCCACGCTGGTGAACTCGGTGGCGTGGCGGCTGGTGAAGCTGGGGTCGGCGCGGAACGCCGGGCCGATCTCGAACACCTTGCCGAAGCCGGCGGACTGCGCCATCTGCTTGAAGAACTGCGGGCTCTGCGAGAGGTAGGCCGTGGTGTCGAAGTACTCGACCTCGAAGAGCTCTGCGCGCGATTCGCTCGGGCTGGCCATCAGCTTCGGGGTGTGGATCTCGACGAAGTCGTTGTTCACCCAGTACTCGCGCAGCGCGTGCTCGAACGTGGTCTGGATGCGGAAGATCAGGTTGTTCTTCGGCTCGCGCAGGTCGAGGAAGCGCCAGTCCATGCGCTTGTCGATGCCGCTGTCCGCGGCGATCGGGGTCTCGGGAATGGCCGCCGTCTCGACCTCGAGGGTCGACAGCTTGATCTCGATGCCGCCGAGCTTCACGCGCTCGTCGTGCTTGAGCTCGCCGGTGGCACGCACGAACGAGCCCTGAGACAGGCCGGAGATCGTGGTGGCAGGCTCGTCGGCGATCACCGCGCCGTCCGCATCCACGGTGCGCGGGTTCACGAGCTGAACGGCGCCGGTCTCGTCGCGGAGCACGACGAACTGCACCTTCTTCTGGTCGCGAACGGTCTCCACCCAGCCGGCTACGCTCACGGGGCCGTCGGGGGAGGCGGCAAGGTCCTTGATCAATACTCGTGCGGTCACGAGCCACAAGCCTACCGCCCGCCACTACAGCCCGGGCGGCCCGTCCGAAAGCCTCCCGTGCCAGCGCTCAGTGAATTCAAGGGAAACGCCTCCGTAGACTGGTCGCGTGGTAGCAAGCCAGGTTCACCTCGTCCGTCACGGAGAGGTGTTCAACCCCGACGGCATCCTGTACGGCAGGCTGCCGGGCTTCGGCCTCTCCAAACTCGGTCACCGGATGGCCGCTGCGGCAGCGGACGAACTCCTCGGGCGCGAACGCCCGATCTCCGCGCTTCTGGCGTCCCCTCTCCAGCGCACGCGCGAGTCCGCGGCGCCGATCGCAGCAGCCTTCGCTCTGGATGTGCAGATCGAGGAGCGCATCATCGAGCCGACCAACCACTTCGAGGGCACCGTGATGTCCCGGGCGCTCAAGAAGCCCGTCAACTGGCCGTTCCTCATCAACCCGGCGCGTCCGAGCTGGGGCGAGGCATACTCGCACATCGAGAAGCGGATGCTCGCGGCGATCGACGACGCGTTCGACTCCGTCGAGTCCGGAGACGTGATCCTGGTCAGCCACCAGCTGCCCATCTGGGTCACCCACCTCTCCGTCGCGGGAGCGCGCTTCTGGCACGACCCGCGCAAGCGCCGCTGCGCTCTTTCCAGCATCACGACGTTCGAGCGCACCCTGGTCGAGCCGGCAACCGAGGCCACCAGCGGGGCCACCCCCGGGGCCGACGCGGTGACCACCCCGAACCCCTCCACCGAGGTCGAGGCCGGCACGCAGCCTCCCTCCTCCGAGCATCCCGAGAACGGAGCGCCCGTCGTGCGCATCATCGAGGTCGGCTACGTCGAACCCGCTGCCGAACTGAACGCAGCAGCCACCGATGTGGGGGCCGTGTGAACCGCCGCTCCCGTTTCCTGGTCCCGCTCGCGGCGATCGCCGCGTCCGCAGCGCTCGTCCTCAGTGGATGCACGTCCTCCGACGGCCTCGCCAGCCAGTACCGTGCCGGCACCGGCCAGAACTACATCGCGGGCGACGGCACCGTCACCGAGTTCGCCGCGGGCAGCCGCGGTGCCGCCGTCGACTTCAGCGGAAAACTCGCGGACGGCACCCCCGTCTCGTCGAAGGACTACGCGGGCGACGTGCTCGTCGTCAACTTCTGGTACGCGGGATGCCCGCCGTGCCGTGTCGAAGCCCCCTTCCTCGAATCGCTCTACCAGAAGTACAAGGGTGACGGCGTCGACTTCCTCGGCGTGAACCTCTACGACACCGAGAGCACCGCAGCCAGTTTCGAGAAGGACAAGGGCGTCACATACCCGTCGGTCCTCGACCGGGACACCGGCTCCGTGCTCCTCGCGTTCAGCAAGACCGTGCCGCCGAAGGCGACGCCCACGACTCTGGTGATCGACAAGAAGGGACGCGTCGCCGCGCGCATCCTGGGTGCGCTCCCCGACGCGAGCACCCTCAACTCGCTCATCTCCGACGCCGTCGCCGAGACCAACTGACGTGGGCGGAGTCGGAGAGATCGTCTTCAGCGGCCAGCTGCTCCTGGCGCTGCCCGTCGCCGTCCTCGCCGGTCTCGTCTCGTTCGCGTCTCCGTGCGTGCTCCCGCTGGTCCCCGGCTACCTCGCATACGTCGGCGGGTTCACCGACCTGGGTGCCAAGCGCGACCGCTCGCGGCTGCTCACCGGCGTCGCCCTGTTCATTCTGGGCTTCGCGATCGTCTTCATCGCATACGGTGCGGCGTTCGGCGCGCTCGGACTCTGGCTCGTCCGCTGGCAGGAAGTCGTCATCCGGATCCTCGGGGTCCTGGTCATCGCGATGGGCCTCGTCTTCATCGGCCAGTTCTCCTTCCTGCAGCGCACCATCAAGCCCACCTGGCGCCCGGCGACCGGCCTCATCGGCGCCCCGCTGCTCGGGATTGTCTTCGGCCTCGGCTGGACGCCGTGCATCGGCCCGACCCTCGCGGCCATCAGCGCGCTCAGCGTCGGCAGTGGGTCGCCGTGGCGCGGAGCGCTCCTCGGCCTCTTCTACTGCATCGGCCTCGGCATCCCGTTCCTCCTCGTCGCCCTCGGCTTCGACTGGGTGGCGGGGTCCGTCGCCTTCCTCAAGCGGCACATCCGTGCCATCAACATCATCGGCGGCGTTCTGCTCGTCATCATCGGCATCCTCATGGCGTCCGGCATCTGGAGCCAGCTCATGTCCCAATTCCTGGCGGTGATTCAAGGTTTTGAGCCGGCCCTCTGACCACATCGACTCCGCGCCCCCGCGCCATCAGCCGGAGGTCGAGCAACCCAAGCTCGGCTTCGTCGGCTGGCTGCGCTGGTTCTGGCGGCAGCTCACGAGCATGCGCACGGCGCTCTTCCTGCTGCTCCTGCTCGCGATCGCGGCGGTGCCAGGCTCGCTCGTCCCGCAGCGCAGCTCCGACCCGAACGGTGTGACGAAGTACTTCACCGATCACCCGGACATCGCGCCGTTCCTCGACAAGCTGCAGGCCTTCGACGTCTACACCTCCGTCTGGTTCTCGGCGATCTACCTCCTGCTATTCGCCTCCCTCATCGGCTGTATCATCCCGCGCACCAAACACCACTTCACGGCGTTGCGCGCGAAGCCGCCGAAGACGCCCGTGCGCCTCACGCGCATGGCGGGCTTCCAGGCGCGCATCCTCCCCGCCGAACTGCGCGAGGGCGGCCCTGAGCCGATCGCCGCCGCACGCGACCTCCTGCGCAAGTCCGGCTACCGCGTCGCCATGTACCAGGATGCGCGGTCCACGTCGGTCTCGGCCGAGCGCGGATACCTGCGCGAGACAGGCAACCTCGTCTTCCACACGGCTCTCGTCGGCGTGCTCCTCGCGATCGGCCTCGGCGGCGGCTTCGGCTTCACCGGCCAGAAGGTCGTCGTCGAGGGACAGAGCTTCGTCAACAGCCTGCCGTCGTACAACTCGTTCAACCCCGGCCGCTTCTTCAGCGACGCGTCTCTGCAGCCGTTCTCCATCAAGGTCGACAAGCTCGTCGTCGACTACGAGACCAAGAACGTCAACGCCCTCGGCCAGCCGCTCGACTACACCGCCCACGTGACCACGACCGGCCCAGGCGACACCTCGAGCACGACCACGATCAAGGTGAACGAGCCTCTCGCCATCGGCGGCACGAACGTCTATCTCCTCGGCAACGGCTACGCGCCGACCATCACGGTGCGCGACCCGAGCGGCAAGGTCGCCTTCACCGACACCATCCCGTTCCTGCCCCAGGATGCGCGGCTCACCTCCCTCGGCTTCGTGAAAGTCCCCGACGGTCTCAAGGAGCAGCTCGGGATGATCGGCTTCTTCTACCCGACGGTCGGCGACAGTGACACCGCTAAGGGCGCGCTCACCTCGACCTTCCCCGGTCTCAGGGATCCGCTGCTGAGCCTGAACGTGTACGCCGGCGACCTCGGCGTCGACAGCGGAGTCCCGCAGTCCGTCTACAGCCTCAACACCGACTCGCTCAAGCAGCTGGCCGGCCCGCCGACGAAGACCGAGGCGCTGAAGATCCGGCCGGGCGAGACGGTCGACCTCCCGAACGGACTCGGCACGGTGACGCTCGACAACGTGAAGCGCTACGCATCCCTGGATGTGCACCACGACCCCGCGCAGGGCTGGGTCCTCACGTTCGCCGTCCTGATCTTCGCCGGTCTGCTCGTTGCCCTGTTCGTCCCGCGCCGCCGGCTGTGGGTGAAAGCCATCGAGAACCCGGATGGTTCGCTCACGCTCGAGTACGCCGGTCTGGCCAGAGGCGAGGACCCGAACCTCGCCGCCGCCGTCCAATCCATCGCCGACGATCACGCCGACGCCCTCACCCGCCCCCGAAACACTTAGGCTTGCATTGTGACCGAAACCCTGGCTCAGCTATCGACCGTGTTCATTTACGCGGCCATGGGAATCTACGCGGCCGCGTTCATCGCGTTCGCACTCGACCTCTCGCGGCGAGGAGCACGAGCGACCGCCGTTGAGGCCGCCGCCGTGCCGAGCGCGGTCGCCCGTCGAACCGAGGTCGCACAGCCCGCGCGCTCGACCACGGCGACCATCACGGCCGAAGGCTCAGGCGGCGCAAACGGACGAGCGGGCACATCGACCCTGGGCAGGATCTCCGCGAAGATCAGCAACAGGGTCGAGGACGACCTGCTCTACGGGTCGGAGTCGTCGACGTCGGTCCGGTGGGCGTTCGTGCTCACCATCATCGGTTTCGCCTTCCACCTGGTGGCGACGGTTCTCCGCGGCATCGCCGCCGACCGGGTGCCGTGGGCCAACATGTGGGAGTTCTCGATGACGGGAACCCTCGTCATCGTCGGAGTGTTCCTGGCGGTCAACCTCAAGTGGGACATCAAGTACCTGGGCACCTTCGTCATGGGTCTCGTGCTCGTGCTGCAGGGCATCGCTCTGTTGCGGTACTACGTCCCGGTCGTCCCGCTGCAGCCGGCGCTCCAGTCGTACTGGCTGGTGATCCACATCATCGTGGCCGTGCTCGGCACGGCGTTCTTCGCCCTGGGCTTCGCGTTGTCCGGTCTGCAACTGCTGCAGGTCAGGCGGGAACGGCAGGTCGCAGAATCCCAGCCGCAGCAGTTCAAGTTCCTGGCGACTCTTCCCACATCGACCGCACTCGAGAACCTCGCATACCGGGTGAACATCGTCGGGTTCATCGCCTGGACCTTCACCCTCATCGCCGGAGCCATCTGGGCCGAGAAGGCGTGGGGCCGTTACTGGGGCTGGGACACCAAGGAAGTCTGGACCTTCATCATCTGGGTGATCTATGCCGGCTACATCCACGCCCGCGCCACTCGTGGCTGGCGCGGTTCCCGGTCGGCCTGGCTCGCCATCATCGGCTTCGCCGCCGTCCTGTTCAACTTCGGTATCGTCAACGTCTTCTTCAAGGGACTCCACGCGTACTCAGGCCTGTAGGCCTCAGCGCACTTCTCTGCACGGCGGTCGATTCCCGCCCGAACGCAGACAACCGGCCGATCGGCTGGCGCACCCCGGTGCCCCAGCTGGTCGGCCGTTTCGCATCCCCAGGCGCGACACGCCCGAGTTGCAGGCGCGATTTGCGAGGCCGTCAAGAGGTCCGTAAAGTACTTACTTGTCACCCCAAAGGTGCGGGAGAGCGGAACTGCTCCCCGGCCTCAAGCGGGACCAACTCCTAAAACTTAGCAGTCGCTTGAACTTGTTCAAGCATGCCTGTTCGGCTTAGGATGGTAACCCTCACTCTTCGAGCTGGTTTTGTTGCTCGGCTCGTGTGATTCGGTTGCACCTTCGTGGTGCGCTGAGGATCGCGAAACGGCCGAGTTGACATTCAGATTGAAAGTGGTAAGGTTGACAGGTTGCCCCATTTTGACCGTGTGATGCGGGATGGTGGGAGCGTCCGATCCTTGAGAACTCAACAGCGTGCACAATGTCAAATGCCAAAAACCTCGTGTTTAGCTTCGGCTAGGCAAGAGATTCCTTTGGATTAGATACAGAATGTCAGTAGATATTCGAAACTAGTCAGATCAACTCGCGGGGAGAACAGACCTTTTTCCGGTCCGCTTCTCGCACTATGTTTCCCTTCCGCTTGCGGTTGTGGAGCTAAACATTTACGGAGAGTTTGATCCTGGCTCAGGACGAACGCTGGCGGCGTGCTTAACACATGCAAGTCGAACGATGAACCTGGAGCTTGCTCTGGGGGATTAGTGGCGAACGGGTGAGTAACACGTGAGTAACCTGCCCTTGACTCTGGGATAACCTCCGGAAACGGAAGCTAATACCGGATATGACGTACGGAGGCATCTCCTGTGCGTGGAAAGAATTTCGGTCAAGGATGGACTCGCGGCCTATCAGGTAGTTGGTGAGGTAACGGCTCACCAAGCCTACGACGGGCTAACTACGTGCCAGCAGCCGCGGTAATACGTAGGGTGCAAGCGTTGTCCGGAATTATTGGGCGTAAAGAGCTCGTAGGCGGTTTGTCGCGTCTGCTGTGAAAACCCGAGGCTCAACCTCGGGCCTGCAGTGGGTACGGGCAGACTAGAGTGCGGTAGGGGAGAATGGAATTCCTGGTGTAGCGGTGGAATGCGCAGATATCAGGAGGAACACCGATGGCGAAGGCAGTTCTCTGGGCCGTAACTGACGCTGAGGAGCGAAAGCGTGGGGAGCGAACAGGATTAGATACCCTGGTAGTCCACGCCGTAAACGTTGGGCGCTAGATGTGGGGACCATTCCACGGTTTCCGTGTCGCAGCTAACGCATTAAGCGCCCCGCCTGGGGAGTACGGCCGCAAGGCTAAAACTCAAAGGAATTGACGGGGGCCCGCACAAGCGGCGGAGCATGCGGATTAATTCGATGCAACGCGAAGAACCTTACCAAGGCTTGACATATACGAGAACGGGCCAGAAATGGTCAACTCTTTGGACACTCGTAAACAGGTGGTGCATGGTTGTCGTCAGCTCGTGTCGTGAGATGTTGGGTTAAGTCCCGCAACGAGCGCAACCCTCGTTCTATGTTGCCAGCACGTAATGGTGGGAACTCATAGGAGACTGCCGGGGTCAACTCGGAGGAAGGTGGGGATGACGTCAAATCATCATGCCCCTTATGTCTTGGGCTTCACGCATGCTACAATGGCCGGTACAAAGGGCTGCAATACCGTAAGGTGGAGCGAATCCCAAAAAGCCGGTCTCAGTTCGGATTGAGGTCTGCAACTCGACCTCATGAAGTCGGAGTCGCTAGTAATCGCAGATCAGCAACGCTGCGGTGAATACGTTCCCGGGCCTTGTACACACCGCCCGTCAAGTCATGAAAGTCGGTAACACCCGAAGCCGGTGGCCTAACCCTTGTGGAAGGAGCCGTCGAAGGTGGGATCGGTGATTAGGACTAAGTCGTAACAAGGTAGCCGTACCGGAAGGTGCGGCTGGATCACCTCCTTTCTAAGGAGCATCTGGCATCCCGGTGTTGAAAGACGCTGGTGGTGTCCAGGCGCCRGATCGAGACGAATGTTCTCGCYGGTAGCTCATGGGTGGAACATTGACATTGGTGCGGAGCTGATCGGCTCGGACTCAGTACGCTTCTTTCGGGGAGTTGGAACGGTTCGGTCCWGGATGTTCCGCATATGCACGCTGTTGGGTCCTGAGGGACCGGGCCTCACCCGTAAGTGGGTGGGAATCGAACCTCTGGACCTTTTCTTGTTGGCCATGATTGGCTGGCGGAGAGGGTACCGCCCGTACTTTGAGAACTACACAGTGGACGCGAGCATCTTAGATTCGAGACTTTCGAGTCTCGGATCACAAGATCAAATCAGCACTCCTTTGGAGTGTTGGTAGATCATTGGTCAATCTGCTCACCTTCGGGTGGGCCGATCGATTCATAAACTCATGTGATTTCAAGTTTCTAAGAGCAAACGGTGGATGCCTTGGCATCTGGAGCCGAAGAAGGACGTAGTAATCTGCGATAAGCCTCGGGGAGTTGATAAACGAACTTTGATCCGAGGATTTCCGAATGGGGAAACCCCGCTGGGCCCGTAAGGTGACCCAGTGACTCCCGCCTGAATATATAGGGCGGGTAGAGGGAACGTGGGGAAGTGAAACATCTCAGTACCCACAGGAAGAGAAAGCAAAAGCGATTCCGTTAGTAGTGGCGAGCGAAACCGGATCAGGCTAAACCGATCATGTGTGATAGCCGGCAGGCGTTGCATGGTCGGGGTTGTGGGACTTTTCTGCTGCTTCTGCCGAACAGCGAACGTTACAGAGGAATATAGGCGAATGGTTTTGAAAGGCCAGTCATAGAGGGTGCCAACCCCGTAGCCGAAATGTTCTGATGGCGTGAAGAGTATCCCAAGTAGCACGGGGCCCGAGAAATCCCGTGTGAATCTGTCAGGACCACCTGATAAGCCTAAATACTCCCAGATGACCGATAGCGGACAAGTACCGTGAGGGAAAGGTGAAAAGTACCCCGGGAGGGGAGTGAAATAGTACCTGAAACCGTTTGCTTACAAACCGTTGGAGCCTCCTTGTAGGGGTGACAGCGTGCCTTTTGAAGAATGAGCCTGCGAGTTAGCGATATGTGGCGAGGTTAACCCGTGAGGGGTAGCCGTAGCGAAAGCGAGTCTGAATAGGGCGATTCAGTCGCATGTCCTAGACCCGAAGCGAAGTGATCTATCCATGGCCAGGTTGAAGCGACGGTAAGACGTCGTGGAGGACCGAACCCACTTAGGTTGAAAACTGAGGGGATGAGCTGTGGATAGGGGTGAAAGGCCAATCAAACTTCGTGATAGCTGGTTCTCTCCGAAATGCATTTAGGTGCAGCGTTGCGTGTTTCTTGCCGGAGGTAGAGCTACTGGATGGCCGATGGGCCCCAAAAGGTTACTGACGTCAGCCAAACTCCGAATGCCGGTAAGTGAGAGCGCAGCAGTGAGACGGTGGGGGATAAGCTTCATCGTCGAGAGGGAAACAACCCAGACCACCAACTAAGGTCCCTAAGCGCGTGCTAAGTGGGAAAGGATGTGGAGTTGCACAGACAACCAGGAGGTTGGCTTAGAAGCAGCCACCCTTGAAAGAGTGCGTAATAGCTCACTGGTCAAGTGATTCCGCGCCGACAATGTAACGGGGCTCAAGCACGCCACCGAAGTTGTGGCATTGACATTAGTGGTAGGCCTTCGTGGTCCAGCCGTGTTGATGGGTAGGAGAGCGTCGTGTGGCGAGTGAAGCGGCGGTGTGAACCAGCCGTGGACGCTACACGAGTGAGAATGCAGGCATGAGTAGCGAAAGACGGGTGAGAAACCCGTCCTCCGAAAGACCAAGGGTTCCAGGGCCAGGCTAATCCGCCCTGGGTAAGTCGGGACCTAAGGCGAGGCCGACAGGCGTAGTCGATGGACAACGGGTTGATATTCCCGTACCGGCGAAGAACCGCCCAAGCTAATCCAGTAATGCTAAGTGTCTGAATCCCCTTGATCGAGGCCTTCGGGTTGAGACGAGTGGGCCTAGCACACGACCCTATGCTGGTGCGGCTAGCGTATTAACAGGTGTGACGCAGGAAGGTAGCCGAGCCGGGCGATGGTTGTCCCGGTCTAAGTGTGTAACCCGAGAGATAGGCAAATCCGTCTCTCATGAAGGGCCAGGCACGATGGGTAGTCTTAAGTGACGAAATCGGTGATCCTATGCTGCCAAGAAAAGCATCGACGCGAGGTTCCAGCCGCCCGTACCCCAAACCGACTCAGGTGGTCAGGTAGAGAATACCAAGGAGATCGAGAGAATCGTGGTTAAGGAACTCGGCAAAATGCCCCCGTAACTTCGGGAGAAGGGGGGCCTGAGGCGTGAACGGACTTGCTCCGGGAGCGTTTGACGGCCGCAGAGACCAGTGGGAAGCGACTGTTTACTAAAAACACAGGTCCGTGCTAAGTCGCAAGACGATGTATACGGACTGACGCCTGCCCGGTGCTGGAAGGTTAAGAGGAACGGTTAGCCGTAAGGCGAAGCTGAGAATTTAAGCCCCAGTAAACGGCGGTGGTAACTATAACCATCCTAAGGTAGCGAAATTCCTTGTCGGGTAAGTTCCGACCTGCACGAATGGCGTAACGACTTCCCAGCTGTCTCAACCGCGAACTCGGCGAAATTGCACTACGAGTAAAGATGCTCGTTACGCGCAGCAGGACGGAAAGACCCCGTGACCTTTACTACAGCTTGGTATTGGTGTTCGGTGTGGCTTGTGTAGGATAGGTGGGAGACTGTGAAGCGGGCACGCTAGTGTTCGTGGAGTCATTGTTGAAATACCACTCTGGTCACTCTGGATATCTAACTTCGAACCGTAATCCGGTTCAGGGACAGTGCCTGGTGGGTAGTTTAACTGGGGCGGTTGCCTCCCAAAAAGTAACGGAGGCGCCCAAAGGTTCCCTCAACCTGGTTGGCAATCAGGTGTCGAGTGTAAGTGCACAAGGGAGCTTGACTGTGAGACTGACAAGTCGAGCAGGGACGAAAGTCGGGACTAGTGATCCGGCAGTGGCTTGTGGAAGCGCTGTCGCTCAACGGATAAAAGGTACCTCGGGGATAACAGGCTGATCTTGCCCAAGAGTCCATATCGACGGCATGGTTTGGCACCTCGATGTCGGCTCGTCGCATCCTGGGGCTGGAGTAGGTCCCAAGGGTTGGGCTGTTCGCCCATTAAAGCGGTACGCGAGCTGGGTTTAGAACGTCGTGAGACAGTTCGGTCCCTATCCGCTGCGCGCGTAGGAAATTTGAAAGGATCTGACCCTAGTACGAGAGGACCGGGTTGGACGAACCTCTGGTGTGTCAGTTGTTCCGCCAGGAGCACCGCTGATTAGCTACGTTCGGGATGGATAACCGCTGAAAGCATCTAAGCGGGAAGCCGGCCTTGAGATGAGATTTCCATGCCTTCGGGCGAGAGGCTCCCAGCTAGACTACTGGGTTGATAGGCCGGATGTGGAAGTGGGGACTAAAGACCCATGGAGCTGACCGGTACTAATAAGCCGATAACTTGACAATCACTACTCACACACATGTTGTAAGGCTGGTGTGTGAGGCCTGAAGAATGCTTGCGTCCACTATGTGGTTCTCGATGTACGGTCGAGAACCGAACCAATCAGCTGATTGGTCCGTTCACTTTGATACATCAATAGTGTTTCGGCGGCCATAGCGAGAGGGAAACGCCCGGTCACATTCCGAACCCGGAAGCTAAGACTCTCTGCGCCGATGGTACTGCAGGGGGGACCCTGTGGGAGAGTAGGACACCGCCGGACTCCTTTTAGAAAGAGCCACCCCACACCGGGTGGCTCTTTCGCATTTAACACCACCACAACACCACACAGAC